>JAJYTR010000004.1 GCA_021792975.1 Pseudomonadota bacterium | reverse complement strand
GGACGCATGGCGCCGGTCGACAGCATCCACCTCTTCTTCACGATCTGGGCGGCGACCCAGACGTACGCGGACTTCGAAGTGCAGATCTGCGCCGTGCTCGGCCGCGCAAGCCTCGACCGCGCGGCGCAGGCGAGGGCTACGCAGCACGTCGTATCGCTCATCCTGCGCGGCTGCGGATTGTCATGAGGCCGCGCGAGACGCGGCTTCGCAACCGGGTTTGCAGAGTTTGCAAACTGAACGCGGCGGCGACTCTGTGCATGCTGTGAGCATGTTGGCGTCTAGGGCATCTGGAGTACAAGCGATGGCAAATCCCCAAGCAACTCTTCGCGAGAACGCGCCGTCCGCGGAGGCCGCACGGCTTGAAGCGCACTGGATGCCGTTCACGGCGAACCGGCAGTTCAAGGCCGCGCCGCGCCTGTTCGCTGAGGCCGCGGGCGCGTATTACACCGACATGCGCGGGCGCAAGATCTTCGACGGCCTCTCGGGGCTGTGGTGCACGGGTCTCGGTCACGCGCGCCAGGAGATCGTCGAGGCGGTGAGCCGTCAGATCGCGAGGCTCGATTACGCACCGGCGTTCCAGTTCGGACATCCGCTGTCGTTCGAGCTCGCCAACCGGATCGTCGCGCACATGCCCGCGGGCCTCGATCACGTAATGTTCTGCGGCGGGTCGGGTTCGGATGCCGTGGACACCTCTTTGAAGATTGCCCGCGCGTATTGGCACGTCAGGGGACAGGGAGGCAAGACGCGGCTGATCGGGCGCATGCAGGGCTATCACGGCGTCAATTTCGGCGGCATTTCGGTGGGCGGCATAGTCGCCAACCGCAAGCTCTTCGGTCAGGGCATCGAATCGGATCACCTCCCGGACCTGCAGCCCCCGGCCGGCTCTTTCTTCCGCGGCGAGCCGACCACGGGGGGCGCCGAACTCGCCGACTCGCTCCTCAGCCTGATCAAGCTGCATGACGCCTCGACCATCGCCGCGGTAATTGTCGAGCCGTTCTCCGGGTCTGCCGGCGTCATCATTCCCCCGCGCGGTTATCTGGCCCGGCTGCGCGAGATCTGCAGCGAGCACAATATTCTGCTGATCTTCGATGAGGTGATCACCGGTTTCGGGCGCTGCGGCGCCTGGACGGGCGCGCAAGCCTTCGGTGTCACGCCGGATCTGCTCACCTTCGCCAAACAGAGCACCAACGGCACGCAACCTCTGAGCGGCGTCGTGGTGAAGAAGGAAATTTACAATGCATTCATGAACGCGGGCGGCCATGAGTACCTCCTCGAACTGCCCCACGGCTATACCTACTCGGCGCACCCTGTGGCCTGCGCGGCCGGCATTGCCACGCTCGATCTGCTCGAGCGCGAGCACGTGCCCGAGCGGGTGCACAAGCTCGCGCCGTACTTCGAGAACGCCGTGCACGGGCTGCGCGGCGCCCGGCATGTCCTGGACATCCGCAACTACGGGCTGGCTGCGGGGTTCACGCTGGAGGCCATGCCTGGGGAGCCTGCGCGCCGGCCGTACGAAGTGGCGATGGCGATGTTCGAGAAGGGCTTCTACGTACGCTACGGCGGTGCCACGATCCAGCTGGCGCCGCCGTTCATCAGCACCCCGGCTGAACTCGACCGTCTGGTCGATGCTTTAGGCGAAACGCTCAACCACACCGGCTGAAACCATGGCATCTACACTCTCACTCAAACCGGCCGCCGCGCGCGACGCGGCGCACACGGTGGAACATCTGATTGCGGGCCGCCGCTGCGCCGGCGGCAGCCGCACGGCGCCGGTCTATGACCCCGCGAGCGGCGAAGTGGCCCGGCAGGTTCTCATGGCGGACACGGACACCGTGAGGGCCGCCATCAGCGCCGCCCGGGAGGCGTTCCCGGCGTGGCGCGCGACCGCGCCGGCAAAGCGCGCGCGCGTATTGGCCCGGCTGCAGAACCTGCTCGAGGACAACAAGGAGCGCATCTGCGCCCTGGTGACAGCCGAGCAGGGCAAGTCCCTCGCCGACAGCCTGGGCGAGTTGCAGCGGGGCATCGAGAACGTCGAGTTCGCAACGTATGTGCCGCAGCTGCTCAAAGGCGAGCACAGCTGCAGCGTCGCTCCTGGCATCGACACATGGAGCGAGTTCCAGCCGCTCGGGGTGTGCGCCGGCATCACGCCGTTCAATTTCCCCGCCATGGTGCCGCTGTGGATGTGGCCCATGGCGGTCGCCTGCGGCAACACCTTCGTCCTCAAGCCCTCCGAGCGGGATCCGAGCGCGGCGCTCTGCGTGGCTGAACTCGCACACAAGGCGGGTCTGCCCGCGGGCGTGCTCAACGTGGTGAACGGGGACAAGGAGGCGGTCGATGCGCTGCTCGCGGACTCGCGGGTGCAGGCGGTGAGTTTTGTCGGCTCGACGCCGATCGCCGAGTACGTCCATGCGCGCGGCTGCGCGCAGGGCAAGCGCGTGCAGGCCCTCGGCGGCGCCAAGAATCACGCGGTGGTCATGCCGGATGCGGATCTGCCGGGGAGCGTGCGCTCGCTCATCGGTGCCGCGTTCGGCACCTGCGGCGAGCGCTGCATGGCGATCTCCGTCGCGGTGGCGGTCGGGGAGGACACCGCGACGGCGCTCGTGACGGGCCTGAAGGCGGAGATGGCGCGGATCAAGACCTGCGCCGGCACCGACAGCCACTGCGACATGGGGCCGCTCGTCACCCGGGAGCAGCTGGACAAGGTGCGCGGCTACATCGATCGGGGCGTGGCCGAGGGCGCGGAACTGGTGGTGGACGGGCGCACGCTCGCCGTGCCCGACCGTCCGCACGGCTTTTTCCTGGGTCCGTGCCTGTTCGATCACGTCGAGCCCGACATGGTGATCTACCGGGAAGAGATCTTCGGACCGGTGCTGTGCGTGGTGCGCGTCCCGACCCTCGGTGATGCGATGGCGCTGATCGATGCCCATCCCTACGGCAACGGCACCTGCATCTTCACTCGCGACGGGGAGATGGCGCGGCATTTCAGCAGCGAGATCCAGGTCGGCATGGTCGGGGTCAACGTGCCGCTGCCGGTGCCCGTGGCCTACCATTCCTTCGGAGGCTGGAAGCGCTCGCTGTTCGGTGACCTGCATGCGTATGGTCCGGACGCGGTGCGCTTCTACACCCGGCGAAAGACGATCACGCAGCGCTGGCCGTCGGCCAGCAGCCGTGAGGGGACCGCGTTCAGTTTCCCGTCGAATCATTGAGTGCGGCCACAGACCATGACTTTGACGGCGGGGTGCGAGCGGCGCAGAGCCGGCGGCGGTTCGTCATTGACGTGTTGATGATGTGCGGAGGTAGGCGGCGATGGGTGCATTACTGATTCGTGGCGCAACGGTGGTCAATGCCGATTACGCCCGGCGTGCCGACGTTTTGTGTGCGGACGGCCTCATCGCCGCGGTGGGGGAAGACCTCGCGGCGCCGGCGGGCGCCGAGGTGGTGGACGCCGGCGGCCTGCTCGCCATGCCGGGCGGCATCGATCCGCACACCCACATGCAGCTGCCCTTCATGGGCACGGTGGCGGCCGATGACTTCTACAGCGGCACGGCCGCGGGGCTGGCCGGCGGAACGACCTCCATCATCGATTTCGTCATTCCCGATCCGAAGGAGCCGCTGCTCGCCGCCTACCAGAAATGGCGCGGCTGGGCGGAGAAGGCGGCGGCCGATTACGGCTTTCATGTCGCCGTCACGTGGTGGTCCGAACAGGTCCATGCCGACATGGGCACGCTGGTGCGCCAAGAGGGCGTGAACAGCTTCAAGCACTTCATGGCGTACAAGAACGCCATCATGGCGGACGACGAGACGCTGGTGAACAGCTTCTCGCGCGCGCTCGAGCTCGGGGCGATGCCCACGGTGCACGCCGAGAACGGCGAGCTGGTCTTTCAGCTGCAGAAGCAGATCTTCGAGCGGGGCATCCGGGGCCCCGAGGGCCATCCGCTGTCCCGTCCGCCGGCCGTGGAAGGCGAGGCGGCGCAGCGTGCGATCGCCATCGCCAATGTGCTCAACGTGCCGCTCTACGTCGTGCACGTGTCGTGCGCGGAGTCCGCCGAAGCCATCGCGCGCGCGCGCGCGCGCGGCCAGCGGGTGTTCGGCGAGGCTCTGGCCGGGCATCTGGTGATCGATGAGAGCGTGTACCGCAACCCGGATATCACGGCGGCGGCCGCGCACGTGATGAGCCCGCCGTTCCGGGACAAGCGGAACCAGGAGGTGCTGTGGAACGCGCTGCAGTCCGGGAGCCTGCAGACCACCGCGACCGACCACTGCGTGTTCTGCGCGGAGCAGAAAGCGGCCGGTCTGCAGGATTTCCGCAAGATCCCCAACGGCTGCGGCGGCATCGAGGAACGGATGATGGTGCTGTGGGAGATGGGCGTGAACAGCGGGCGGCTGACACCCGGGGAGTTCGTCGCGGTCACCTCGACGAACGCGGCGAGGATCTTCAATCTGTATCCGCGCAAGGGGGTCGTCGCTCCCGGGGCCGACGCCGATCTGGTTCTCTGGGATCCGAACGCGACGCGCACGCTGTCGGTGAAGACGCAGCATTCGCGCGTCGACTACAACGTATTCGAGGGCCGCAGCGTGACCGGCGTGCCGATGTACACCGTGAGCCGGGGCAAGGTGGTCTATGCCCGCGGGGAGCTGCGCGCCGAGCGCGGCGCCGGACGGTATCTGAAGCGTCCGCCCTTCGGCCCGGTATTCGCCGCCCTCGACCGCAAGGCGAAACTGGCGAAGCCGACGGCCGTGATGCGCTGAGGACTGCGCGGACGAGAGCCGCCGGGGAGTTCTGCTGTGGGCGGCGGACGAGGTTGCGAAGACATATCACTCCGGGAGATGAACAATGGCAAAGCTGCGTGGTGGCCTGATACAGATGGCGCTGAAGGCGGACACGGCCGAATCGCCGGCGGCGATCCGCGAGGCCATGCTGGCAGCACACCGCCCGCTCATCGAGCAGGCGGGCGCGCAGGGCGTTCAGGTGCTTTGCTTCCAGGAGGTATTCACACAGCCGTATTTCTGTCCCAGTCAGGACGTCAAGTGGTACGCGGCCGCCGAGTCGATACCGGGGCCGACCACCGAGGAGATGCAGGCCTACGCGAAGAAATACCGGATGGTCATCGTGGTGCCGATCTACGAGGCCGGTCCCGTGGCCGGCGTCTACTACAACACCGCGGCGGTGATCGACGCCGACGGCAGCTATCTCGGCAAGTACCGCAAGACCCACATTCCGCAAGTGGCGGGATTCTGGGAGAAGTTCTTCTTCAAGCCGGGCGCCTCGAACTGGCCGGTGTTCAAGACGCGCTACTGCAAGCTCGGCGTGTACATCTGCTACGACCGCCATTTCCCCGAGGGCTGGCGTGCGCTGGCACTGAACGGCGCGGAGTACATCGTCAATCCGTCGGCGACGGTCGCGGGTCTGTCCGAATACCTGTGGAAGCTCGAGCAGCCGGCATCGGCGGCCGCCAACGGCTGCTGGATCGGCGCGATCAACCGCGTCGGCCGGGAGCTGCCCTGGGACATCGGCGAGTTTTACGGCCAGAGCTACTTCGTCAATCCGCGGGGTCAGATTGAAGCCATTGCCAGCCGCGACAAGGACGAGCTGCTGGTGCACGACATGGACATGGGCATGGTGCAGGAGATTCGCAACCGCTGGCAGTTCTTCCGCGACCGCAGGCCAGAGGTCTACGGGCTCCTGACGGCGGCCGAGTGAGAGCCATCGGCCACGCCATGCCAAGCTTCCGTCGGCGCTAACAGGCCAACTGGGCTGCCGTGGACGCCCCTTGGCGGATACCTGATGGCATCCACCACACGACCGCGCATCTGTGTGCATCGGATCGCGTCGATCTGGGCCCACCAGGACTCGAACCTGGAACCAAGGGATTATGAGTCCCCTGCTCTAACCGATTGAGCTATAGGCCCACAAACTGCTGCGCTCCGTGTGCCGCCGGCCTCGGCGGCCCCGTGGTTGCCGCGGGGCACGGTTCGCGCCGCGGCCTGCGGCGGCGCCGGTCCGGCGGCAGGGCAGGCGGGCGCTCAAGCGCCGGCGCTGCCCGGGTAGCTGAGGCTGAGACCGGCGCCCTGCACGGTTTCCACCCAGTCGATGATGATGCCGCGCGCGCGCTGTGCGCTGGCCGGGTCGAGGTGGATCTCGAGGCCGTTGGCCACGGAAACGATGTCGTCGGCGCCGGCCGGGGCGAGCTGGAATCCGGCCTTGTGGTCGGGGCCGATTTCCAGGTGCAGGGCCATGCCGGGGCTTTCGGCCATGCCGGCGCGGATGGCCTCGACGGCCTTGTCGGTGACGGTGATCGCCGGCGGCGTGCGGTCGGGCGGCGGCAGGCCCAGCGCTTGCTGCAGCTCGCCGCTGGCGTACATCTGGCGGATGATGTCGGCACCGCCGACCAGTTCGCCCCCGATGTAGAGCTGCGGGATGGTGGGCCAGTTGCCGAACTGCTTGATGCCCTCGCGCAGCTCCATGTCCTCCAGCACGTTGACGGTGTGGTAGTCGGGCAGCAGCTCGTTGAGCACGTTGCTGGCGGCGGCGGAGAAGCCGCACATGGGCTGCTGGCGGGTGCCTTTCATGAACAGCACCACGTGGTGCTGCCTGAGCAGCGCCTCGATGCGCGCCTGGGTTGCGGGGGCGATGGTGGACATGGCGGCTTCCGGGGGAGCGAAGCGCGCATTTTAGCGCGCGCCGCGGGCCGGGCTTGCATCGCGTCCGCACGGCTCAATATCGCAGTTCTGCCGCCGCCCGGGAGCCGCCATGGAGCATTTCCACGCCACCACCATCGTCAGCGTGCGCCGCGAAGGGAGGGTGGTGATGGCCGGTGACGGCCAGGTCACGCTGGGCAACACGGTGATGAAGGCCAATGCGCGCAAGGTGCGCCGGCTGGGCAACGGCCGCGTGCTGGCGGGTTTCGCCGGCGCCACCGCCGACGCGTTCACCCTGTTCGAACTGTTCGAGGACAAGCTCACCCGCCACAACGGCAACCTCACCCGGGCCGCGGTGGAGCTGGCCAAGGACTGGCGTACCGAACGCCGGCTGGGCCGACTGGAGGCGCTGCTGGCGGTGGCCGACACCGAGGCCTCGCTGCTGATCTCGGGCAACGGCGACGTGATCGAGCCCGAGGACGGCCTGATCGCCATCGGCTCCGGCGGGCCCTATGCGCTGGCGGCGGCGCGCGCGCTGCTGGCCAGCACCGATCTCGACGTCCGCCGCGTGGCCGAACAGGCGCTGGCCATCGCCGCTCAGATCTGCATCTACACCAACGGCAACGTCACTCTCGAGGAGCTGGGGTAGGCGCCCCGCTCCGTCGTCCCCCGCACCCAGACCGCGTCTGCCGCCACGGCGCGCGCCGGAACCTCAACCGCAGCCCATTGCCATGTCGCAACTGACCCCCCGCGAGATCGTCAACGCCCTCGACAAGCACATCATCGGCCAGGCCGCGGCCAAGCGCGCGGTGGCCATCGCGCTGCGCAACCGCTGGCGCCGCATGCAACTGCCGGCCGAGCTGCGCGAGGAGGTGACGCCCAAGAACATCCTGATGATCGGGCCCACCGGCGTCGGCAAGACCGAGATCGCGCGGCGCCTGGCCGGCCTGGCCAACGCGCCGTTCCTGAAGATCGAGGCCACCAAGTTCACCGAGGTGGGCTACGTGGGCAAGGACGTCGAGTCGATCGTGCGCGATCTGGTGGACGTGGCCTACAAGCTGGTGCGCGTGCAGGCCGCCGGGCGCGTGCAGAGCCGCGCCGAGGACGCCGCCGAAGAACGCCTGCTCGACGCCCTGCTGCCGCGCCGCGGCGGCTGGGAGGCGCAGTCCGGTGTCGCGGCGGCCGATGGCGACACCCGCCAGAAGCTGCGCAAGCAGCTGCGCGAGGGCGCGCTGGACACGCGCGAGATCGAGCTGGAGCTGGCGCCGGGCACCAGCCACGCCGAAATCCTCACTCCGCCCGGCATGGAAGAGATGGGCCAGCAGTTGCAGCAGATGTTCCAGTCGCTGGGACGCGCGCGCCCGCAGCCACGCCGCCTGCCGGTGGGCGAGGCGCGGCGGCTGCTGGTCGAGGAGGAGGCCGGCAAGCTGCTCAACGAGGACGAACTGCGCCAGCAGGCGGTGCAGGCGGCCGAGCAGCAGGGCATCGTGTTCCTGGACGAGATCGACAAGATCGCCCAGCGCGGCGGCGCCGGCGGGCCCACGCCCGGGGTCAGCCGCGAGGGCGTGCAGCGCGACCTGCTGCCGCTGGTGGAGGGCACCACGGTGTCCACCAAATACGGCGCGGTGCGCACCGACCACGTGCTGTTCATCGCCTCCGGCGCGTTCTCGCTGGCCAAGCCCTCGGACCTGATCCCCGAGTTGCAGGGGCGGCTACCCATCCGCGTCGAACTGGAGGCGCTCACTGCCGCCGATTTCGAGCGCATCCTCACCGAGCCGCGCCACGCCCTGACCGTGCAATACCGCGAGCTGCTGGCTACCGAGGGGGTGGATCTGCAGTTCACCGCGGACGGGGTACGCCGCCTGGCCGAGCTGGCCTGGCAGATCAACGCCCGCACCGAAAACATCGGCGCGCGCCGGCTGGCCACCGTGATGGAGCGGTTGTTGGAGTCGATCTCCTTTGAAGCTGCTGACAAATCCGGCGAAAAATACGTGATCGACACCGAATATGTCGATGGCAACCTGGCCGGCCTGGTGGCCGACGAGGATCTCTCCCGTTACATCCTGTGAACGCTGGCGGCGGCGTTCGCTGTTACCCTGATCCACCCGCGGATCCCCGTCCACGCGCGTCTGCGGACGCGCCCGTCTTCCCGTTCATCCGGCTGTACCGATCCCCATGGGCATCATCATTCCCCTCAAGACCCCGGGCTTCCGCGCGCGTCTGCGCGAGGCGCATGCCAGGGGCGAACTGGTGCGCATCTGGCGCGGCAACCTCGAGCACGGAAGCTTCTGCGGCTACGTGGCCGGCATCGGCCGCGAATATTTCCTGCTTTCGGTGGTGGGCGACACGCTGGGCTTCGATGGCCTGTACGCCATGCGCCACCGCGACCTGACCGAACTGGAGGCGCCGGAGGAGCACGCCGGTTTCATCACCCGCGCGCTGGCGCTGCGCGGGGTGGAGGTGCCGCGTCCGCAGGGCTTTCCGCTGGACGACATCGGGCAGGTGGTGGAGGCGGCCGGCCGGCAGGGCCCGGTGATCGGCGTCCATGTGGACACCGAGGAGGAGTCCGAGGTCTGTTACATCGGGCGCCTGCTCGACCTCGAGGACGACGGTTTCAACCTGCAGGAACTCTCGCCCGACGCCGAGTGGCTGACCGAGCCCTCGTTCTTCGCCTGGTCCGAGGTGTCCACGGTGAGTTTCCGCGAGCCGTACGGCCTGGCGCTGGCCGAGGTGGCCGGCGCCGCGCCGCCGATCCAGCGCGACGGGCCGGGCTTCGGCAGCCTGCATTGATGCGGCCGCCGGCCGAGCTGTGCCTGCGCCGCGCCGAGCGCGTGCTGGTCGTGCGCTGGGACGACGGCACCCGTTTCGAGCTGCCGCTGGAGTACCTGCGCACGCATTCACCCAGCGCCGAGGTGCAGGGACACGGCCCCGGTGGGCAGGTGCTGGTGGCCGGCAAGCGCAACGTCGGCGTCAGCGCCATCGAACCGGTGGGCCAGTACGGCGTGCTGCTGCGCTTCGACGACGGCCATGCCACCGGCATCTTCGGCTGGGACACGCTGGCGCGGCTGGGTCGCGACTACGCTACCCTGTGGCCGCGCTACCTGGACGCGCTGCAGCGGGCCGGACTGTCGCGCGACTGAACGCGCCGCGCCGTTCAGGCGTCGAGGTCGGGGATCAGCTTGTTCTCCAGATAGCCGATCATGTCCTTGAGCTTGAGCTTGCGCTTTTTCATGCGCGCGAGCGCGAACTGGTCGGCCTGCGGATCGCGCTGCAGACGCGCGATCAGCTGGTCCAGGTCGCGGTGCTCGGTGCGCAGCGCGATCAGCTCGCGCGCGATGCTGGAAGGGTCGTCGTAGCGCATGGGCCTGCCGGTGCAGTGTACGCCGCCGGCGGCCCGGGCACGGCCGGTCACCGGCTAGAATGCGCGGCCTGCCGCAGCCCCCGCCCCCATGTCCGCCGATCCGCGCAAACGCGAGCACGAAACCCAGCGCTTGGCCAAGCGCCTGCGCCACCAGGCGGGCCAGGCCATCGCCGATTTCAACATGATCGAGGACGGCGACCGGGTGATGGTGTGCCTCTCCGGCGGCAAGGACTCGCACACGCTGCTGGACGTGCTGCTGTCGCTGCAGCGCGCAGCGCCGGTGCGCTTCGAGATCGAGGCCGTCAACCTCGACCAGAAGCAGCCGGGCTTCCCCGCGCACGTGCTGCCCGGATACCTGGCCGCGCGCGGCGTGCCCTACCGCATCCTCGAGCAGGACACCTACGGCGTGGTCAAGCGCGTGGTGCCGGAAGGGAGGACGCAGTGCGGGCTGTGCTCGCGCCTGCGCCGCGGCGCGCTGTACCGCTACGCGGCCGAGGCCGGCTTCACCAAGATCGCGCTGGGCCACCACCGCGACGACATCATCGCCACGTTCTTCCTCAACCTGTTCTTCCACGCCAGTCTCAAGGCGATGCCGCCCAAGCTGCGTTCGGACGACGGCCGCCACATCGTGATCCGCCCGCTGGCGTACGTGGCCGAGGACGAGATCGCCGCCTACGCCGAGGCGCGTGCGTTTCCCCTCGTTCCCTGCACGCTGTGCGGCGCGCAGGAGAATCTGCAGCGCGGACAGGTGCGGCAGATGATGGCGGCCTGGGAACGCCAACACCCGGGCCGGCTGGAGACGATCTTCCGCGCGCTGGGCAGCGTGGCGCCCTCGCAACTGGCCGACCGCGCGCTGTTCGACTTCGCCGCACTGGGCGCACGCGGCGGCGCGCCGGACGCGCACGCCTGGCTGTCCGGCGCGCCGCAGCCGGCCGACAGCGCCGCCTGAGCGCGGCACCCTTTCCGCGGCCGCCGGCCGCCGCATCCCGACGGATTCCGCATGTTCTTCCGCAACCTCACGCTGTTCCGCTTTTCACCGGCCGTGGCCGCCACGCTGGGCGATCTGGAAACCGCGCTGGATGGCCATCGTCTGCGCCCCTGCGGGCCGCTCGAGCTGTCCACGCGCGGCTTCGTGCCGCCGCTGGGCCGGACGCAAGGCGCGCTGACCCACAACGTGCAGGGCTGCGTGCTGTTCAGCGCCGGCACCGAGGACAAGCTGCTGCCGGCGGCGGTGGTCCATGCCGAGCTGGACCGGCGCATCCAGGCGCGCGCCGAGGAAGTGGGCCGGCCGGTGGGCGGGCGCGAGCGCAGACGCATGAAGCAGGAACTGCTCGACGAACTGCTGCCGCGTGCCTTCGCGCGGCCCACGCGCCTGGCCGGCTATCTCGACATCACGCAGGGCTGGGCGGTGCTGGATACCGCCAGCCGCAAGGCCGCCGAAAGCGTCCTCGGCGGCCTGCGCCAGGCGCTGGGCAGCTTTCCGGCGCTGCCGCTGGCGCCGGAACGCGCGCCGCGGCTGGTGATGACCGAGTGGCTCACCGGCAAGCGCCTGCCCGAAGGCCTCGAACTGGGCGACGAATGCGAGCTGCGCGAGGCCGGAGGCAATACCGGCGCCATCGCGCGCTGCCGGCGCCAGGTGCTGGATGCCGACGAGGTGCGGGAGCACCTGCGCGCCGGCAAGCAGGCGGCACAACTGGGGCTGGTGTTCGACGGCCGCATCGGTTTCGTGCTGGGCGAAGACCTGGTGCTGCGCAGGCTGAAGTTCCTCGATACGGTGCAGGTGGAGCTGGACGCGCAGCAGCCGGAATCGGCCGCGGCCGAGCTGGATGCGCGGCTGGCGTTGATGGCACTTGAACTCCGCCGTCTGTTCGCGAAACTGGACGGGTGGTTCGGCTTGCCCCGGCCGCAGGACGCCTGAGCCTGCGCCGGAGCGCGGAGAGCGCGATGCCGGCAGTGCTGCAGGACTGGTTCGAGGTGGACACCGACGCGGGCATGCTGCGCCTGCGCCGCACCGTGCATCCGCGCGCACGCCGGCTGCGCCTGAGCGTGGATGCCGGCGGCGCGCGCCTGACCTGGCCACCCGGTACGCCGTTGGCGCAGGCGCGGCGCTTCGTGCGCCAGCATGCCGCCTGGCTGCGCCGCAAGCTCGACGAGCTGCAGGTGCGGCCGGCACCGCGCAGCCTGCGCGTGGGCCAGCCCGACCAGTTGCCGTTGCGCGGCCTCAGCCTGCACCTGCGCTGGCGCGAGGGCCGCTTTCCCGCGCTGCTGCAGGGCAGCGACGGCGTACAGCTGCAGTTGCCCGCGCACAGCGCACGGCCGCTGCTGCTGGCGCAGCGCCTGCTGCGCGGTTTTCTGGAAGCCGAGCTGCGTCGCGACGCCGCGCGCGCGCTGAACCGTCTGGTGCCGCGTCTGGGGCTGGCGCCCACCGCATTGAAGGTGCGCCCGCTGAAGAGCCTGTGGGGCAGCCTGGACACGCGCGACTGCATCACCCTGGATCTGGCGCTGGCGCTGGCGCCGCCCGCGGTGGCGCATTACGTGCTGGCCCACGAGCTGGCACACCTGCGCGTGCGCAACCACAGCGCGCGCTTCTGGGCGCAGGTGTCGGCGCTGGATACCGACTTCGAGGCCCAGCGCGGATGGCTGCGCTGCCACGGCGCCCAGCTCAAGCTGGAGCTGTCGCGCCTGATCGGCGACGCGACCCCGGCCTGAACACCTGTCACCGGGATGCACCAGCCATCCCGATGTACTGGCCGCCGCGCCGGCGACGGATTAGTCTGCAGATCCGGCCCCGCTGGCCGCACAGACATGAACGCACGCGCTCTGCCGCTGCCGCTCGCGTTTCTTCGGGCGCCGTCCCCGCGGATCACGCCGCCGCCGGGTGCGCGTGCGCTGGACACGGGCACCGCGGCGGCGCTGCGGCGGGCGCTGGCGCTGTACGCGCAGCCGGCGCGCGCCGGTGAGGTGCGCCGCGAGCCGCTGCCCGCAGCCGATTTCGATCTGCTCATCGAGTGCGTGCTCGAACCGCGTACCGGTGCCGAAGTGGCCGCGGTGCTGCAGTTGCCACCGGCGCAACTGACCGCGGCTCTGCCGTTCTATCTCGAACAGGTGCTGTTCGTGCCCGGTGCGGACCCCTGGCGCACGCTGGGCCTGGCGCCGCACAGCGACCCCGACGCGCTGCACCACCGTCTGCAGCAGCTGCAGCGCTGGCTGGCGCCCGCCCCTGCGGGCGATGCGCTGCGCGCGGTGCACTGGGCGCAGGTACGGCGCGCCGCCGCGCGCCTGCATGGTGACGCGATGGCGCCGGCACCGGCGCTGCGCCATGCCCATGCGCCTGCCGGGCGCCGCATCGTGCTGGCGCTGATCGCCGTCGCACTGGCGGTCGCGCTGCTGGCGCTCTCGCGCGGCTGGCACCCGGGTCGGGTCGCGGCGCCGGGCCCCGTCGTACCCTCCCAACCGCGGGCAGCAGCGGCCGCCGCGCCGCCGTCCCTGCCGCCGCCCATGCCGGTGCGCGCCGTCGTTCCGCGCGTGGGTCTGCCGCGAGCCTCCACGCTGTCTGTCGGCGTGCCGCTGCCCGCACGTCCCTACCGGTTCGTGTTCGGGCCGGTGCTGCCGCACCCGCCCGCACGGGGGGTCGCGGACATGGCGCCGCCCCGGGGCGCGGGCATCACGGCGCCTCCGGGGCCTGCCGCCGCCATGGTTGCGCGCATGCCGCCGCCGCGCCCCGGGGCGGCAGCCGCGCGGGCGCAGGCGGGCGATCGGACCGGTATCGGCGTGCCGCCGGCGCCTGTCGAAGCCGGGAGCTTCGGGACCGCCGCCCCGGCACCGGCAGTGCCGGCACCGACGCGGGATGCGGCCGGCATCGCCGGGCTGCTGCGCACGTTCTCCGCACGCTACGCGCAGGGCGAGATCACCGCATTCATGCGCCTGTTCACCCCGGATGTGCGGGCAGGCGGGCAGAACTACGCCACGCTGCGCGCGAGCTATGCGCGCCTGTTCGCCGCCACCCGCGCGCGCAGTGTGCATATCGAGAGCGTGCGCGTGCAGCGCTACAGCGGGGCGCAGGCCACGCTGGTACTGCGCTACGAGGCCCAGGTGCTGGCGATCGATGCGCGTGAGCCGGCGCGGTACCGCGGCACGCTGACCCTGGATCTGCGCAGCGAGGACGGCGCCTGGCGCATCGCCATGCTGCAGCGCGCGCCAGCGCCCGATGTGGTGGCCAGCCGCTGAAACCGCGCTCAGCCGCCGGTGGCCGGCAGCAGATAGAACTGCGTCAGCACCTGCGCCGTCTCCCGGGGCTGCTCGAGGTTGGGCATGTGATTGCAGCCGTCCAGCTGCGTCATGGCGATCTGCGGCGTCGCGCTGAGGCCCTTGCGCAGCGCATCCATGGCGCTGGGCGGAATCACCTGGTCGTTTCTGCACCACAGGCCCAGCACCGGCATGGTCAGGCGGGGCAGCACCGGCACCAGCGCGGTGGCATCCCGCGGCGTACGCAGCCGCGCGAACACGCCTTCGAGAAAGGCATGGCGCGAGCGGTTCTGGGCCACCAGCGCATCCTCGAAACGCGGCCACAGCCGGGGCGGATGCAGGAACACCAACTTCAACAGCGCGCGCAGGCCGGCGCGGTCATCGAACACGAACGGATCCTGCCCTGCCATCACCATGCGCGCAAAGGCGTTGGGCGGAAACGGCAGTCCCGCCGAGTCCACCAGCGCCAGACCGAACACCCGTTGCGGATGCGCAGCGGCATACACGCCTGCGATGGCTCCGCCCATGGAATGCCCTACCAGGCCGAAATGCTGCAGTCCCAGCGCCTGCACGAAACCCGCCAGCAGCCGCGCTTCGCCATGGATGCCGCCCTCGCTGGCCGGCACCGGCGAAGAACTGCCGTAACCCGGCAGGTCGGGAAGGATCACGCGGAAACCGCGTGCCAGGTATTTCGCCGCGGGCACCCAGTTCTGCCGTGTGCCGCCGAAGCCGTGCAGCAGCACCAGCGTCGGCCCGCGGCCGCCTTCGTAATACACCCAGCGCGCACCGTCGACCTCGACGCTGCGGCTGTGCAGATCGGCCTGCCATGCCTGCAGCGTGTAGCCCGCACGCAGCAGCCACTGCGGCGCGAACAGGTAGGTCGCGCCCAGCGCCAGCAGCAGCATGGCCACCAGTGCGCCCAGCACCTTCAGCCGGCGCAGGAAGAGGGTTTTGAAGCCGCTGGAGCGAAGCGCGGGGTGGTTCATCTCAGAATCGGATCCGTGGGAGCGGCGCGTGCCACAGTGTATCGACCGTCCGCCGTGTCCACGCCTGCACGGGCCCGCGCACCCATCTCATCCGTGTTCTGTCACAAGAGAGCGGTTTGCAAAACCGCTCCGGCACATGAGGATGTGCCGCCGCGACGAGCACGCAAGTGCTGGTCGCGACCAAGGTGGCGCGGCCTGGCCGCCGCCCGTTTGCTTGCATGCAGCCGCTTTGAGTCAGGCGGCAGGATGCCCGGTTTCGCAAACTGATCAGGGATGCCTGCCAGCGCGCCTCCCGATCGGTCCATTGGATCGGTGGATCCCAATGGCACCGGGGCGCGGTACCACGGTGGCGCATGCGGCCGCGGGATCGTGGCCGGCCACGCCGGCTACAGCGCGTCGCCATCCAGCTCGCCGGTGCGGATGCGGATCACCTGCTGCAGCGCACTAACGAAGATCTTGCCGTCGCCGATCTTGCCGGTGCGCGCGCTGTTCAGGATGGCCTCGGTGACGCGCTCGACCAGATCATCGGTCACCGCCACCTCGAGCTTGATCTTGGGCAGGAAATCCACCACGTACTCGGCGCCGCGGTACAGCTCGGTGTGGCCTTTCTGGCGGCCGAATCCCTTGACCTCGGTGACGGTGATGCCCTGCACGCCGACTTCGGCCAGTGCTTCGCGCACGTCGTCGAGCTTGAACGGCTTGATGATCGCGGTGACCAGCTTCATGGCGGCGTTCCGGTGGGCCCGCGGCGATTGTGCCATCGCCCGCCGTGCGCTGTAGGACAATACCCACGGCACGCCGCAAGCGCCGCCGATGGCCGCACCCCGCCGCCGGGGCGCACACTGGCCCCCAACGAGGATACCCGCATGTGGGACAACGCGAGCATCGATGGCATCGCCCAACGTCTGGCCAGTCTGCTGCCGGCCGATCTGCAGCAGGCCCGCGAGGATTTCGCGGCCAACGCGCGGGCCGTGCTGCAGGCCGGGCTGGCCCGGCTGGAGCTGGTCACGCGCGAGGAGTTCGACGCCCAGCGCAACGTACTGGCGCGCACGCGCGCGCAACTGGCCGAGCTGGAACAGCGTCTGGCCGAACTGGAACAGCATACCGGCGGCGGCACACCCGGCTGAGCCGCGCCGCCGTCCTGCCGCCGCGCTCCGGTGCACGGCGGACACGCCCCGGAGCGCACTGTGAGCCTGGCGGTCACCCTCACCCGCGCGCAGCAGGGTGTGTCGGCGCCGCAGGTGGTGGTCGAGGTACATCTCTCCGGCGGCCTGCCCGGCACCTCCATCGTCGGTCTGCCCGAGGCGGCGGTGCGCGAGGCGCGCGACCGCGTGCGCGTGGCCATCCAGGCCACGCAGTTCGAATATCCCG
This sequence comes from Pseudomonadota bacterium, assembly GCA_021792975.1. Taxonomy (GTDB): domain Bacteria; phylum Pseudomonadota; class Gammaproteobacteria; order Xanthomonadales; family Rhodanobacteraceae; genus Metallibacterium. The sequence goes on along the minus strand of JAJYTR010000004.1, from coordinate 61,602 downwards.
CGCGGCGGGTGACGGTGAACCTGGCGCCGGCCGATCTGCCCAAGGAAGGCGGCCGCTACGACCTCGCCATCGCGCTGGGCATCCTGGCGGCCGGCCACCAGGTGCCCCGGCACAAGCTGGACACCTGCGAGTTCATCGGCGAACTGGCGCTGACCGGCGCGCTGCGCCCGGTGCCGGGCGTGCTGCCGGCGCTGCTGCGCGCGCGTGCCATCGGACGCAGTGCCGTGGTGCCGCGCGGCAACGCCGCCGAGGCGGCGCTGGTCGAGGATCTGGACGTGCGCGTGGCCGACAGCCTGGCCGAAATCTGCGCCTGGCTGTGCGGCCGCGGCGAGCTGGCCGCACCCGCAGCGGCACCGGCTGCGGGCGGCCTGGACGCGGTGCCCGATCTGGCCGAGGTGCGCGGCCAGTTGCAGGCGCGGCGCGCACTGGAGATCGCCGCGGTGGGGGGACACCACCTGCTGCTCAGCGGTCCTCCGGGCACCGGCAAGACCATGCTGGCCGAGCGCCTGCCCGGGATCCTGCCGCCGCTGCCGGCCATGGACGCGCTGGAGACGCTGGCAGTGCATTCGGTGGCGGGTCTGGCCATTGACCCGGCGCGCTGGCGCCAACGGCCATTCCGCGCGCCCCACCACACCGCATCGGCGGTGGCACTGGTGGGCGGCGGCTCGCATCCGCGCCCGGGCGAGATCTCGCTGGCCCATCACGGCGTGCTGTTCCTCGACGAGCTGCCCGAGTTCGACCGCCACGTGCTGGAGGTGCTGCGCGAGCCGCTGGAATCGGGACGCATCGCCATCGCGCGTGCCGCGCGCAGCGTCGAGTTTCCCGCACAGTTCCAACTGGTGGCGGCGATGAATCCATGCCCCTGCGGTTACGCCGGCGATCCCGGCGGCCGCTGCCGCTGCACGCCGGATCAGATCGCCCGCTATCGGGCGCGCCTCTCCGGACCGCTGTTGGACCGCATCGACCTGCAGGTGCAGGTGCCGCGCGTAGCGCTGGACGACCTGCTGGCCGCGCGCGGTCTCCGCGACGAGGACAGCGCTACCGTGCGCACGCGCGTGCTGGCCGCGCGCCGGCACGCCGACGCCCGCGCCGGCCGCCCCAACGCCGAGGTCGGCGTGCGCGAGCTGGAACGCGACTGCGCGCTGGGCGCCTCGGAGCGCACGCTGCTGGCGCAGGCGGTCGAGAAGCTGGGCCTCTCGGCGCGCGCATACCACCGCATCCTGCGCGTGGCGCGCTCCATCGCCGACCTGGACGGCGGGGCTGCCTGCGTCGGCCGCGTGCATCTGGCCGAGGCGCTGCAGTTCCGTGGCCTGGCGGCGTGAATCCTGCACCGCATCGCGCGGACGCTTGCGGGTGGATGCAGACCGGAGTCAGGGTCCATGTGCGTGCGCGTTGCCGCCGCGGCCGGTAATGCGATAGCGCTGATTGTCCAATTCGACAGGCAGCAACGCCCAGCGCAGGGCCTGGCCGCAGGCCGGCGCCGGCTGGACGCGACGATTTTCCGGGATCGTGCGCAGGCGCCGCGCATCGCGCCAGCGCGGCACGGCGAATACCGGCGCCAACCTGTGCACGTGGCCATCCCGGCCGAATGCAACGAGATACAGCACCAGCGCACGCTGCGTGGGGCCGATCCGGAACCGCGAAAACGGTTGCGGCAGGTGCACGCGGTGATGCTCATCGACGAGACGCAGGCGGCAGGCCGTGGGCTTCCGGGCCAGCGCCAGCATCTGCCGGTGCAGGCCGGCCTCGATGCCGGCGTTGTAGCGCAGGATGAATGCATTGGCATCGGCCAGCACCTGCTTGCCCTGTGCTGGCGACAGCATGCCCAGCGTGCGGTGCAGCAGCGAGGCGGGGTACCCGGTGTTCTGCTGTGCGGGGACTGCGTAATGCAGATACGCCAGCGCCCAGACGTTGGCCTGCAGCGCGTGGCCGCACCGCACTTCCAGTTCGGCCAGGGCGGGCATGGCCAGCAGGCGGCCCTGGATGGCGGCATGCGCCAGGTACAGCACGGCCTTGTCGTCGTCGCGCGCGAGATGGAAACTGCCGCAGTCGCGGCCGTGCAGGTACAGCGCCCCCAGCGTGAGCTGGTCCGAGGCCTTGCCCTGCAGCGCGGCATGGCGCAGTGATTCGAATCCCGCCTGGCAGGCGTGCGCGCTGCCACGGTCGCTGATCAGCGCGAACTGGTCCGCGTCGCGCAAGGCCTTGGCCGCGTGGTCCGCGGATGCCATCGTGTCCGTCGCGGCCCGCGCGGGTGGTACCGCCACGGCCGCCACGGCCAGCCCCGCCAGCGCGATGGCCGGCAGTGCGCGCCGCACGCGGTGCATGAATCGTCCGATCACGGAAAGCCTCCTCTGGCCATGTTCAATGCCAGTGCATCACGTAGCGGTGGTCGATGTAGTGGATCGGCTGGATGACCGGACGCAGGCCGGGGCAGGCGGGCGCGGGATTGAAGCGGATGACGGCCAGCGGATAGCGCATCTGGTAACGCACGTGCCAGTCCGGCAGCACGTTGAGGATGGCGTGATCGACGATGCGGCCGGCGGGATCGACGGCGTAGATCATCACCAGCGAGACCGCGCGCGGTGCTTGCTTCCAGCGGCCGGGCCTGAAGAAGTCGGGTACGGTGCCCTGCGGTGCGATGCGCCGTGTCGCGCAGTCGGCGGGCGGTGCGGGCCAGCGCCGGTGCAGGCCGGCCTCGATCCGCGGGCCGTAACGCACCAGCACGCCATTGACGCCGGGCAGCACCCTGGCCGCCTGTGTGCTGCCGAGCGCGCGCTGCGCGCGCGCGATCAGTTCGGGCAGGTAGCCCACCACGCGCTTCTGCGCCGGCCGCAGCCGGTGGCGGTAGTAGACCAGCACCTGCGCCCAGATCATGGCCTGCAGCGGATGTCCGGTCTGCAGATCGAGCTGCGCCAGCGCCTCCATGCCGGACAGCTCGCCGCGGATGGCGGCGTTGGCGAGATACTCGCGCGCTAGCGCGGCGTTGTAGGGCAGCACGGCGTGCGGCCGCTGCGGGCCCCACATGTACAGCGAGCCGATGACGTATTCGGCGAAGGCACTGCCGTGGTCGGCCAGCGCGGTGAGCCGTTCGACCGCGCGCAGGCGCGCGGCATGCGGATGCGCGGGGCTGAGCGCGGTCAGCGCCAGCAGCATGAGCCGGCCGGGGCGCGGGGTTCCGGTTACCGCCGGCATGGCCGCCGTGGCAGTCACCGCTGGCGCCGGCCCCGCTGCGTGCGCGGCGCTCGCGCCGCCGACACCCAGCAGCGGCGCCGCGAGCAGCAGCGCAATGCGTCTCCCGCGCACGCGGCCTCCCTGGATTCCCTTGCCGGCGCGCAGGCTAGGCGCACACCCGCACCCTGCGCAAGCGCCCGCGGACTACGCTTGGCATACGGTTGCGGGCCGCCCGCGTCAGCGGGGCGCGTGCTGCAGCAGCCAGAGGCGGATGAATTTCTGCCGCACGTACCAGGCCTCGACCCAGGCGTAGACGAGCCCGCGCCAGCCGTCGAGAAAACCTCCGCGCAGCAGATAGCCGCGCAGGAAACGCCAGGCCGGGTTGAGCAGCAGGTTGACCACGCGCGCGCGGCGACCCTGTGCATGCAGGTGTTCGGCCATCCGCTGCGCATAACGCGCATGGCGCGCCAGCTGGTCGTCCAGCGAGCGGTAGGCCTCGTGCAGCAGATCGCCGCGCAGGGTCTGCACCGCGCCGTCCACCTCGACGTGCTCGTGGATCTCGCGCGTGCCGCGGAAGCCGCCGTGGCGACGGTCGAACAGGCGCAGCACGCGGTCGGGATAGGCGTTGCCGTGGCGCAGGTAGGCGCCGAAGTAGCGCGTGGCGCGCGCGAAGCGGTAGCCGTGCGCGGCGGCGAATCCGGCCGCGCGTGCAGCCACGATGCCGGCGCGCAGTTCGGGTCCGATGCGCTCATCGGCATCCAGGAACAGGATCCAGTCGTGCGCGGCCTGGCGCACCGCGTAGTCCTTCTGCGTGCGGTAGCCGTCGAAGGCGCGCTGCAGCACGCGCGCGCCGTGCTGCCGCGCGATTTCGCGCGTGGCGTCCGTGGAGCCGGAATCCACCACCACGATCTCCTCGCAGAATGCCAGCGAGGTCAGGCAGTCGCCGATGCGGTCGGCTTCGTTGCAGGTGATGACGCAGGCGGAGAGGGGGATGGGGTCCATCGCAATGGCCATACGTGGGCGCGCGCATGATCGCATCGCACGCGGCGTTATGCTGGGCACATGGCCCTGGATGCGTTCTGGATCGCGCACCGCGGCGGGGGCGTGGCAGCGCCCGAAAACACGCTGGCGGCTTTCCGCGCCGGGCTGGCTGCCGGCTTCCGCGCCTTCGAGTGCGACGTGCAGCTCAGCCGCGACGGCGTGGTGTTCCTGCTGCACGATGCCCGTCTCGAGCGCACCACCGTGCGCGGGCGCGGCGTCGCCGCACACCGCACCTGGATGCAGTTGCGCCGGCTGGAGGCCGGCGCGTGGTTCGCCGGCGCCGGCGAACCGCTGCCGCGGCTGGCCGAGGTGCTGGCGCTGGCCGCCGCGCGGAGGCTGTGGCTGAACATCGAGATGAAGCCTGCGCGCGGGCGGGTGCGGCGGCTGGGCACCGTGGTGGCGCGGCAAGTGCTGCGCGCCTGCCGCAGGTATCCGCGCCTGCCGCCGCCGCTGCTGTCCTCGTTCGCGCCGGCCGCTTTGCGCGCCGCGCGGGCGCAGTGCAGACGCAGGGGCGTCCTGTTGCCGCTGGCCCTGCTGGCGCGGCACTGGCAGGCCGATCTGCCCGGCCGCGCGCAGCGGTTGGGCGCGCAGGCTCTGCACCTGCACTGGCGGGCGGTCACGCCGGCCCGCGTGCGCGCGGTGGCGGCCGCGGGGCTGGATCTGCGCGTCTACACCGTCAACCGCATCGACACGGCGCGGCGGCTGCGGGCGCTGGACGTGGCCGGTGTGTTCACCGACCGGCTGGACCTGCCGGCGCGCCTGTCGGCGCCGCTACACTGAGGGCTTCGATCCGCCGCAGTCCGTCCGTGCAACCCCACTACCGTCTTCGCGAACGCCTGCTCGCCCTGTGGCCCTGGCTGCCACTGTGGCTGCTGCTGGCCCTGCTGGCGATCTTCGCGCACGGGCCGATGCCCATGCACTCCACCCGCACGCTGGGTGTGGCCTGGGACATGTGGCAGCACGGCAGCTGGATCGTGCCGATGCTCAACGGCGTGCCGTATTCCGACAAGGCACCGCTGCTCTACTGGCTGTTCTTCGCCGGCTGGGCCGTGGGCGGGGTCGGCGATCTGTGGCCGCGTCTGCTGCTGGTGCTGATCGGCGCGGCGCAACTGGTGCTGGTGCAGGCGCTGGCGCGACGGCTGTTTCCGCAGCGGCCGTGGATTGCGCGCAGCGCACCCTGGATGCTGGGCGCACTCACCTACGCCTTCCTGTTCGACCTGCAGATCCTCTACGACGGGCTGCTGGCGGTATGGGTGCTGCTGGCGTTGCTGGCGCTGGCACCGGGTTTGCGCCGCGAGGCGCCGCGCATGGGCCTGTTCGCGCTGGCGCTGGGACTGGGCCTGCTGACCAAGGGCCCGGTGATGCTGCTGCACGTGGGCCTGGTATGGCTGCTGGGGCCGCTGTGGCAGCCGTGGGCGCGTGCGCACCGCGTCGCCTGGTACGGACGCGGCGTGCTGGCCGTGCTGGCGGGGACGGTCATACTGCTGGCGTGGGTACTGCCGGCGGCCTGGCTGGGCGGGCCGGTGTACCGCGAGATGCTGTTGTTCCGTCAGACGGCAGGGCGCGTGGTGGACGCCTTCGCGCATGCGCGGCCGTTCTGGTGGTATCTGCCGCTGCTGCCGCTGCTGCTGTTTCCGTTTTCGCTGTGGCCGCGTGCGTGGAGCGCGCTGGTCTGCCTGGGCCGCCCGTTTGAACCGGGGCAACGGTTCCTGCTGGCCTGGCTGCTGCCGGTGTTCGTGGCGTTCTCCCTGGTCAGCGGCAAGCAGGCGTACTACCCGCTGCCGGAGCTGGGCGGTCTGGTGCTGCTGCTGGCCTTCGCACTGGCGCGCCAGCGCGAACGGCATCCCGAGCGCGAGCGCCTCGCCCGGCTGGGGCCCTGGCCGCTGGCGCTGTTCTGTCTGCTGCTGGCGCTGCTGCTGTTCGCGTTGCCCGCGCTGTCGGCGCGTGGCGATCTGGCGCACGACTACGCACTGCGTGCGCTGGCGGTGCACAGCGCCGGTTTCGGCGTGGTGTTCCTGGTGTTGGCGGGGGCGCTGCTGCTGCGCGGCCGCGGCGAACTGCGCCGCATCGCCGTGGCCGGGCTGCTGGGCGTGGTGGCGGCCAACGCGCTGTTCACGCAAACGCTGTGGCGCGACTACGACCTGCGCCGCATCAGCCGGCTGCTGGCGCAGGCGCAGGCGCGCGGCACGCCGGTCGCCAACATCGGCGTGTACGAGGGCCAGTACCACTTCCTGGGCCGTCTGCGACAACCCGTTGCCGAACTGCTCGATGGCGCGAAGTTGGGCCGCTGGCTGGCTGCGCATCCGCAAGGCTGGGTGCTGGCCTATCCCGACCGGCTGGACGCTGCGGCCCGGCTGCACGCGCTCTATGCACAGCGCTTCCGTGGTGTGTGGGTGGTGATCTGGCCGGCGCATGTGCTGGCGGACGTGCGCGCCGGGCGTACGCCGTCGCCCGCCAGCGGTCCGGCACTGGTAGTGCCGGGTGCCGCCGATGCCGTCCCGCACTGACCCCGAGGCCCGCATCGCCGCGCTGCGCGCGCAGTGCGGCGGGCCACGCGACGGTGCGCTGCTGCGGGTGATGCTGGGCCAGGTGCTGGCCGCCGCCGGCCGGCACGCAGCGGCCTGCGCCGAGCTCGAGCGCGCGCTGGCCTTCGACGCCGGCTACAGCGCGGCGTGGAAGCTGCTGGGGTGCGCGCGCCTGGATGCCGGCGATGCCGCGGGCGCCGCGGCGGCCTGGCAGCGGGGAATCACCACCGCCGAAGCACGCGGCGACGTGCAGGCGGCGAAAGAGATGCGCGTGTTCCTGCGCCGACTCGAAGCCGCCGGCAATTGAGCGGCCGTCACTGCGGCGCGCCGGCAGCTCAGAAATCGCGGCTGACGCCGAGGTAATAGCCGCGGCGCGGCCCGTATTGCGGCGCGCCCACGCCGATGCCGGAGCCGTCGCGGATCGCATACACGCGATCCAGCGCGTTGATCACCGCCAGGCGCGTGTGGATCACGCCCAGCCCGGGCACGTCGAAGCTGCGCGCGGCGCCGAGATTGAGCTGGAAATATCCGGGCAGTGTCTGCGTGTTGGCGAACCCGGCGCGCAATCCGGTGCCGAACAGATAGTCGGCGTTCAGCGTGGTGCCGTCGCCGAACCGGTAGCTGGCACCTCCCGATGAGGTGTAGCGCTGCGCGTGGTCCAGCGCGATCCAGTGGCTGGCGATGAAGGCCAGCTCATCGGCCGCGAAGTTGTACTGGCCCGAGGCCACCCGCTTGCCCTTGGCGCTGTTGCTGGCCAGGTTGAAATACGCGCGCAACGGGCCGCGCTGCCAGTTGGCGGTGAACTCGATGCCCTTGTTGCGACCGTAGCGGTAGTTGAAGTCGGAGAAGATCAGCGCGCTGCCGAACTGACCTTCGTCGAGCAGGTTGCACGCCTGGCTCAGGTAGGCGTCCAGACCCAGCGTGAGGTTGTCACCGGGTGCCCACTGCACGCCGACGTCGTAGTAGTTGCTGCGCATGGCGCGCACGTTGGTGTTGGCGTCGGTGGGCAGGGCGTTGGTGGTGCCCTGGAACTTCGCGATGTCGGTGGCGGCGATCAGCTCGGTGGCCGGCAGCGTGAAGTAGCGCGCGTAGCCGGCGTGCAGCGTCCACGCATCGCCGAGCTGATATACCGCGCCCAGGCGCGGGCTGATCTGGCTCTCATCCAGATACCCGCCGATATGGTCGTAGCGCAGGCCGCCGTTGACGGTCAGCGCATCGCTCGCGTGCCACTGGTCCTGCACGTAGGCCGAGATGGTGCGCGCGATCAGCCGGTTGTTGTCGGTGATGCTGACCGGCACATCGCTGGTCTGGTTGCCGTTGGCATCCGCGGGGAACACCAGCGAGGTGTTGTCCTGCAGGCCGCGCTGGAAGTCGGCGTACAGGCCGTAGCGCAGCGTGTTGCGGCTGCCCAGCGGGGTGGCGAAGTCCGCCTGCAGGGTGCTGGCGCGGTTGCTGCGGCCCACTGTGGAAGCGACGCCGTTGTAGATCAGGTCGCCGATGGCATCGGGGCTGAAATCGACTTGGCTGTAACGCTGGCCGCTGGCGATCCGGTAATCGGTGGTCCCCAGCTTGCCCTGCAGGCTGACGATGGCGAAGCGGGTCAGCTCGCGTTGGCGCTCGTTGAGGCCGGCGGAGGGGTAGGCGGTGACGCCGGCAAGGCTGAAGGCCGGCGCCTGGTCCGGGTTGTCGGGGATCTGGAAGCGGTTGTTGGTGACACCGGCCAGCATGCTGATGCGCGTGGCGTCGTCGAGCAGATACGACAGCTCACCGAAACCTCTGCCCTGCCAGGTCTTGTCGTGGATGGCGTTGTTGGCCGGCGTGGGGTTCTCGATGCCGATGTCGTTCTTCAGGTAATCGCCGCTGAAAAACCAGCTCCAACGCCCTTGGTGGCCGTGCAGGCTCAGCGCGGGCTCGAAGGTGCCACGGCTGCCCGCCGTCACGCCCACGCTGCCGCCATTGCCCAGCCTGGCGCCGGAACGCGTGTCGATGCTGATCACGCCGGCGCTGCGCAGGCCGTACTGCGCCGGCAGCGCGCCGGTGAGCAGGCTGACGCTGTTGATGATGCGGGTGTCCAGCGTCTGGCCGAAACCCGAGATGCTCTCTGGCAGGATAATGCCGTCGATGCGGTACTGCAGGTTGCCGTGGTCGCCACGCACGTGGAGCTCGCCGAAGGAGTCCTGCACCACGCCCGGCGCCTGCAGCAGCACCTGGTTCAGCGGCGTGGTCGTGCCCAGGGGCATCCCCGCGATGGCCTGGCGGGTGAACACGTACAGGCTGCTGCCGGTGGATGGCGAGAGCTGGTTGCGCGCGAGGTCGAGTTGCGCGTTGACCGTGACGGTCGCCAGTTGCCTGGCCTGGCTGGGGTCCGGTGCCGCGCCGCCGGGGTCCTGGGCGTGCAGTGCGGCGGGTGCAGGCCCCAGCAGGGCTGCGGCGAGTACGCTGCGGAGTACCGGTCGGGGGCATGCGGACATGGCGCGCGGATCCTGTCGTTACCGTTATAAAGTAACATATCCATGCGGTGCCGTGCCGGCTGCGGGCGTAACGGAAACGGCCCGCCTCGGGGCGGGCCGTCACGGGTGCGGGGGCGGGCGGGATGACCGGCGCGCGCGGTTCACGCGGCCGCGAACGGCCGCTGCGGCTTCAGGGCAGCGGACCCAGCGCGGCGGCGGCCACCGGCGTCGAGGACGACGAAGCGCCGTCGAGTGCGCGTTGCAGCGCCGCGCGGAACTGCTGGAAGTGCGTCAGTTCGCTGCCGTCCAGCTTCACCGGCGTGACCACCTCGGGCAGCAGCTTGACCGGGTTGGCCTCGGGCAGCGCGGCCGCCGTGCGCGCCTCGATGCGCAGCGGGTCGATGCGCTTGCCGTGCTCCCACAGCTCCAGATACAGGTGCGGCCCGGTGGACAGTCCGGTGCTGCCGACGTAGCCGATCACCTGGCCGGCATGCACCCGTTCGCCGTCGTGCAGGCCGCGCGCATAGCGCCACATGTGGCCGTAGCGGGTGACCAGGTCGGGGCCGTTGCGCAGTTCGACCATCTTGCCGTAATAGCCGTGCCAGCCGATGAAGTCCACGCGGCCGGCGGCGACGGCATGGATGGGCGTGCCCAGCGGCGCCGCCAGGTCCACGCCCTTGTGGAACTCGGGGATGTGCAGCACCGGATTGATGCGCCAGCCCCAGCCGGAGGTCAGCCGCGCCGAGGGCAGCGGCATCTGCAGCTTGATCGGCATCAGGCCGGTGCCGTCGGAGTCGGCCAGCACGGCGTTGCCGCGGGCATCGACGTAGCGGTAGAGCGTATGTTCGCGGCCGGCGTCGTACACCGTCAGCCGCACCAGGTCGGGCTCGGCCACCTCGGGGCGGCGGATGAACAGCGCGTCCACCAGCGTGCCCGGCGGCAGCATGCGCGGCAGGTTGGCGTCCTGGTGCAGCCAGTCCTCGACCGCGGTGGCCATGACCGGATCGAAGTGGTGCGCTTCCAGTTCGCGGGTCAGCGAGTGCGCCAGCATGAAGCTGATGTCCTCGGGGCGGCCCTGCGGCAGCAGCGGGGCGGCCTTGGCGACCGGGGTCGCGTCCACCGGCGAGGTTTCGGTGGCGGTCAGCACGCCGCCCGGGCCGGGCGGGCCGTAGGCCATGCGCGCGGCGGGACCGCCGCCGACGCCCCAACCCAGCGCGAGATCGCGGAAATGGCGGTCCTTGTGCACGATGCGCACGCCTACCAAGTGGCGTCCGCCACGCACCGGCACCAGGCAGGCGCGGATGCGGTCGCCCGGCCGCAGCGTGTTCAGCGGCATGCGCGCGGCGACCTTGCGGCCCCACACGAATGCATCGCTGCGCGTCACGCCCCAGTGCGCGAACACACCGTCCAGCATCTGGCCCGGACGCAGCGTGGTGCTGACCGGCAGGCAGGCGAAGGCGGGCAGGCAGGCGGCGGCGAGGCCCAGCGCGGCGAGACGGGTGAAGGTGCGACGGGTCGATCGCATGGGCGGAATCCTCAGGAATCGGGGCCGGGGCGCGCACCGGTGCGCAGCCTTCACGGAGCCTCGACTCTGTATAGCCGGACCCGTTAGCCCGATGTTAGGCGGGCGGCTGCCGGCACCTTACCGAACTGTACGATTCCGTATAAACCGGACGGTTCAATTTTCCTTTGCGCACCGGTACTTGCCGCGGGTGCCGGGATTCAGCGCGAGGAGACGTACTTTTCGCGACGGATGTGCGGCACCGGTACGCCCGCCTGCTTGAGCGCCTCAAAGCAGGCGTCGACCATGTTGGGGTTGCCGCACAGGTAGGCGATGTCGCCCGCTGCATCGGGCGCCAGCCGCGGCAACGCGGTCTGCACGTAGCCCAGGTGGTCGTGCGGACCCGGCTGCGCGCGTGCGCCGCGGCTGAAACAGGGGATGAAGCGGAAGCGCGGGTGTGCCGCCGCGAACGCCGCGAATTCCCCGCCGTACAGCAGCTCGGCCTCGCTGCGCGCGCCGTACACCAGCACCACATCGAGATCGCGCGCGCGCATCAGCCCGGTCAACTGCGGCAGCATCGCGCGGTAGGGCGTCACCCCGGTGCCGGTGGCGATCAGCAGATAGCGGCGGTTGGTGTCGGCGTCGCCCAGCACGAAGCGGCCATAAGGTCCGCTGGCCTCCACCGTGCCGCCCTCGTCCAGATGCGCGAACAGCGCGCTGGCGGCACCGCCGGGTACGAAGCTGACCGCGATTTCGATTCGCCGCACCGCCTCGCCTTGCCGCGCCGCCACCGTGGCCACCGAATAGCTGCGCTTGGTGGGCTTGCCGTCGGTGTAGGCGAAGTGGATCTGCAGGAACTGGCCGGGCACGAAGGCGAACGGCGCGCCGTCGACGCGCTCGAAGGCAAGGTGGCGCACGCCGGGTGCGAGCATGCGGCTCTGCACCAGGCGCAGGGTGAAATGCTGGGTCATGGCGGGGTGTCGTGGTTGCCGCGGGAGAATCGCAGCGTCTGTGCCGGCGCGACGGGCTGCCGGCAGGGCGCCGATATACTAGCCGCTCGCCCCCGGTCAGCACCCATGGACGCGATTCCCGCGCTCGATCTGCGTGCGCTGCGCAAAACCTATCCCAACGGCGTCGAGGCTCTGAAAGGCATCGATCTGCGCGTCGAGGCAGGCGACCTGTTCGCGCTGCTGGGGCCCAACGGCGCCGGCAAGTCCACGCTGATCGGGATCCTCGCCTCGCTGGTCAACGCCAGCGGCGGCGAGGCCAGGGTGTTCGACGTGTCCGTGCAGCGCGAGCGCAGCCGCGCCATGGCGCTGCTGGGCGTGGTGCCGCAGGAGATCAACCTCAACCAGTTCGAGAAGCCCTTCGACATCTGCGTCAACGAGGCGGGTTTCTACGGCATCCCGCGCCGCATCGCCAGCGCGCGCGCCGAACGGTACCTGGGCCAGCTGCGGTTGTGGGACAAGGCCTTCGAGCCGGCCCGCAATCTCTCCGGCGGCATGAAGCGGCGGCTGATGATCGCGCGCGCCATGATGAACGAGCCGCGCGTGCTGATCCTGGACGAACCCACCGCCGGGGTCGACATCGAGATCCGTCGCTCGATGTGGCAGTTCGTGCGCCAGATCAACAAGGCGGGCGTTACCGTCATCCTCACCACGCACTACCTCGAGGAAGCCGAAAACCTCTGCCGCAACGTGGCCATCATCGACCACGGGCACATCATCGAGCACACCACGGTGAGGGCGTTGCTGGCCAAGCTGGACGTGGAGACCTTCGTGCTGGACCTGGCCGCGCCCTGCACGCAACAGGCGGTGCCGCAGGTTGACGGTCTGCACCTGGCGCGCGTGGACGAGGCGACGCTCGAAGTGGAACTGCCCCGCGGGCGCGACCTCAACGCCCTGTTCGCGGCGCTCAGCGGCGCGGGCATCCGCGTGCGTTCCATGCGCACCAAGGCCAACCGCCTGGAGGAGCTGTTCCTCAGGCTCACCGGCAACGGCGCGGAGCAGGCGGCATGAACGCGCGCGAGCAATGGGTGGCCTTCCTCACGCTGATCCGGCGCGAGGTGATCCGCATCCTGCGCATCTGGGGCCAGACCCTGATGCCGCCGGCCATCACCATGACGCTGTACTTCCTGATTTTCGGCACGCTGATCGGCCGCCGCATCGGCATGCTGCACGGCTTCACCTACATGCAGTACATCACCCCGGGGCTGGTGATGATGAGCGTGATCGTCAACAGCTACGGCAACGTCACCAGTTCGTTCTTCGGCGCCAAGTTCGGACGCTACGTCGAGGAGATGCTGGTCAGCCCGATGCCGCCGCGGGTGATCCTGGCCGGCTACATCGGCGGCGCGATGCTGCGCGGGCTGATGGTGGGCGCGATCGTGCTGGGCATCTCGCTGTTTTTCACCAGCCTGCACATGGTCAATATCTGGGTGACGATCAGCAGCGTGGTGCTGACCACGGCGATCTTCTCGCTGGCCGGCTTCATCAACGCCATGTTCGCGCGCAAGTTCGACGACATCGCGCTGGTGCCCACCTTCGTGCTGACGCCGCTCACGTATCTCGGCGGCGTGTTCTATTCCATCGACCAGCTGCCCGAGCCCTGGCGCGCGATCTCGCACGCCAACCCCATCCTGTACATGGTCAGCGCCTTCCGCGAGGGCATGCTGGGCATCGGCGACATCGCGCTGGGGCCCGCCTACGCGGTGATGCTGGCCTTGCTGGTCGGCCTGGGCGTGACCGCGGAACGCCTGCTGCACCACGGACGCGGGTTGCGCACGTAATCGCCGGACTCGCCCGCCCGGCCCCCGCCCGCCCGCCGCCGCGCTCGCGCCGCGGGCTCAGCAGGGCGTAAGCCCGGCGTAGGCCAGCACCAGCCATTTGCTGCCGGCCTGCTCGAAGTTGACCTGCACGCGGGTGTGCGCACCACCACCTTCGGCGGCGGTGACCACGCCTTCGCCGAACTGCGCGTGCCGTACGCGCTGGCCCAGGCGCAGCGCGGGCAGCGCGGGCCCGGCCGCGATCGGCTCCGCGCGCGGCGTCCAGACGGGCCGGCTGACCTGCACGCGCGGGCGCACTTCGTCCAGCAGCGCCGCCGGCAATTCGGCCAGGAAGCGCGAGGGCCTGCCCAGCATCTCGCTGCCGTGCAGGCGCCGCGATTCGGCGTAGCTGAGGGTGAGCGCATGGCGCGCGCGGGTGATGCCCACGTAGGCAAGGCGCCGCTCTTCTTCCAGCCGCTCGGGCTCGTCGATGGATTTCTGCGAGGGGAACAGTCCTTCCTCGAGGCCCACCAGGAACACCAGCGGAAACTCCAGGCCCTTGGCCGCGTGCAGCGTCATCAACTGCACGCTGTCGCTGCCGGCCTCGCCCTGCGCTTCGCCGGCCTCCAGCGCCGCGTGGCCCAGGAAGCTGGCCAGCAGGCCCAGGCCGGCTTCGCTGTCCTCCGGGACGGGCTCGAAGCGCGCGGCCACGCTGACCAGTTCGTCGAGGTTCTCCACGCGCGATTCGGCGTTGCCGCGGCTGTCGCGCTCGTAGTGCGCGCGCAGTCCCGAGAGCGCCAGCATCTGCTGCACGTGTTCGGGCAGGGTGAGGCCGCCCGTGCGTTCCGGCGCGCCGGCGGCGATGCGTGCGACCAGATCCATGAATCCACGCAAAGCCCCCGCGGCCCGCGCCGGCAGTCCGCGTTGTTCCAGCAGCAGCTCGGCCGCCGGCCACAGCGGCAGCCGCGCCGCACGTGCCTGCGTGCGCAGCGCATCCAGCGTGCGCTCGCCGATGCCGCGCGGCGGCATGTTGACCGCGCGCTCGAAAGCGGCATCGTCGTCGCGGCTGGCGGCCAGGCGCAGGTAGGCCATGGCGTCGCGGATTTCTGCGCGTTCGAAAAAGCGCAGTCCGCCGTAGACGCGGTAGCCGATGCGTGCCGCCAGCAGCGCTTCTTCCAGCACGCGCGACTGCGCGTTGGAGCGGTACAGCACGGCGCAGTCGGCCGCCGCGCCGCCGCCCTGCAGATGCGCGGCGATGCGCTGCACGACGAAGCGTGCCTCGTCCTGTTCGTTGTAGGCGGCGTACAACGCGATGCGTGCGCCCGCGGGCCCGGCGGTCCACAGTTTCTTGCCCAGCCGCGCGCCGTTGTGCGCGATCAGCGCGTTGGCGGCGGCCAGGATGGTGGCGCTGGAGCGGTAGTTCTGCTCCAGCCGCAGCGTGCGCGCGCCGGGGAAATCACGCAGGAAGTGCTGCACGTTCTCGACCCGCGCGCCGCGCCAGCCGTAGATGGCCTGGTCGTCGTCACCCACCGCGAACACCTGCCCGCTCTCGCCCGCCAGCACGCGGATCCACGCGTACTGCAGGGTGTTGGTGTCCTGGAATTCGTCGATCAGCAGATGACGCCAGTGCGCGCGATAGTGCGCCAGCAGCGCCGGCTGCATCAGGAACAGCTCGTGCGCGCGCAGCAGCAGTTCGGCGAAATCGACCAGACCGGCGCGCTGGCAGGCGTCCTCGTAGGCGCGGTAGATCTCGATGAAGGTGCGGGTCGCCATGTGACCGCGGTGCTCGAGCATGTCCGGGCGCCTGCCTTCGTCCTTCCAGGCGTTGATCTGCCAGGCCGCCTGGCGCGGTGGATAGCGCGCCTCGTCGATGCCCAGCCCGGCCATGACGCGCTTGACCAGGCGCTGCTGGTCGTCGGCGTCGAGGATCTGGAACCGTTCGGGCAGCCGCGCCTCCTGCCAGTGCCGGCGCAGCAGGCGGTGGGCGATGCCGTGGAAAGTGCCCACGCTGAGGCCTTGCGTGCGTCCGTCCAGCAGCGCTTCGAGGCGCCCGCGCATCTCGCCGGCGGCCTTGTTGGTGAAGGTCACCGCCAGGATGGCCCACAGCGGCACATGCTCGACTTCGGCCAGCCAGCCGATGCGATGGGTGAGCACGCGGGTCTTGCCGGAACCGGCACCGGCCAGCACCAGCAGATGGCCGGGCGGCGCGCTGACCGCCTCGCGCTGGGCCGGGTTGAGTGCGTCGAGCAGATGCGGGACATCCATCTGTCGATTGTATCGGCCGCGGCACGCCGGCCTGCGCCGGTGTGCGCCGTCCTCAGGCGTGCGCACCCGCGCCGGTCGGCGGGCTCATGATGCGGTCGATCAGGGCGATGGCCACGGCCGAGACCACGAAGGTCAGGTGCAGCAGCAGCTGCCACAGGATCACCCGGTCGTCCAGTTCGCCGGCCTTGATGAAGGTGGCCAGCAGGTGGATCGAGCTGATGCCGATGATGGCGGTGGCCAGCTTCACCTTCAGTACCGCGGCGTTGACGTGGCTGAGCCACTCCGGCTGGTCGGGATGGCCCTGCAGGCGCAGCCGCGAGACGAAGGTCTCGTAGCCGCCGACGATCACCATGATCAGCAGGTTCGAGATCATCACCACGTCGATCAGGCCCAGCATGGTGAGCATGATCATCACTTCGGGCGAGTAGGGCCCGCCGCCGCCGCCGCCGCCCAGCAGCGTGCTGTCGACGAGGTGCCACAGTTCGCGCAGGAACTGCACGACGTAGATCGCCTGCGCCACGATCAGGCCCAGGTACAGCGGCAACTGCAGCCAGCGCGAGGCGAAGATCAGCCAGGGCAGCGGCGGCACGCGCGGCGGGCGGCGCTCGGGCGCGTTCATGGGCGGTTGCTGACCCGGTGGGCGGTTGGCGCCGCAGTCTGGCATGCGGCGCCGACCACTCCGACTGCCGCAAGTCACGCCGTGTCTTCGAGCAGACGCACGCCGGGCAGATCGAGCACGAAACCGGCACCCAGCCGCTGTGCGGGGGTCCGATAGCCCGCCGCCACCGCCTGCGCACGTACGCGCTGCACGCAGGACAGCGCCGCGCTGGCGGTGAGCGCGTAGCCGTTGGGCGTCTGCAGCAGCAGGCGCGCGCGGCCGCCGTCGGCATCGCGCGCCTCGCCCCACACCCAGCTGCGGCTGGTTGCCCGTACTCCGGCGTCGGGGCCGCGCACGACGCGCCGCGCGATGCGCCGGTCGAGGTGGCGCAGGACCGGCGGCAGCGCCAGCAGCGGGCGCAGCCAGCGCATGCGCCGCATGCCGCGGATGGCGCGCGGCGGCAGCGCCAGATAGGTTTCGATGTCGGGAATGCCGGTGGACACCCACGCGGTGTACAAGTCGCCCCACGGAATGGTGACGGCCGTACGGGCGATGCCGTCGCGCTCGAAGGTGCGCGTCTTCCACGCCAGCGGCACCGGCTGCAGCCGGCCGCGGATGCGCACGCGGCCGCCTTCGCGCAGGCCCTGCAGGCTGGTGCGCGCGGTACCGCGGCTGAGTCCGCCTTCGCCCTCGATGGCCAGCACCAGGGTATCGGCGCGCGGCAGCCGTTGCTTGAGCATCAGCGCGACGCAGTCGGTGGGCACCACGTCGAAGCCCACGCCGGGCAGCACGGTGACGCCGGCATCGCGGGCACGTTCGTGCTGCGCGTGGCAGTGCGCGAACACGCCGATTTCGCCGGTGATGTCCAGGTAGTGCGCGCCGGTCCGCAGGCAGGCTTCCAGCAGCGGCGCGCAGGTCTGCGCGAAGGGGCCGGCGCAGTTCAGCAGCAGATCCACGCCCTCGAGGCCGGCCGCGACGGGACGTGGGCCGCGCAGCGGAAACACGCGCGGCTCGAGCTGCAGGCGCCGGGCCAGCGCGCCGACCGTCCCGCCATCGCGCCCGGCCAACAGCGGCCGCTCGCCCGCGGCCACGGCCGCTTCGGCGATCAGGGTGCCGGTGTAGCCGTTGGCGCCGTAGATCATCCAGGCCGACATGGGCACCCCTCGCAGGCTCAGTGCCGGAAATGGCGCACGCCGGTGAACACCATGGCCATGCCGTGCTCGTCCGCAGCGGCGATCACCTCGGCGTCGCGCAGCGAACCGCCGGGCTGGATCACCGCCTGCAGCCCCGCCGCCGCCGCCGCGTCGATGCCGTCGCGGAAGGGAAAGAACGCGTCCGAAGCCAGCACCGCGCTGTGCAGATCCAGTCCGGCCTCCTGCGCCTTCAGCGCAGCGATCCGGGCGCTGGTCACGCGGCTGGTCTGGCCGGCGCCGATGCCCAGTGTGCGGCCGCCGCGCGCGTACACGATGGCGTTGGATTTGACGTACATGGCCACGTGCCAGGCGAACAGCAGATCACGCAGCTCGCCGGCGTCGGGCACGCGCCGGCTGACCACTTTCAGGTCGCTCAACAGGAGGGTATCGCGATCGCCGTCCTGCACCAGATAGCCGCCGGCGACGCGTTTGAGTTCACGTGCCGGCGGTGCCTGTTCGGGCCAGGCGCCGGTCGCCAGCACGCGCACGTTGGGCTTCCTGGCGAACGCCGCCTGCGCCTCGTCGCCGATCTCGGGCGCCAGCACCACCTCGACGAACTGCTGCGCCAGGATCGCGGTCGCGGTGGGGCCATCGAGCGGCTGGTTGAACGCGATGATGCCGCCGAAGGCCGAGGCGGGATCGCAGGCGTACGCGGCGCGGTAGGCTTCGAAGATGTCCGTGCCCAGCGCCACGCCGCAGGGGTTGCCGTGTTTGACGATCACGCAGGCCGGCGTGCGCCGGAACGCCTTGACGCACTCCAGCGCGGCATCGGCGTCGGCGATGTTGTTGTAGGAGAGTTCCTTGCCGCCCAGTACGCGCGCGGTGGCGGCCACGCCGCCGGGGACGTCCGCCTGCAGGTACAGCGCGCCGGCCTGGTGCGGATTCTCGCCATAGCGCAGGCTGCGCGCGCGCCGCAGCGCCAGGTGCAGGGTGGACGCGAACGCCTCGCCGTGCGCCTGCTCGACCTGCATGCCCAGCCAGTCGGCGATCAGCCCGTCGTAGCGCGCGGTATGGGCGTACGCCTTGGCCGCCAGCCGCTGGCGCAGCGCCAACGTGGTGCCGCCCTCGCCGCGCAGCGCCTCGATCAGCGGCGCGTAATCGGCGGGATCGACCAGCACTGCCACGTGGGCATGGTTCTTGGCCGCGGCGCGCAGCATGGCCGGCCCGCCGATGTCGATGTTCTCGACGGCCTCGTCCATCCCGCAGTCGGGCCGCGCCACGGTCTGTTCGAAGGGATACAGGTTGACCACCAGCAGATCGATCGGCGCGATGCCGTATTCGACCATCACCGCATCGTCCACGCCGCGGCGGCCCAGCAGTGCGCCATGGATACGCGGATGCAGCGTCTTGACGCGGCCGCCCATGATCTCGGGGAAACCGGTGAGTTCGCGCACCTCCCGCACCGGCACGCCGGCCTCGCGCAGCGCGCGCGCGCTGCCGCCGGTGGAGACCAGCTCGATGCCCAGCGCGTCCAGCGCGCGCGCCAGATCGATCAGGCCGTGCTTGTCGGAAACGCTCAGCAGGGCGCGGCGCACCGGCGCCAGCGTGGTGTCGAACATCGGGTTCTCCGGGATGCGGGATGGCTGGCGGGTGCGCCACGGGCGCGGCCGCATGGGTGGCGGGGAAACGGATGCAGCCGGTGTGCGTGCCGCAGCACGCCGCGGCGCGGTGCGTTCATTCCAGCCCGTGCTGGCTGAGTTTCTTGCGCAGCGTGGCGCGGTTGATGCCCAGCGTGGCCGCGGCACGCGACTGGTTGCCGCGGTGCCAGGCCAGCACTTCGCGCAGCAGCGGCGCCTCGGCGCTGTGCATCACCAGGCTGTGCAGATCGGCGCCCGCGGCGTTGCCGTCCAGATCGCGCAGATAGCGACGCACCAATTGGGTCACGCACTGCGCGAGGGCGCTGTCGCCGTGATCGCACGTGGCGAGGCTGGGCTTGCGGATGGCGGCGGACATGGCGGACAACCCCTGGGGCAGGTCGTGAAGTGGCGTCTCGGACGGGCGCCATCGCCGCGCTGCAGCGCGGACTATGCAGTCTACCCGTCTGCCGTGCCGCTGTCAGGACCGCGTGCCGGGTGTGCGTGCGTCGCATCGCTGCGCAGGGCTCAGCGCGGCCGGATGGCGAAGGCCACCGCGCGCCGGCCGGGGTCGCGTACCGCGATGCTGATGGCCGCGTGTGCGCCCGGCGGCAGGCCGTGCGCCGCCCATGCGGCGTCGGGCAGATAGCTGGCGGGGGCGAACACGCGCGCGGCGACCGGCGCGCCGGTGAGGTTCGTGAGCGTGACCTCCAGCGGCGGGTAGGGCTGCGTCCACGGCGCCCGGTTGTGCAGCGTGGCACTGATCAGCAGCACGCCCGGCAGGCCGGGGCGCGGCCGGATGTCCGGCGCCTGCAGCCGCAACAGTGCCGGATCGCTCAACTGCGGGGCCGGCCGATGCAGCAGCCGGCAGGCCGCCAGCAGCAGCGGCCGCGTCGCATCGTGGCGCAGCAGCGCGTCGCGACCGATCCATACCGACTGCGCGCCCAGCGTCAGCAGCAGCAGGCCAACCAGCGCCCAGCCGGCGGCGGTCCAGCCGTTGCGGCGCCGGTGCGCGAACGCCGGTGCCGGCGCGGCCGGGGTGGAGTCCGCGGCCGGATCCGCTGCGGTCGTGGCGGCGGTCGGGGAGGGCGGGGGTGCGCCCGCTGGCGTCGCATCCGCTGCCGGCGTCGAAGCGGCGCCGTCGGATACCGCGGGTTCTGCCTGCGCCGCATCCGGGACGGCGGCAGCGGTCACCGCCGGCACATCGGCCTGCGGATCCGCGTCCACGGCCGGTGCCGGGGGCGGAGCCTGTGCCGCCGGTGTGTCGGCGGTGTCCGCCGCCGCCCAGCCGGCCAGCATCGCATCGCCCGGTTCCTGCGCGGCGACCTGCGCGTCGAGCTGCGGCGGCGGCGCCAACCCGTCCTGGCGCGGCAGCGTCACGAACGGTGCCGGCGGCAGTTCGTCGCAGAGCGTGGGCAGGGCGTCGAACAGCGCCGCGCAGTGACCGCAGCGTACGTGCCCGTGCGCCGCGCCCAGACGCGCCGCTTCCAGCACGAACACGCTCAGACAGTGCGGGCACTGGGTGTACATATGGCGAGTGTAGCCGGGCTGAAACAGCAGGCCGCGCGGCTGTAGCGACGGAGAAACAGGGCGCCACGAATGCTGCCGGATCCGCAGCGGCGCGCGCTAGCGTGCTCCGCCGCAGGGGCTGCTTTTCCGCGAGGGATCACCGATGAACCGCACACTCCATTGTGCCGGCCTGCTGCTGGCGCTGGCCGGCGCCGGCAGCGCCGAAGCCGCTTCCTATCTGGTACTGGGCCGCAGCGGCAGCAACGCGCAGGTTCTGCAGCAGCAGATCGAGGCCACCGCGGGTGGCCGCATGACGCGCGCGCTGCCCGGGCTACTGACCTTCGTGGTGCAGTCCGATGACGCCGCGTATCCAGCGCGTCTGCGCGCCATCGGCGGCGTGCAGTACGTGGCGCCGGACCGCCTGTTCACGCTGGGCGATCCGCGCAGCGAACCGCTGGCCCGCGATGCCGCCGAGGCCGCGGCGCAGATGCAGCGCGCCCTGTCCGGCGGTGCCCCGCGCGCGCTGGCCGGCGGCGCCGTCGATCAGGGCCTGCTGGCCGGCAATCCGTTGTACCGGATGCAGTGGGCTGTGCGCGACGTGCAGGCGCCGGGCGCCTGGACGCGCGGTTACAGCGGCAGCGGCGTGCGCGTGGCCATCCTCGATTCCGGCATCGCCTGCGGCAACGCCTGGCTGGCGCCCAACATCGATTTCGCCGCGGCCGCCTCGTTCGTGCCGGGCGAGAGCGTATGCGTGCATCCAGGGTTCTATTTCAACCACGGCACGCACGTGGCCGGCATCGTCGCCGCGCTGCCCAGCAGTTTCGGCACCGTGGGCATCGCGCCCGGTGCCACGCTGATGCCGGTCAAGGTGCTCTCCGAATACACCGGCAGCGGCGCGTTCTCGTGGGTGCTGGCGGGCATCGTGCATGCCGCCGACCGCGGTGCCGACGTGATCAACATGTCGCTGGGGGCCTACCCGCTCAACGTCACCGATCCGGACACCCAGGCCTATCTGCTGGTCTTCGGCCGCGCTGCGGACTACGCCAATGCACGTGGCGCCGCGGTGATCGTGGCCGCCGGCAACTACGCCGCGCAACTGGGTGCGGGCGGCGACGTCGGCGTGCCGGCCAGTGCGCCGGGCATGATCACCATCTCCGCCAGCGGCCCGGCCGGCTGGGCCACCGGCAATCCGGTCTATGCCTGGCTCGATTACCTCGCCGACTACAGCGATTACGGCCCGCCGATCGCCAACGCCGGACCGGGCGGCACGCTCTGGTACGCCTATCTCAACCCGGGCCAGAACTGCACCGTGGCCGGCTTCACCCGCAATTGCTACGTGTTCGATCTGGTGCTGAGCACCATCCCGGGCGGCTGGAGCTGGGCGGCCGGCACCAGCATGGCCACCCCGGCCGCCAGCGCCGTGGCGGCGCTGGCCATCGAACGCGGCCGTGCCACCTCGGGGGCCAACCTGTCGCCGCTGAGCCTGGCCCGGTTCCGCCTCACGCAGGCGGATTTCGTGCGCGGCGTGCTGCAGTCCAGCAGCGTCGACCGCGGATCGCGCGCGCGCGATCCCTATTTCGGCTACGGGCGGGTGGATGCCGACCACGCCAGCGACGCGTTCTATCGGGCGCCGCTGTCCCCGCCGCCGGCCACGCCGGTGTACCCGCCCTACGTCCCGTAAGCCGCGTGCGCCCGGCGCCGCCGCAGGGCGCCGCCGGGAGCCACGGCGGCCGCGCGGCAGCCGCGGCGCGGCCCTCTTGAAATCGGCCGCGGCGCACCCACGTCCCGCCCACCGCGAGGTTCCAGCGTCGCCCCGAGTGGGCGGCGCGGTTTTCTGCGGGTAAACTTGGCACTCGTTGCCATTGAGTGCTAGCAAGGCGGCAATTTCCATCGTCCAACCCATCGTGGAGTTCCTATGAAACTGCGTCCGCTGCATGACCGCGTGATCGTCAAGCGCCTGGAAGAGGAGCGTGTCTCCGCCGGCGGCATCGTCATTCCCGACAGCGCTGCCGAGAAGCCCACCCGGGGCAAAGTCATCGCCGCCGGTCCGGGCCGGGTCAACGACGAGGGCAAGGTGCGCCCGCTGGATGTGAAGGCCGGCGACACCATCCTGTTCGGCAAGTGGTCCGGCACCGAGGTCAAGATCGATGGCGAGGAACTGCTCGTCATGAAGGAAGAAGACATCCAGGCCGTGATCGAGGGCTGAGTCTCCGCCGCGATCCGCCCGCACTCCGCACGACCCACATTTTTCGAGGAATACGCCCATGGCAGCCAAAGAAGTCCGTTTCAGCGAAGACGCCCGCACGCGCATGCTGCGCGGCGTGAACATCCTGGCCAACGCGGTCAAGACCACCCTTGGCCCGAAAGGCCGCAACGTCGTGCTCGAGAAGAGCTTCGGCGCGCCGACGATCACCAAGGACGGCGTGTCCGTCGCCAAGGAGATCGAACTGGCCGACAAGTTCGAGAACATGGGCGCGCAGATGGTCAAGGAGGTCGCCTCCAAGACCTCCGACACCGCCGGCGACGGCACCACCACCGCCACCGTGCTGGCGCAGGCCATGATCCGTGAGGGCCTGAAGGCCGTGGCCGCGGGCATGAACCCGATGGACCTCAAGCGCGGTATCGACAAGGCGGTGATCGCCGCCGTGGCCGAGTTGAAGAAAATCTCCAAGCCATCCTCCGACTCCAAGTCGATCGCCCAGGTCGGCACCATCTCCGCCAACGGCGACGAGAGCATCGGCAGCCTGATCGCCCAGGCGATGGACAAGGTCGGCAAGGAAGGCGTGATCACCGTCGAGGACGGTTCGGGCCTGGAGAACGAGCTGGACGTGGTCGAGGGCATGCAGTTCGACCGCGGCTATCTGTCGCCGTACTTCATCAACAACCAGCAGTCGATGCAGGCCGAGCTGGAGGATCCCTACATCCTGCTGCACGACAAGAAGATCTCCAACGTGCGCGAGCTGCTGCCGGTGCTGGAGTCCGTGGCCAAGGCCGGCAAGCCGCTGCTGATCGTGGCCGAAGAGGTCGAGGGTGAGGCGCTGGCCACGCTGGTGGTCAATACCATCCGCGGCATCGTCAAGGTGTGCGCGGTGAAGGCACCGGGCTTCGGCGACCGCCGCAAGGCGATGCTGGAGGACATGGCCGTACTGACCGGCGGCCAGGTGATCTCCGAGGAGGTCGGCCTGCAGCTCGAGAAGGTGACGCTGAAGGATCTGGGCCGCGCCAAGAAGGTGCAGGTGGCCAAGGAGAACACCACCCTCATCGACGGTGCCGGCGATGCCAAGGCCATCGAGGCGCGCATCAAGCAGATCAAGGCGCAGATCGAGGAGACCACCTCCGACTACGACCGCGAGAAGCTGCAGGAGCGCGTGGCCAAGCTGGCCGGCGGCGTGGCGGTGATCAAGGTCGGTGCCGCCACCGAGGTCGAGATGAAGGAGAAGAAGGCGCGCGTCGAGGACGCCCTGCACGCCACCCGTGCGGCGGTCGAAGAGGGCGTGGTGCCCGGCGGCGGCGTGGCGCTGGTGCGTGCGCTGGCCGCCGTGAAGTCGCTGAAGGGCGACAACGAGGACCAGAGCCACGGCATCCAGATCGCCCTGCGCGCCATGGAGTCGCCGTTGCGCGAGATCGTCGCCAATGCCGGCGAGGAGCCCAGCGTGGTGCTGTCCAGGGTGGCCGAGGGCAAGGGCAACTTCGGCTACAACGCCGCCACCGGACAGTTCGGCGACATGATCGAGCTGGGCATCCTCGATCCCACCAAGGTCACGCGTTCGGCGCTGCAGAACGCAGCCTCGATCGCCGGCCTGATGATCACCACCGAGGCCATGGTGGCCGAAGCGCCCAAGAAGGACGAAAAGGTGTCTTCCGGCGCGCCGGGCGGCATGGGCGGCATGGGTGACATGGACTTCTGATCCCGCCTGCCAGGCCGTGAACTGATCGGGAGCCCCGCACCGCGGGGCTCCTGTTTTTTTCAGGGTGCGCCCGGCCTGCGCGCGCGGCCTCAGGCGGGACGCTTCGCGCCCACCGGCAGCACGCTGCGTCCGTGCGCCTCGTTGATCACCTCGGCCGCCGAGAGGTACCAGGCCAGCGCCGCGGTCAGCAGCCCGAAGTAGCCGCCCCACGCGGTGAGCGCGGCGGCGCCGCTGAACGCGCCGGCGGCCAGCAGCAGGAAGGTGATCACCAGCGCCAGGAACACGGACTGCACCGCGCGGTTGAGCGCCAGCGAAGCGATCAGCAGATAGAAGGTGAACAGTCCCCACAGCAGCAGATACCAGCCCACGAAGGCGGCCGGCACATCCTTGGCGAACAGCGCGACGAACAGCGCGAAGCTCCACCAGAAGGCGCCGTAACCGCAGAACGCGGTCATGCCGAAGGTGTTGCCGCGGTTGAACTCGGTATAGCCGGCGACGAACTGGGCGCTGCCGCCGAACGCGAACGCGCAGGCCAGCACCATGCCCATGCCGGCGGCGGGCAGCAGGCCGGCGTTGATCAGGCTCAGCAGCGTGGTGGTGAGCGCGAATCCGGCGAGGCCCAGGGGCGCCGGATTGGCGAGACGGTTTTCCATGGTCAGCCTCCGAGAGTGGATGGACAGGCTCGGGCCCGCACGGTCACGGGCGCGCGCAGCAGGTTGGCTGCCGCTGCGTGCGCGGGCTATTCGACCAAGGTCGCAATTCGACCATGGTCGAATTGGCGCACCTGCGGTGCCGGCTATGGTGGGTGCGGCGCCGCTCGCGCGGGCGCACGATCCGCGCGATGCTTTGCGCCCTGAGACCACCGTCCGGAGCCGCCATGGACCAGCCGCACCCGTCGTTCCCCGTCGATCCCGCCTTCGCGGCGCGGGCCCGCATCCAGGCCGCCGACTACGCGCGGCTGTACGCGCAATCGCTGCAGGATCCCGAGGCCTTCTGGCGCGAGGCCGCGAAGCGCCTGGAATGGGTGCGCTTCCCCACCCGCATCCGCGACGTCAGTTTCCGCCGCGAGGACTTCCGCATCCGCTGGTACGAAGACGGCGTGCTCAACGTCACCGTCAATTGCCTGGACCGCCAGCTGGCCGCGCGCGGCGACAAGACCGCGATCCTGTTCGAAGGCGACGATCCGGCCGAATCGCGCGCCATCAGCTACCGCGAACTGCACGCGCAGGTGTGCCGGGCGGCGAACGCGCTTCGCAACCTGGGCGTGGCCAGGGGTGACCGCGTCGCCATCTACATGCCCATGATCCCGGAGGCGGCGGTGGCCATGCTGGCCTGCGCGCGCATCGGCGCCATCCATTCGGTGGTGTTCGGCGGTTTCTCGCCAGATTCGCTGGCCAACCGCATCGCCGATGCCAGCTGCAAGCTGGTGATCACCGCCGACGAAGGCGTGCGCGGCGGCAAGCGCATCCCGCTGAAGGCCAACGTGGACGCGGCGCTGCAGCGTCCGGGCACCAGCAGCGTGGAGACCGTGCTCGTGGTGCGCCGCACCGGTGCGGCGGTGCCGGTGCAGGCGCCGCGCGACCGCTGGTGGCATGTGGTGTGCGACGGCCAGCCGCTGGAATGCCCGCCCGAGCCCATGGGCGCCGAGGATCCGCTGTTCATCCTCTACACCTCCGGCTCCACCGGCAAGCCCAAGGGCGTGCTGCACACCGGCGGCGGCTATCTGGTGTACGCCAGCTACACCCACGAGTGCGTGTTCGACCTGCGCGAGGACGACATCTACTGGTGCACCGCCGACGTGGGCTGGGTGACCGGCCACAGCTACATCGTCTACGGGCCGCTGGCCAACGGCGCCACCACGCTGATGTTCGAGGGAGTGCCCAACTGGCCGGACGTGCGCCGCTTCTGGCAGGTCATCGACAAGCACAAGGTGACGGTCTTCTACACCGCACCCACCGCTATCCGCGCGCTGATGCGCGAGGGCGAGGCGCCGGTGCGCACCACCTCGCGCGCCTCGCTGCGACTGCTGGGAACCGTGGGCGAGCCGATCAATCCGGAGGCGTGGACGTGGTACCACCGGGTGGTCGGCGGGGGCCGCTGCCCGATCGTGGACACCTGGTGGCAGACCGAGACCGGCGGCATCCTGATCACGCCGCTGGCGGGGGCGATGGCGCTGAAGCCGGGTTCGGCCAGCCGGCCGTTTTTCGGCATCCGGCCGGCCATCGTCGACGGCGACGGACGCGTGCAGGAGGGCGCCGGCGAAGGCAACCTCGTGCTGCTGGATTCCTGGCCGGGGCAGATGCGCACGGTGTGGGGCGACCACGAGCGCTTCATCGAAACGTACTTCTCCACGTATCCCGGCACCTATTTCACCGGCGACGGTGCACGCCGCGACGGCGACGGCGACTACTGGATCACCGGGCGCGTGGACGACGTGCTGAACGTCTCCGGGCACCGCCTGGGCACGGCCGAGGTGGAAAGTGCGCTGGTGGCGCATCCCAAGGTGGCCGAGGCCGCCGTGGTCGGCTGCGCGCACGACATCAAGGGCCAGGGCATCTATGCCTACGTCACCCTGGTCGCCGGCGCGGAGCCCAGCGAGGCGCTGCGCGGCGAGCTGGTGCGGTGGGTGCGCCAGGAGATCGGTCCGATCGCCACCCCCGACTACATCCAGTGGGCGCCCGCGCTGCCGAAGACGCGTTCGGGCAAGATCATGCGCCGCATCCTGCGCAAGATCGCCGAAAACGCACCGGAGCAGCTGGGCGACATCTCCACCTTGGCCGATCCCGGCGTGGTGGCCGGGCTGGTCGAGCAGCGGCTGATCCGCTATTGAGTACTGCCGGAAAAGCCGGGGCGGTTCAGGACCGCGCTGAAGCTGCTGCTTGAAGGCATCGAGCCGGGGCGACACGGAATCGTGTGGCTGTGTGTTTTCGCGGTTATTGTAGCATATATTACATAAGCGTATTCTAAGCTACATGAGCCTTCCCATGCTATGGCTGATGCTGGTCAGTAGCTTGCCCGGCCAGACGCAAACCTCGCGTATGCGAGTCTGGCGCGCGCTCAAGGCCGCCGGGGCCGGCGCGCTGCGGGATGGCGTGTATGTTCGCCGCAGACCGATAGCGCCCGCGCGGTGTTTGACGAGCAGGCGGCCGAGGTCGTCGCAGCCAAGGGTGACGCTCAAGTGATCGTCTTTGCCAGTCGGGACGAAGCTCAACAGCAGACTCTGGTGTCGCTGTTTGATCGCAGCGACGAGTACCGCGCGCTGTTCGGCCAACTCGATGCGCTGCAGGGCCAACTGGCCACGCTGGATGAGATCGAAGCGCGTCGGGAGCTTGCCATGCTCCGTCGTGACCTCGCCGGGTTGATGGAGATCGACTTCTTTCCGGGACCTTCGCGGCAACAGGTGGAGAGCGCGTTGGCAGACGCGGAGAATGCGCTGAATGCCCGCTACGCACCCGATGAGCCGCACGCGCAGCGCGGCGCCGTGCCGCGCTGCGATCCAGCGCAATACCGCGGTTGTCTGTGGGCGACTCGTGAGCATCTGTGGATCGATCGGGTGGCGTCGGCATGGCTGATCCGCCGGTTCATCGACAAGAAAGCGAAATTCGCCTGGCTCAAGACCGTCAAGAGTTGCCCGAAGAAAGCGGTGGGCTTCGACTTCGATGGCGCAACGTTTACCCATCGCGGTGCGCGGGTGACGTTCGAGGTGTTGCTGGCCAGCTTCGGGCTGGGCAATGACCGTGGGCTCGCCCGTCTGGGTGCGATGGTGCATTACCTCGATGTGGGCGGTGTGTCGGTGCCCGAGGCGGCGGGATTCGCCGCGATCATGGCCGGAGCCCGTGCCACTCAGCCGGACGACGACACGCTGCTGAAAACCATCACGCCGGTGCTCGACAGTCTGTACGCCACCTACGCACAAGATCTCGACCCCACGCCCAAGCAGGTGCGGAAATAGTCCTCTCACTGGTGTATCGCCTTGCACAATCACATGATCGGCACGCAGCCGGACTTCTACTTCACCCACTTCTGGGGCAAGGGCAAAGCGACCGACCTTGCGCGCGGCTTCCGCATGGCGCTGGATGCGCAGGCGGCTGCCGAAAAACGCTAGCGCCGCATGATCCGTTTGTCGGGAAAATCGTCTCGACTGGCGGCACTGGGGGTGATCTTCGCGATTCCGGCGGCCTTCGCGCGCGCGCAAGGTTTGCCCCCCGGACACCTTGCAGGGGCGCCCGAGGTGGGCGTGCAGATGGTGCCCGAGGGCACCATCACCTTGAATGGCTCGCTGGATGGGCCTGCATGGGCGCATGCCACCGTGATCCGTTTGATCCAGCAGGACCCGCATCCGGGAGCGCCCACGCCGTTCCGGACCGAGATCCGCCTGCTCGCTGACGCCACGCATTTGTACTTCGGAGTGACCTGTGTTGATCCGGACCCGAGCCGATTGTCGATACATTCGCTGGCGCGAGACAGCGACCAGACGAATGACGATCACATCACCATCGTGCTGGATCCGTTTGACAACCCAAGCCTCGGCTACGTGTTTCAGGTGAATGCAGGCGGTGCCCGCACCGACGGGCTGATATCGCCCGCGTCATCCACGCCGGACTACGACTGGGACGGCATCTGGAATGCCAAGGTGTGGCGCACGGCCGATGGCTGGGTCGCCGAAATCGAGATCGATACTCAAAGCCTGCAATTTCCGCCCGGCGTGAACCGGTGGCGGATGAACATCCAGCGCTACGTGCCACGCAAGCAGCTGAGTTTGCAGTGGGCGGGCATCACGCTCAATGCGAATATTTTCGACCTCAGCCGCATGGGCGCACTCACCGGGGTCGCAACCCTGCAACAAGGACACGGCCTGGACGTCCAGCCCTATGGGCTGCTGCGTCACGACAGCCTTCGCGGCAACACCGCCGCACAGGTGGGTGGCGATGTGCAATACAACGTCACGCCGAGTCTCGCCGCCATTCTGACGATCAATCCGGATTTTGCCCAGGCCGAAGCGAATACCCGTCAGGTCAACCTGACACCCTATTCGCTGTTCTACCCGGAGAAGCGGAGATTCTTTTCCGAAGGCTCGAATCTGTTCGCCTTCGGCGTGGGGCTCGCCGGCAACGACACCTTCCTGCCGTTCTATTCGCGGCGGGTCGGATTGGTGAACGGCCAGATTGTGCGCGTGGACGGTGGCATCAAGCTGCTGGGCACCGCGGGCCCGTGGTCCATCGGCATGCTCGATGTCGAAACGGGACGCTCCAATGTCAGCAACCCCACCAACCTGTTCGCGGGACGGCTGACGTACGACGTCAACCAGC
This sequence comes from Pseudomonadota bacterium, assembly GCA_021792975.1. Taxonomy (GTDB): domain Bacteria; phylum Pseudomonadota; class Gammaproteobacteria; order Xanthomonadales; family Rhodanobacteraceae; genus Metallibacterium. Next base: position 31,794 of record JAJYTR010000004.1, on the reverse strand, counting down.
ACCTGCGCCTCGGCACCCTGCTGACACGCGGCGATCCTACCGGGCAGTCCCGCAACCAGTTCGCCGGGATGGATGCCATCTGGCACACCGCGACCTTCCGCGGCAACAAGAACCTGACCCTGTCCGGTTGGGCCGCCCGGTCCAGCGATCCATTGCCGGGTGATCATTCGGGTTGGGGTTTGTACGCGGCCTATCCGAACGATCTGTGGAGAGGCAATATCAGTGTCAACGTGTTTGGCGATGCACTGGACCCAGCACTCGGCTTCCTGCCACGCCCCGGCACGCGCCAGTACGATGTTTATCTCGACTATCGCCCGCGGCCCGCCAGTCAGGCACTGAGCTGGGCGCGGCAATTCTTCTATCAACTGGAAGTCCTGCAAGTGGACGATCTGCATGGTGTCACGCAGACCCGGCGCATCTTCACGGCGCCGTTCAACGTTGATACACAATCCGGTAACCACTACGAATTCGACTGGATTCCGGAATACGAAGCATTGACGACCCCGTTCGAGATCGCGCCTGGCGTGACGTTGCCGGTCGGCCGTTACCACTTCCAGCGCTACCACTTTGAAGCGCAATCGTCCGCGGCGCGACCGTGGCGCATCGGCAGCATGTTCGAGACCGGCGGTTTCTATGACGGCCACCTGACCCAGTACATGCCGTTCGTCAGCTGGAACGCGTTGCATGGAAAACTCGCGTTCAAGTTGAGCAACGAAACGGATTTCGGTGCTCTGCCGCAAGGCCATTTCATCCTGCGCCTGTATGTGCTCCAGGCCGCTTACAGCTTCAGCCCCGACCTCGTCGTCTCCACGCTCACGCAGTACGACTCCATCGTCGGCCACGTCGGCGTCAATGCCATCCTCCAATGGACCCTCGCGCCCGGGCGGGACTTCTTCCTCGTCCTCGATCACGGCGTGGAAGCGTCCGTGACGGACCCGAATGCGCGTTACTTGCCGGTCGCCAATGTGCTGACCGCCAAGCTGCGCTGGGACTTTCGCGAGTGAGGGAACACCGTTCAGCCGGATGGGCAATGCCAGGCAAAGCGCCAATTGCACGCGGAGCAAAAAGGGTTGGAAATGTTGGGAAAAAATAACCCCGAGAGCCAGGGGGGAGCTCTCGGGGTTGGGTGGAGCCGGGGCCAGGGGAGGGGCCACGACTCCGGGAGGCTCGTACCAGGGGAGGGAAACGAGCCTCGGAGGACGCCGTTGCGTGCGTCCGGATCCTTAGATGGGTGCGCTGCGGCGAAAGTTCAAAGCCATCGCCCGGAAACGTTTACCCCGGGTTCATTGGTTTGCAAATCAGATAATTGCGCCCGCCACGGCAACTGATCGCCGCAACGGACGCAGCCGGCTTCACGCCTCGCCGGTGCGGCGCAGCGCGTGCAACTGCTGCAGTTCGGTTTTCTCGGCAGCGTCCAGCCCCTGCTGCTGCAGCTTGCGGGTCAGTTCCTCCAGCCGTGCGGCGTGCGTCTGGCGCGCCAGTTGCGCCAGCGCGCCGTGGAATTCGGCGGCCAGGTCGTGGCCTTCCGGAAACTGCGCCAGCGCCAGCCGGTGCAGGGCTTCGGCTTCGCGGCGTCCGCCGAAATGCTCCAGCAGCGCGACAGCCGGCGCCTGCGGCCGCGCGCGTGCCAGCTCCAGCAGTTCGATCAGCAGATCCACGCCCGGCCGCTGCAGGCCGGCGAACGGCCAGGGCGGCGCGACCGTCTGCGCCAGCGCCGGGTCGGCCAGCAGTGCGGCGATGGCCTCCCGCACCAGGCTGCGTCGGATCGACGGCGCGCGCGCGGCGGGTCGTGGCAGCGGCGGCGCGGCGGCGCGCTGCGCGCCCACGCCGGTGCGTGCGCGCAGCGCCTCCAGCATCAGATCGCGGAAGGCGCCGTCGGGCAACCGGCCCAGCAGCGGCCGCGCGCGCTCGGCCAGACGGGCGCGGCCGTCCAGGGTGGCGGTGTTGACGTCGCTTGCGAGGTGCTCGAAGAAATAGTCCGACAGCGGCGCGGCCGCGGCCAGGCGCTGCGCGAAGGCGGGGCCGCCCTCGGCGCGCACGAGGCTGTCCGGATCCTCGCCCTCGGGCAGAAACAGGAAATACGCCTGGCGGCCGTCGCGCAGGCGCGGCAGTGTGGATTCGAGCGCGCGCCATGCGGCAGCGCGGCCGGCGCGGTCGCCGTCGAAGCAGAACACCACGTCGGGCGCGGTGCGGAACAGCAGCTCGGTGTGCTCGGCCGTGGTGGCAGTGCCCAGCGTGGCCACGGCCACGGGCAGACCGTGCTGGTGCAGGGCGATGGCGTCCAGATAGCCTTCCACCACCACCACGCGCGACGGGCTGCCGCTGGCCTGGCGCACCTGCCACAGGCCGAACAACTCGCGGCCCTTGTGGAACAGCGCGGTCTCCGGCGAGTTGAGGTACTTGGGTCCGTCGTGGCCCTCCGCCGCGGCCGCGCCGATCACGCGCCCGCCGAAGGCGATCACGCGCCCGCGGCGGTCCAGGATGGGGATCATCAGCCGCTCGCGGAAACGGTCGTAGCGCCGGCCCTGTTCGTTGCCGGCCAGCAGCCCGGCCTGTTCCAGCAGGTGCAACTGCGCCGCGCTCCCGCCCAGTGCGCGCTGCAGCCCGTCCCAGCCGCCGGGTGCCCAGCCGATGCGGAAGCGGTCCAGGACGTCGGCGTTCAGGCCGCGGCGCGCGCAATAGGCCTGCGCCTCGACGCTGCGCGCCAGCTGCTGCCGGAACCACATGGCCGCCTGTTCCAGCACGCGGTACAGGTCGCCGTGATCCTCCGCCGCGCGCGCGCCGCCCTCGTAGGGCACCGGCATGCCCAGCGCCTGCGCCAGTTCCTCCACCGCGTCCTGGAATTCCAGCCGCTCGTAGTCCATCAGGAACTTGATGGCGCTGCCGTGCGCGCCGCAGCCGAAGCAGTGGAAGAACTGCTTGGCCGGGCTGACGTAGAACGAAGGCGTGCGCTCGTTGTGGAAGGGGCAGCATGCCGTCCACTCGCGTCCGGCCTTCTTCAGCGGCACGCGGCGCTCGATCACCTCCACGATGTCCACGCGCGCCAGCAGTTCGTCAATGAAGCGCTCGGGAATGCGCGCCATGGCCGTGATGCCTCAGCGCGCGACGCGGATGCGGGTCGGGCAGTTGCCGCGGCGGCCCGGGCCGAAGCTGTGCGGCGCCGGGAACCGGTCGAGACGGTCGGCGCGCACGGTCATCCACGCCTGCACCAGCACGTTTGCGCGCGGGTCTCCCGGCGCACGGCCACAGCGCAGCTCGAGCGGGCGCGGCGAATCGAGCCTGAAGCCGGCGCGGAACGCCTCCAGCAGCGCCGCGCGGCTGACCGTCCGCCCGGCATGCGCGCGCACCCAGGCGGTGAAGGTGCTGGCGTTCACCGCGTCGAGCATGTCCAGCGCGCGGGTAAAGAACGGCGCCGGCCGGAAACCGAAGCACTGCGCGTGCTTGAAATATTCGTGGCGGTCCAGGCAGGCCTGCGCGGCGGGCATGGCGCGCTGCAGCCGCGCGCGCAGGAAGTGCGGCAGATCCAGTGCGGGGTTGTGGCACGAATTCTGCGGGACGGTGTGTCCCGGCGCGTACCAGTAACAGCCATAGTGCCACCAGACCGGGTCGCGCATGCCTTGTGCCCGCAGCCCGGCCGGCGTACTGGCCCACAGGCCGTGCAGGCCGAACTGGCGGCTGCCCGGGTCGGCGGGCGTGCGGGAGGCGCAGCCGGGGCCGGCCAGTTCGTCGCGCGTCAGGCAGGCGCCCGGCTGCCAGATCAGCGCAAAGGTGTATTCGCCGAAGCGCATCGCCGGCCGGCCGTCGGGCGTCGGGCTGCGGCCGGCTTCGGCGTGCGCCAGCGCCGCCGCCAGCAGCAACGCCAGCGACCACAGCGGCCACCGTGCAAGACGGCATCGGATCGGACGCATCGCATTCCCCGCATCGGCACCGGACTGGATGTCCACGGTAGCGCATGCGCGCAACCGCCGGCAGCGGCGTGCGGCTGTGTCCGTGCGCGCAGGGCCCTTACACTGGACGCATGTCTTCACGCAAACCCCCGCGCCGCCGGCCGGCGATCGCGCATATCGCCCAGCGGACCCCGCGCAACGGCGCGCCGGCACGACCGGCCGATGCCACGGCGCGCTCCACGCACGTGCTCGAGGTGCTGCTGCGCCGGCTGCCGGAAGCGTGGCGCGTGCGCGTGCGCGACTACCTGGTGCTGATGCGCATGGACCGCCCCATCGGCGCGCTGCTGCTGTTGTGGCCCACATGGTGGGCGCTGTGGCTGGCGGCCGGCGGTGCGCCGCCGCTGTCGCTCTGGCTGATCTTCACCGCCGGCGTGTTCCTGATGCGTTCGGCCGGCTGCGTCATCAACGATTACGCCGACCGCCGGCTCGACCCGCAGGTGGCGCGTACCGCCGGACGGCCCATCGCCTGCGGACGCATCGCGCCGCGCGAGGCGCTGAGATTGTTCACGGCGCTGCTGGCACTGGCCTTCCTGCTGGTGCTGCTGACCAACCGGCTCACCGTCGAGCTCAGTTTCGCCGGCGCCGCGCTGGCGGCGCTGTATCCCTTCAGCAAGCGCTACACCAATCTGCCGCAGGTGGTGCTGGGTGCGGCCTTCGGCTGGTCCATCCCGATGGCTTTCGCGGCGGTACTGGGCACGGTGCCGCCGCTGGGCTGGCTGCTGTTCCTGGCCAACGTGCTGTGGAGCACGATCTACGACACCGAGTACGCCATGGTCGACCGCGCGGAGGACCTCAAGGCGGGCGCCAGGTCCACCGCCATCCTGTTCGGCGATGCCGACCTGGCCATCCTCGGGGTTCTGATCGCCGCCTTTGCGCTGACGCTGCTGCTGGTCGGGGTGCGTGCGCAGCTGGCATGGCCGTGGTACGCCGGTATCGCGCTGGCGCTGGTGCAGTTCGCCTGGCAGTTGTGGATCATGCGCACGCGCGCACCGGCGCAGTGCCTGCGCGCGTTCCGCCAGAACAACGGGCTGGGCCTGACGCTGTGGGTCGCGCTGGTGCTGGCGCTGCTGCTGCCGCACGCCTGACCGGCCCGCTTGCGTGCCAAGGGCATGCCCGGCCCGCTCAGCGCCGCGCCGGCGCGCGCGCCAGCGCCCACGCGTCCACCCGCGCCACGCCGGCGCGCCTGAGCACGCGCGCGCACTCGGCCAGCGTGGTGCCGGTGGTAAGCACGTCGTCGAGCACGGCCACGTGTGCGGGCAGCGCCGCCCCGGTCTTCACGGCAAACGCACCGCGCACGTTGCGGCGGCGTGCGGCGCGATCCAGTTCGGTCTGCGCGGCGGTGGCGCGCGTGCGCGCCAGCGCCCCGACCAGCACCGGCAGGCCCAGCGAGCGGCCCAGCGGGCGCGCCAGCTCCAGGGCCTGGTTGTAGCCGCGCCGGCGCAGCCGCGAGACGTGCAGTGGCACCGGCACCAGCGCCTGCGGCAGCGGTGCGGACGGCGCCTGCGCGATCCACTGCGCGGCCAGCGTGCGTCCGGCGGCGAGATCGCCGCCGAACTTGAAGCGCGTTTCCAGCGCATCCAGTGGCCAGGCGTAGCGGAACGGTGCCCACGCCGCGTCCCATGGCGGCGCCCGCCGCAGGCACCGGCCACACAGCGGTGCCGGTTGCGCCAGCGGTTCGGCGCAACGCGCGCAGCAGGGCGCATTGCGCGGCAGCTCGCTGCGGCAATCGCCGCACAGGCCGTCATCGTCGGCCGCAGCGCCGCACAGCAGGCAGCGCGGCGGCAGCAGCAGGCGCTCCAGTCGCCGCAGTCCGTCAACCGCAAGCGCGGTGATCCGGTTGACAGCCATGGACTCCCCTCCCAGACTCGCGCCACTCTATCGCGGAGCCGGCGATGACCGCCCCACGCCACGACTGGACGCGCGATGAGGTGTGCGCGCTGTTCGAGCAGCCCTTCAACGACCTGCTGGCGCAGGCGCACGCCGTGCATCGCGCGCACCACGACGCCAACGCGGTGCAGGTCTCGACCCTGCTGTCGATCAAGACCGGCGGCTGCCCCGAGGACTGTGCCTATTGTCCGCAGGCGGCGCGCTACGACACCGGCGTGCAGGCGCACAAGCTGATGTCGGTCGAGGCGGTGCTGGAGCGCGCGCGCGCGGCCCAGGCTGCCGGCGCCAGCCGTTTCTGCATGGGTGCGGCCTGGCGCGCGCCCAAGGACCGCGAGGTCGCGCAGGTCGCCGAGATCGTGTCGGCGGTGAAGGCGCTGGGCCTGGAAACGTGCGCCACCCTGGGCATGCTCAGCGGGACACAGGCGGAGACGCTGAAATCGGCCGGCCTCGACTACTACAACCACAACCTCGACAGCGCACCGGAGTTCTATGGCGAAATTATCCACACGCGCCGGTACCAGGACCGGCTGGACACACTCGAGCACGTACGCGACGCCGGCCTGAAGACCTGCTGCGGCGGCATCGTCGGCATGGGCGAGACGCGCGCGCAGCGCGCCGGCCTGCTGCAGGCGCTGGCGACCCTGCCCGAGCACCCGCAGTCGGTGCCCATCAACCGCCTGGTGCAGGTGGCGGGCACGCCGCTGGCCGGCACCGTGGAACTCGATCCATTCGAGTTCGTGCGCACCATCGCGGCGGCGCGCATCCTGATGCCGGTCTCGATGGTGCGGCTGTCGGCCGGTCGCGCCGGGATGAGCGACGAGTTGCAGGCGCTGTGCTTCTTCGCCGGCGCCAACTCGATCTTCTACGGCGAGAAGCTGCTGACTACCGGCAACCCCGACGTGGAACACGACCGCGCGCTGTTCGCGCGCCTCGGGCTGTGCGCGCTGGAGGGCGACACGCCCGCGGCCGGCCCCTCGCACGCCGGGCCGGATGTCGCCGGCGCCTGCCGCACCGGCCACGGCTGCGGCCACGACGCCGCCTGAGCGATGCGGCCGGATCTGCTCGCGCGCCTGGCCGCGCGCCAGCAGGCGCAGGCCGGGGCGGGACTGCTGCGCCGCCTGCGCACCGTCGAGGACGCCGCCACGCCGTGGGTGGTGATCGGTGGGCGCAGGCTGCTCGGCTTCGCCGGCAACGACTATCTGGGCCTGGCCGCGCATCCCGCCCTGCGCGGGGCACTGCAGGACGCCGCGCGGCGCTGGGGCGTGGGCGCCACCGCCGCGCATCTGCTGGGCGGGCACCGCGCGCCGCATGCCGCGCTGGAGGAGGCGCTGGCGGCCTGGACCGGGCGCGAGGCGGCGCTGCTGTTCGCCACCGGCTACATGGCCAACGTCGGTGTGCTGGATGCGTTGCTGGCGCGCGGCGATCTGTGCGTGCAGGACAAACTCGATCACGCCAGCCTGCTGGACGGCGCGCGCCTGTGCGGCGCCGAGCTGCGCCGCTATCCGCACGCCGACGCGGACGCCGCGGCGCGGCAGCTTGCGCTGCGTCCCGGGGCGGCCGCGCTGCTGGCCAGCGACGGCGTGTTCAGCATGGACGGCGACGTGGCGCCGCTGCGCGCGCTGGCCGCGCTGGCGCAGCGCTCGCGCGCGACGCTGCTGATCGACGACGCGCACGGCCTGGGCGTGCTGGGCGCGCGCGGCGCCGGCAGCACGGCGGCCGTCGGGCTGGACGCGCGCGCAGTGCCGGTGCTGGTGGGCACGCTGGGCAAGGCGTTGGGCACGCAGGGCGCATTCGTGGCCGGATCGCGCGCGCTGATCGGGGCGCTGGCGCAGTTCGCGCGTGCGCATGTCTATTCGACCGCACCGCCGCCGGCGGTCGCGGCCGCCACGCTGGCGGCCGTGCGCCTGGCGCAGGGTGATGAAGGCGAGGCACTGCGCGCGCGGCTGCGCGAGGGCATCGCGCAGCTGCGCGCGGGCGCCGCCGCGCTGGGCTTGCGCCTGCTGCCCTCGGACACGCCCATCCAGCCGCTGCTGCTGGGCGATGCGTGCACCGCGCTGGCTTGGTCACGCGCACTGGAGCAGGCGGGCTTTCACGTACCCGCGATCCGGCCGCCCACGGTGCCGCAGGGGCAGGCGCGGCTGCGCATCGCGCTGTCCGCGGCGCACGCACCGGAACAGATCGGGCGCCTGCTCGAAGCGCTGGCCGTGCTGCACGCAAAAGCGGGCGCGGCGACCGGCGCGGTCCCCGCCGCGCCATGAGCGAGCTGTCCGTCGAAACCCGCGGGCACGGCGCACGCGCGCTGGTGCTGGTGCACGGCTGGGCGATGCACGGCGGCATCTTCGCGCCGCTGATCGACGGGATGGCCGGAGATTTCACGTCGTACGTGGTGGATCTGCCCGGGCATGGCCGCTCGCGCGATTGCACGCTGCCGCTGCAGCCCGCGGCGGTCTGCGCCGCGCTGCGCGCGCGGGTGCCGTCCGGGGCGCTGTGGCTGGGCTGGTCGATGGGCGGCCTGTTCGCACTGGCGGCGGCGCGCGATGCCGTACTGGCGCCGCGCGCACTGGCGCTGCTGTCGGCAACCCCGCGCTTCGTGCAGGCACCGGACTGGCCGCAGGCCATGCCACGCGCGCGGTTCGAATCCTTCGTGCAGGCGCTGGCTGCCGACTATCGCGCTGCCGTCAGCCGTTTCCTGGCGCTGGAGGTGCTGGGCGACGCCGGTGCGCAGGCCGATCTGCGCACGCTCCGGCGCGTGGTGTTCGCGCGCGGCGAACCCGATGCGGCGCGGCTGCACGAAGGCCTGGACCTGCTGGAACGCAGCGACCTGCGCGATACGCTGCCCACACTGACGCAGCCGGCGCTGTGGCTGGCCGGACGCCGCGACCGGCTGGTGCCGCCGGCGGCGCAGCGCTGGGCGGCGCAGGCCATGGCGCAGGGACGCTACCTGGAGTTCGAGCGTGCCGCGCACGCGGGCTTCATCGGCCATGCCGGTGCGGTGGCCTCGGTCCTGCGCGAACTGGCGGCGCTCGCGGCATGAGCGGGCGGTTCGTCCTCGACAGCGTGCAGGTGCGCCGTGCCTTCGCCCGCGCCGCCCGCAGCTACGAGCGCCACGATGCCCTGCAGCGCGAGGTGGGCGCGCGCCTGCGCGAGCAGTTGGCGCTGCTGGATGCGCCGCCGGCACGCGTGCTGGACCTCGGTGCCGGTACCGGCCTTGGCAGCGCCGCGCTGGCTGCGGCGTTTCCGCGTGCCCAGGTGCTGGCGCTGGATCTGGCGCTGCCCATGCTCAAGGCCGCGCGGCGCCACGCCGGCCTGCTGGGCCGCGCCTACGCGCGCGTGGCCGGCGACGCCCAGCGCCTGCCCTTCGCCGACGGCGCATTCGACCTGCTGTACTCCAACCTGTGCATCCAGTGGATCAGCGAGCCGCTGCCGCTGTTCGTGGAACTGCTGCGCGTGCTGCGTCCGGGCGGCCTGCTGCTGCTGTCCAGCTTCGGGCCGGACACGCTGCGCGAACTGCGAGCGGCCTGGGCCGCGGCCGACGGCGAGCATCCGCACGTCTCGCGTTTCCTGGACATGCACGATCTGGGCGACGTCGCGCTGGCGGCCGGGCTGCGCGATCCGGTATTGGCCAGCGAGCCGCTGACGCTGACCTATGCGGACGTGGACGCGCTGCTGCGCGAGCTGAAGGGACTGGGCGCCACCAACGCCGACGCCGCGCGCGTGCGCGGGCTGACCGGCCGCACGCGCCTGGCGCGCATGCGCGAGGCCTATCCGCGCCGGCCGGACGGGCGTATCGCCTCGAGCTGGGAGATCGTCTACCTGCACGGACACGCCCCGCGCGAGGGCGAGCCGCGGCGCACGCCGGGCGGCCAGGAAGCCACGTTCTCGCTGCAGGCCCTGCGGCGCAGCCGGCCGCGTTGAGGACCGCCCGCCGCCGCCGCCGCGGCGCGTCCGGCCAGCCGTTCGGCGCAGCACGGCGCCGGCTCGGGGCGCGCGTGGCGGCAACCCCCGATGGCCTCCACACCCGGCCCCGCCCCCATGCTGCCTGCCGGGCGGGCTTGTGCGCGCGGCGACCTGCGCCTACGCTGCCGCGGCCGCGTCCGGCGGCCTCGCGATCGGGGAGAGGGGAATGGACGAGCGCAGCGCATGGGTGCGTGATCTCAGTCTGCCGCTGGCCAGCGGCAAGGGCTGGATCAAGTTCGTGGGCATCGTCAACATCGTGCTGGGCGTGCTGCAGGCGCTCAGCATCGTCGGCATCCTGCTGGCGTGGATTCCGATCTGGATGGGCGCATTGCTGCTGCAGGCCGGCGGCGCCGTGGAGCGCGCGCAGATGGCCGGCGACGAGTCGGCGCTGCGCCTGGCACTGGACCGGCTGCGCGTCTACTTCGTGATCCAGGGCGTGCTGATGGTCATCACCATCGCGTTCGTCGCACTGATGTTCGTGCTGTTCTTCGGTATGCTCATGGCAGCGATCACCGGGCACGGCATGCGCATGATGTGAACCGCGCGCGGCGCCGTGCTCAGAGCATGCGCCGCAGCGTGTCGTCGCCGCGGAAGCTGTGGTGCCACAGCGCGGCGGCGATGTGCAGGCCGATCACCCAGTAGAAGATGTCGCCCAGGTCCTCGTGCAGTTCGCGGATCGTGTGCACGAGGCCGTGGTTGCCGGGGATGGACAGCGCCGGGATGGACAGGCCGAAAGGCAGACCGATGGCACGGCCGCCCAGTTCCACCGCCAGGATGCCCAGCACCGGCTGCACCACCAGGAACAGATACAGCAGTCCGTGGGTGATGTGGCCGGCGGCGTGCAGCGGCCGCGGCGGGGAGGGCGTCACCGGCGGTGCGCCGCGGCGCAGGCGCAGCAGCAGGCGCGGGCCGACCAGCAGCAGCACGGCCAGACCGGCGGCGAAATGCGCCTGCAGCATCGACACGCGGGCCGCGTCGCCGCGCGGCAACCAGTCCTTGAGGTTGACGAACACGTAGGCCAGCAGCACGGCGGCGAAGATCAGCCAGTGCAGGCGGCGCTGTGCGGCGCTGTAGCGCGCGCGCCTGGGCGGCATCGAGGAGGTCATGGCGCGTGCTCCGCGGCAAAGCCAGCGAGGCTAGCAGGCGGTTTGCCGCCCGCGTCTTACCGATCGGTAAGCGGGCTGCGGCGGACTCATTGCTCGGGATGGCGGCGCCAGGCCGGCAGGCGCCGGCCCGCGAGCGTGCTGCGCAGCGGGTTGATGTCCAGCCCGCCGCGGCGGGTGAAACGGGCGTGCACGGTCAGTTGCGTGCAGCCGCAGTGGCGCACCAGCTCCAGCCAGATGCGCTCGACGCACTGCTCGTGGAAGGCGTTGTGTGTGCGGTAGCTCACCAGATAGGCCAGCAGCGCGCCGTGGTCGATGCGCGGGCCGCGGTAGTCGACGACCACCGTGGCCCAGTCGGGCTGCCCGGTGACCGGGCAGTTGGAACGGAACAGCGTGCTGTACAGCGTCTCGGACACCGCCGCGCCGTCCTGCGTGCGCAGCAGCGCGGGCGCGGGCGGGCCGTAGTGCGCGAGCGTTCCGGCGGCGGTGTCGATGCATGCGCCCGGCGGCTCCGCCAGCGCCAGCATGCGCCACTGCGCCGCCGGCAGCAGCGCCACCGCGACCGTGGCGCCGGCCGCCGCGGACAGGTCGGCGGCGATGCGCGCGCACACCGTATCCGTGTCCGCGCAGCGTTCGCCGGCATAGCCGCCCAGGTAGAGTTTCAGCGATTTCGACTCGATCAGCGCCGGCGAGCCGGCTGGTACGCGCAGTTCGGCCACCGCTCGCTGCGGCACGCCGTGCGCATCCAGCCAGGACAGTTCATGGCAGGTCCACAGATCCTCGCCCTGGAACGGCAGCGGGGCGTCGGGTGCCAGGTCCAGCCCGGCCCGTGCGGCGTCGCGCGCGATGGCGGTGAGCACGCCTGCATCCACGCGCTGCGGGTAGGCCACGGGGCGGCCGAGGAGGGTGTGTCCGCGCGGTTTCACGGTGCGTTTGCGGTGGGCGCCGGCATTTGCACGCGCCATTGTAGTGGCGCCGCGCCGGCCGCTAGGGTGCGGTTGCGGTGAACGGCTGCGGTCGCGCGAACAGGTAGCCCTGCATCTGCTCGCAGCCGTGCGCGGCCAGCCACTGCCGCTGCGCCTCGGTCTCGACGCCTTCGGCCACCACGCGCAGGCCGAGGCTGTGCGCGAGCTGGATGATCGTGCTGCAGATGGTGGCGTCGTCGGCATCGACGAGCACGTCGCGCACGAACGAACGGTCGATCTTCAGCTTGTCGGCCGAGAGTCGGTGCAGATAGCCGAGGCTGGAGTAGCCGGTGCCGAAGTCGTCGATGGAGATGCCCACGCCCGACCGCTTGATCCGCTGCAGGATGGTCTCGGCCCTGGCCGGATCGAGCATCAGCGCGCTCTCGGTGATCTCCAGCTCGAGCAGATGCGGGTCGGCGCCGGTGGCGGCCAGCGCATCCTCCACCTCGCGCGCGAAGTCGCCCAGCATCAGCTGCTGGGTGGAGACATTCACCGCCACCCGGCAGCCGCCCGCCGCGGTCAGCCGCTGCAGGCGCCCCTGCAGGCGGCAGGCCTCGCGCAGCACCCAGCGGCCCACCGGCAGGATCAGGCCCGATTCCTCCAGCAGCGGTACCAGCACCTCCGGGCTGCGCAGGCCCTCGGGGCCCTGCGGCCAGCGCAGCAGCAGCTCGGCACCGGTCACCGCGCCGCTGTCACCGGCGTGGATGGTCTGGTAGTGCACCGTCAGTTCGCGCTGCAGCGCGCCGCCGCGCAGGCGCGAGACCACCGCCAGCCGCCGGCTGGCCTCCTCGTGCAGGCGCGCGTCGAACTGCTGGATGCGGCCGCGCCCGCGGCGCTTGGCCTCGTGCAGCGCGGCATCGGCGGCGCGCAGCAGGGCATCGGCGCTGCCACCGTGTTCGGGCGCGAGCGCGACGCCGATGCTGCAGCCTACCTGCTGCTGCACGCCGGCCAGCTGCACCGGCTGGCGCACGCTCTCGCGGATGCGTTCCAGCACGCGCTCCAGCGGCACGGTGGCGCGCGGTACCAGCGCGATGAACTCGTCGCCGCCGCTGCGCGCCAGCAGCACCGCTCCAGGCAGCGCCGCGCGCAGCCGCTGCGCCAGCGTGCGCAGCAGGTCGTCGCCGCTGGAATGGCCCAGCGCGTCGTTGATCAGCTTGAACTGGTCCAGGCCGGCATCGACCAGCGCCAGCGGCTCGCTGGGCAGCAGCGCGCCGATGGCGGCCAGCAGCGCACGCCGGTTGGGCAGGCCGGTGAGGTCGTCGGTGAGCGCCTGCTGGCGCAGGCGCTCGGCGGCGCGGATCTCCTCGCTGATGTCCTGCTGGATGCCCACCCAGTGGCTGAGCCCGCGCGCGTCGAACACCGGTGCCACGCGCAGGCGGTTCCAGAACAGGCTGCCGTCGCGGCGGTAGTTGCGCACCTCGACGCTGGCGCTGCGCCCGGCGGTGATCGCCGTCGCCAGCGTGCGCAGCCCCGGCTGATCGCGGTCGCTGCCGTAGAGGAACGCGGGATCGTGGCCCAGCGCCTCGTCGCTGCCGTAGCCGGTGATGCGGGTGAAGGCGGGATTGACGTACACCAGCGGCAGACCCGGTTCGCGCGCGTCGCTGATGACCACGCCGTTGTCCACGGCCTCGACCGCGCGCTGCAGCAGCCGGGCTTCGGCTTCGGCGCGCATCGGCCGGGTGATGTCGCGCGCCACCATGTACCAGGTGTCGCTGCGTGCGCGCACGAAGCCCAGCTCCAGCCAACGACTGTCGGGACTGCCGGGTACCTCGCATTCCAGTGTTTCCGAAGCCTGGCCGGGCGCCAGCTGCCGCCACAGCGCGCGCACGCGTTCGCCGCACGCCTGGTCCAGCGCCTGCAGGAGGTCGCCGCCGCTTTCGGCCAGACGCAGCATCTGCCGCAGTGCGGCGTTGCTCTGCAGCAGCCGCATCCCGCCATCGAGAATGGCGAAGCCGTCCGCCGACAGACGGAAAAAGGCCACGCGTTCCTCGTCGGCCGCGGCACGGCGGCGCTCCTCGCCCAGGTCGCGCAGCAGCACCTGCACGCCACCGATCTCGCTGGCGCGGAAATCGGCGAGGGTGATGCGGCCCTCCAGCGTGCTACCGTCCAGACAGCGCACGCGCGTGTCCAGCGCCAGTGTGGCCGCGTGCGGTGCTCGGCAGGCGGCCGCCGCTTGCGGTTCGAACAGCGCGTCCGCCTCGATGCCGCGCAGGTGTCCGATGGCACCGGCCTTCAGCAGCGCGGCGGCGGCGGCGTTGGCCTGGCGCACGCGGCCCTCGGCCAGCACCAGCAGCGGCGCCGGCATCTGCTCGATCAGCAGGCGGTAGTTGCGTTCGCGCTGCTCCAGCTCGCGCCGGGCATCCACCTCGCGGCTGCGGTCGTGCATGCCGCCGACCATGCGTACGGCGCAGCCCTGGGCGTCGCGCAGCAGGTAGGCGCGGTCGCGCACGTGCAGGTAGTGCCCGCCGGCATGGCGGTAGCGGTAGTCCTCCTGCCACTGGTCGCCGGCGCCGGCCAGCGCCGCGTTGAAGCTGGCCTCGACGCGTGCGCGATCCTCGGGATGGATGCGCGCGGTCCAGTCGGCGATCTGCGTAGGAGCGGCAGCGGTGTCGTAGCCGAACAGCGTGGCATAGCCCTCGTTACGCCACAGCGTGCCGGCGGCGATGTCGTAGTCCCAGATGGCGTCGTGCGAGGCGCGGGCGGCCAGACGCAGCCGCCCCTCGCTGGCTTCCAGTTCGGCGCGCGCCTGTTCAGCGGCGGTGACGTCCAGCAGCATCACCAGGCGCGCGGTATGACCGTCGAACACGATGTCCTGGCCGAAGATGCGGCAGCGCAGCGGCCGCCCGTCCGGGCGCCGCAGGCCGAACACGCCGGATTCGGTCTGTTCCGGCCCGGCGGTGGCCAGCAGCCGGGCGAAACGCTGGCGCTCCTCGGGCAGCAGGATGTCGGAGGCACGCAGGGCTAGGATCTGCTCGCGGGTGTAGCCGGTGCTGGCCAGCGCGGCGGCGTTGACCGCCAGAATGGCCAGCGTCTGCCGGTCATACACCGCCAGCGGCACCGGGTTGCGCTCGAACAGATAGCGGTACTGCTCCGCCTGCAGTTGTTCGCGGCGCCCGGCCTCGACCAGTGCGCTGACGTCGCGCACGGTACCGCGCAGCACGCGCTGGCCGTCGCCGCGCACATGCAGTTCGCCGCGTTCGTCCAGGGTGGCGATGCCGCCGTCGGCGCGCAGGATGCGGTAGCGCACCGACAGCGGCACACCGGTGGTCAGCGTTTCGGCTCGCAGGGCTTCCAGGCGCGGGCGGTCCTCGGGATGCACCTGCGCGATGAACGCCTCGTAGGTGCCGGCGAACTGCTCGCGGGGCAGGCCGAACAGCGCCAGCGTGGTGTCCGACCATGCCAGCCAGCGCTGGCCGAGGTCGTATTCCCAGTAGCCGATGCCGGCAAGCCTTTGCGCCTCGATCAGGCGCGCCTGCTCGCGCGCCTGCTCGCGCAGGTGCGTGCGGGCGCGAACCAGCAGCAGCACCAGCACGCAGGCCACGATCAGCAGCAGCGCCAGCAGCACCAGCGCGACGGCGGCGACGCCCCGCGGCAGCAGCGGTACCGCCTGCTGCGGTGCGGTGACCAGCGGTATCAGCGCCCGCAGCGTCGGGTCTGGCCTGCGCCGGGCCGGTGGGCGCGTTGCGGACATGCGCTTGCCTGGGAAACGCCGCGGGCGACGGCGGTGCCGCAATTTATACTCGTTCGAGAGAAAATTGAACCGTGCGCTAATGCGTGATGACGGCGCCGCGCCCGCACCGGTGGCACTGCGTTTCAGAAGGAGCTGTCGAAACGCAGCTCGCCGCTGACACCCACCTGGTAGGCCGACACCCGCCGCTCGAAGAAATTGGCCAGCTCCTGCATGTCCTGCAGTTCCATGAAGGGGAACGGATTGCCGGCGCCGTACTGCGGCGCGTAACCCAGCTGGCGCAGGCGCTGGTCGGCCACGTACTCGAGATACTGGCGCATCTGCGCCGGGCTCAGCCCGGCTATGCCGCCGGCCAGCACGTCCCGGGCGAATTCCGCCTCGCAGTCGATGGCCTCGGCAAGCATGGCACGCACCTGTGCTTCGAGTCCGGCATCGAACAGCTCGGGCTGTTCGGCACGCACCACCTCGATGGCGGCGAAGGCGAAGGCCATGTGGCAGGACTCGTCGCGGAACACCCAGTTGGTGCCGGCGGCCAGACCGTGCAGCAACCCGCGCGCGCGCAGAAAGTACACGTAGGCGAAGGCGGCGAAGAAGAACAGACCCTCGATGCAGGCGGCGAAGCCGATCTGGTTGAGCAGGAACCGGCGCCGCTTCTGCGGCGTGTCCAGCGCGTCGAGCTGCCGGACCGAGTCGATCCACTTGCAGCAGAACGCCGCCTTGTGGGCGATGGAGGGGATGTTGTCCACCGCCGCGAAGGCAGCCTGGCGCGCCGCAGGGTCCGGCAGGTAGGTGTCCAGCAGCGTCAGATAGAACTGCACGTGCAGCGCTTCCTCGTACAGCTGGCGCGAGAGGTACATGCGCGCCTCGGGGGCGTTGAGGTGGCGGTACAGGTTCAGCACCAGGTTGTTGGACACGATCGAGTCGCCGGTGGCGAAAAACGCCACCAGCCGCTCGATCAGATGCCGCTCGGCGGGGCTCATCTTCTGCCGCAGGTCGTTCACGTCGCCGGAGAAATCCACCTCCTCCACCGTCCAGGTGTTGCGGATGGCGGCGCGGTACATGTCGTAGAACTGCGGGTAGCGCATGGGACGCAGCGTCAGCGCGTAGCCGGGATCGAGCAGACAGGGCGGCGGCGCGGATGCGGGTGCGATCGGGGTGTTCATTGGCAGGCCTCGCAGTGCCCGGGGTTCTCGAGCGAGCAGGCCGCGGCCTGCACGGGGGCGCCGGCGACGGTGGTCTGCGCGATGCGCGTGGCCGGCCGCGAGCGCAGGTAGTAGGTGGTTTTCAGCCCCTTCTTCCAGGCGTACATGTACATCGAGGACAGCGCGCCCAGGTTGGGCGTGGCCATGAACAGGTTGAGCGACTGGCTCTGGTCGATCCAGGCTCCGCGCGCGGCGGCGAGGTCGATCAGCGCCTTCTGCGGCAGTTCCCACACCGTGCGGTAGACGCGCCGCAGCGGCTCGGGGATCGCCTCGATGCCCTGGATCGACCCTTCCGCGCGCTTGATCGCCTCGCGCAGTTCGGTCGTCCACAGGCCCAGCCGCTTCAGCTCCTCGACCAGATGGCGGTTGACCACCAGGAAATCGCCGGAGAGCGTCTCGCGCTTGAACAGGTTGCTCACCTGCGGCTCGATGCACTCGCAGCAGCCGGCGATGGAGGCGATGGTGGCGGTGGGGGCGATGGCGATCAGCAGGCTGTTGCGCAGCCCGTGCCGGCGGATGCGCGCGCGCAGCGCCTCCCAGCGCTCGGCGTCGTGGGGCCGGGCCTCCGGCCAGTGGTCGAACTGCAGCACGCCCTGCGCCGCGCGCGTGTCGGCGAACGCGGCGTGCGCGCCGTGCTGCTCGGCCAGCGCGCAGGAGGTGTCCAGCGCGTGGAAGTACATTTCCTCGGCTACGCGCGTGGACAGCGCCAGCGCCTCTGGCCCGTCGAACGGAAGGCGCAGGCGGAAGAACACGTCCTGCAGACCCATCACGCCCAGGCCCACCGGCCGCCAGCGCGCGTTGCTGCGCCGTGCGCCCTCGATGGGGTAGTAGTTGAGGTCGATCACGCGATCGAGCTGACGCACCGCCTGGCGCACGGTGGCGGCCAGCTTGTCGAAGTCGATGCCTTCGTCCGTCACGTGGCCGGCGAGGTTGATCGAGGCCAGGTTGCATACGGCGGTTTCGTCTTCGCTGCCAACCTCGAGGATCTCGGTACACAGGTTGGACAGGTGCACCACGTTGCCGGACCGCGCGGCCTGGTTGCAGGTGGCGTTGCTGCGGTCCTTGAAGGTGAACCAGCCGTTGCCGGTCTCCGCCAGGGTCTTGAGCATGCGCGTGTACAGTGCGCGCGCCGGGATCCGGCGCAGGCCCGTCCCGCGTGCCTCGGCGGCCTGGTAGGCGCGTTCGAAGTCGTCGCCCCAGAGGTCGGGCAGCCCGGGCACATCCTTGGGGTCGAACAGCGTCCACGCCGCATCCTGTTCGACGCGGCGCATGAACAGGTCGGGGATCCAGTTGGCGAGATTGAGGTTGTAGGTGCGCCGCGCCGGATCGCCGGTGTTGTCGCGCAGCTCGAGGAAATCCTCGATGTCGGCGTGCCAGGGCTCGAGGTAGACGCAGCAGGCGCCCTTGCGCTTGCCGCCCTGGTTCACCGCGGCCACCGAGGCGTCCAGGGTCTTCAGCCACGGCACCACCCCGTTGGACTTGCCGTTGGTGCCGCGGATCAGCGAACCCCGCGCGCGGATGCGCGTGTACGACAGGCCGATGCCGCCGGCGAATTTACTCAGCATCGCCACGTCGCCGTAACGCGCATAGATGGCCTGCAGCGAATCGCCGGGGGAATCCAGCAGGTAGCACGAGGACATCTGCTCGTGGCAGGTGCCGGCGTTGAACAGCGTCGGACTGCTGGGCAGGTAATCCAGCGCGGCCAGCGTGCGGTACAGCTGCAGGGTCTCGCCGATTTCGCCGCCGCCCAGCGCGCAGGCGATGCGCATGAAGAAGTACTGCGGCGTCTCCAGCACCAGGCGCGACTGCGGATGGCGCAGCAGGTAGCGGTCGTACAGCGTGCGCAGGCCGAAATACTCGAAGCGGCGGCTGGCGCCATCGTCGATGGCGTCATCCAGCTTGCGCGCGTGGGCGGCCACGAAATCGCGTACGCGGGCGTTGATCAGGCCAGCCTGCGCGCCGCGCGCGGTGGCCTGCGAGTACGACTGGAGGTCCTGCCCACGGACTTCCTTGGCGATCACCTGTGCCAGCAGGCGGGCCGCCAGCAGGCCGTATTCGGGCTCCTCGGCGGTGAGCGCGGCGGCGGTGCGGATGGACAGCTCGTCCAGTTCACGCGTGGTGGCGCCGTCGTACAGTCCGCCGATGGTCTTCAGCGCCACCGGCAGCGGCTCGACCGCGTGCAGGCCTTCGGCGGCGCGGGTCACCGCACGCACGATCTTGTTGAGGTCCACCGCCTCGCGCGTGCCGTTGCGCTTGGTCACGCGCATGCCGGCCGGCGCATGCGGCGGCGTCAGTGAAAAAGCGGGTGCGGCCGCTGCGCTGGCGGCGGCGGCTTGCGTGTCTTGCAGTTGCATGGCGTTCCCCGACGGCAGGATGGATGACCTGCGCCCGCGCGCAGGACCGTGGGTGGTGCGCGGAGAACGATCGCGACGGACGCCGCGCGGCGTCCGTGACGCGACCGGCTTCCCCGCGGAAGCGGCCACCCGCATCGGCGCCACGAGCATCGGCGTTGCCCGTCGCGCAGGCTGCGACGGACGCCGGGCACGCAGCCCGATGTGCCGGCAGGTCTTCGGGCTCGCGGACGTGACGGCGGCGCCGTCGCCTACTGCCCGCCGCTTCCCGGGGTGTGGCCCCAGTGCCGTGTGGCGGGGTTCGTTTCCGCTGACCGCTGCGGGGCAGCTCCGGAGTCGCACCGGATTCCCTTTTCAGCCGCACCCAGGCCGGGCGCGGACACCGACGGCCTCAACATATCGGGTAAAACCGGATCGGTCAACACAAGATATTGTGTTCAGGCTCGCCAATGCCGCCGCGGCGGCCAGTACCACCACAGCCCCACCACGTAGGCGAACGCCAGCACGTACAGGGTGGTGAAAAACGCCATCGGCAACGGCCAGTAGATCAGGCGGTCCACCCAGCCCTGGATCAGCGGCGTGGACGCCGCGCGGCCCTGCAGGTCGTCCTGCCAGAGGGTGAGAAAGCAGGCGCGTCCCAGCAGCGCCTGCCCCGCCACCGCCGCCAGCGCCAGCAGGTGCAGCGTGCGCCACAGCGGCGCGCGCACCCAGCGCCAGCCGCGCCAGGCGCCCAGCGGCACCGCGACCAGGCCGGCGACATTGAAGACGATCACGAGCGCATGCACGGCGAGCACCAGGCCGGCCAGGGCGGGGTGGACGGCATGCGCGGCGGGCAGCAGCGAAGGGCCGGACATATGCCCAGCGTACGCCGGTGCGGCGGTGCCGGCAGCCCCTCATCCGCGATGCGCGCCGGCCAGGTAGTCCTCGCTTTGCATCTCGATCAGGCGGCTCTCGGTACGCGCGAAGTCGGCGCGCAGCCGTTCGCCGGCGTACAGCTCGACGATGGGAACCGCCGCCGAGCACACCAGCTTGACCTGGCGGTCGTAGAACTCGTCGACCAGCCGCACGAAGCGCTGCGCCGGATCCTCGCGGTCGGCGTTGAACTGCGGCACCGCCGAGACCAGCACCGTGTCGTGGCTGCGGCCGATCTCGATGTAGTCGGCCACCGCACGCGCATCACCGCACAGCGCGTCGAAGTCGAACCAGACCACCGGCGCGGCGGCACGGCGCACGGGGATATCCCGCTCCAGCACTTCGATCCGGCCGCCGTCCTGCACCGGGCCGCCGTGCGCGAGACGGCGGAAGACCTGCGCCAGCTTCCGCTCGCTGGCGGCATCCAGCGGCGTCAGCCAGGTGGGCGCCTGCTTCAGCGCGCGCAAGCGCCAGTCATGGTCGCCGTCCAGCGCCAGCACCGTGCAATGCCGCTGCAGCCAGTCGATGGCCGGCAGAAAGCGCGCACGCTGCAGGCCCTCGCGGTACAGCGCCTGCGGCGGCGTATTGGCGGTGGTCACCAGCAGCACGCCGCACTCGCCCAGACCCCGCAGTAGTTCGGCCAGGATCATGGCATCGCCGATGTCCCGCACCAGGAACTCGTCCAGACACAGCACGCGCGTGCGCGCGCCGATCCCGGCGGCGATGCGGCGCAGCGGGTCACGCTCGCCGCCCAGCCGCGCCAGCTGCGCCTGCACCATCGTCATGAAGCGGTGGAAATGCCAGCGCTCGGCACTGCCGGCGGGCAGGCTGCGCACCAGCAGATCCATCAGAAAGGTCTTGCCGCGGCCGACGCGGCCCCACAGGTACAGTCCGCGCGCAGGCCGGGGCGGGGCGCCGCGCAGCCGCCGCCGCAGCCTCGCCGCGGCGCCCGGCGGCGCCGACAGCGCCACCTGCAGGCGGTCCAGCTCGGGCAGCAGCCCGCGTTGCGCGGCATCCTCGGACCATTGCCCGGCAGCGACGCCGGCAGCGTACAGCGCGCTGGGTGTCGCGGCGGGCGCCGGTGCGGCTTCAGCCATGCGCACGCGGCGGCGGCAGCCAGCCGCGGATGGCATGACGCACGGCGCCGCGCAGGTCCATCAGCTTGCGGTGGAAGAAATGCCCGGTCTGCGGCATGCGGATCAGCACCGGCCGCGTTTCCAGACGCTCGACGAACTCGTACACCGCTTGCGGCTGCACGATTTCGTCGTCCTCGCCCTGCACGATCAGCCAGGGACATTCCGGCAGCGCCAGCGCATCGAAGGGCCAGCGGCCCACCGGCGGCGCCACGCTGACCAGTGCCGCCGCGGCCAGTTGGCGCGCGTGCGCGATGCTGACGTAGCTGCCGAAGGAGAAACCCGCCAGCCACAGCGCGTCGCCGGCCAGTGCCGCGCGCACCCAGTCGGCCACCGCCACCAGATCGGCGCCTTCGCCATGACCATCGTCGTACTGCCCTTCGGAACCGCCGACGCCGCGGAAGTTGAACCGCACGACGTTGAGTCCCGCCTCGCCCAGCGTGCGCGCCAGCATGGTGACGACCTTGTTGCTCATGCTGCCGCCCTGCTGCGGGTGCGGATGGCAGATCACCGCGGTGCCGGCGCGCGCCTGTGCCGCGGCGGCCGGTTCGACCGCCACCTCCAGCCGGCCGGCCGGACCGGCCAGCGCATAGCGCCCGGCCGCGGCGGGAAACTGCGCCGGCAGCACCGGCAGGGATATCGCGCTCATCGGACCGGTCCGTGTGCGTTGGCGGGAGCTTGACGCGCGGCGGACGGCTGCCGCGCGCGGACGATGGCCGCGGCGCTCAGTGCACCTGCGCGACCATCCATTTCACGGTGGCTTCGATCTGGGCGTCGGTCAGCGCCGGATTGCCGCCTTTGGGCGGCATGAAATTTCCATCCGGCCCGTGATAGCCGTGGATGGCGTGCTGCACCAGCACGTTGATGCCCTGGGCGATGCGCGGCCCCCACAGGGTCTTGTTGCCGACCACCGGCGCGCCGGCCACGCCGGTGGCGTGGCAGGTGTGGCAGAGATGGTTGTAGATGTCATGGCCATTGAGGGTGCCGCCGTAGGCTACCTGCGACGCCGCCGCCCGGGTCGCGGCGGCCTGCGCGGCCTGGAGTGCGGCGGCGCCGGCCGCACCGGCGTACACCGCGCCCACCGGCGCCAGACGCGCATCGGTGCGGCGCTGCAGCGCGGGGTCGCTGGGCTGCGGCAGCCGGTCGTACACCAGCGCGGCCACGGCGATCAGACCCAACGCCACCAGCACCAGGATCACGATGACCATGGAAAACTGGCGCAGAAAACGCTTGTCGGATGGACTGACCGGTCCGCTCACGCAACACCTCCGCACGATGGGATGGCGCCGGCCCGCCGGGCACGGCAGCGCCGAAGTATAGCCAAGCGACCCCGCCGCTCAACCGCGGTTCAGCCGCGCGCAGCCGGTCGGCCGCGTGCGTGCGGCGCGGCCGGCGTGCCACAATCCGCGGCTCGCGCCCGTAGCTCAGCCGGATAGAGTAGTGGCTTCCGAAGCCATTGGTCGGGGGTTCGAATCCCTCCGGGCGCGCCATCTCTCCTTGCGCGCCGGCAGCCGGATGCCCGCCCGCTCCGCGCGAGACACGCGCGGCCGTGCGCCGATGACCATAGATCAGTTTGCAAAACCGGGCATCCTGCCGCCCGATTCAAAGCGGCTGCATGCAAGCAAACGGGCGCGGCAAAGCCGCGCCACCTTGGTCGCGACCAGCACTCGCGTGCTCGTCGCGGCGGCACATCCATGTGCCGGAGCGGTTTTGCAAACCGCTCCATACTTGGCGGGTGGGCCTCGGGAATCGCATCCGCATCGGGGCCCGATGCGCGCCGCCGGCGTACCGGTACCGCAGGGCCGCCGTTTCGCGATCGCCGGAGCCGACCATGATCGATCTGTATTACTGGACCACACCCAACGGCCACAAGGTGACGATCTTCCTCGAGGAAGCCGGACTGCCTTACCGCATCGTGCCGGTGAACATCGGCCGGGGCGAGCAGTTCGAGGCGTCGTTCCTGGCGATTGCGCCCAACAACCGCATCCCGGCCATCGTCGACCACGCGCCGGCCGACGGCGGTGCGCCGATCCGCCTGTTCGAGTCAGGGGCCATCCTGCAGTACCTGGCCGAAAAGACCGGCCGCTTCCTGCCCGCCGACCTGCGCGGCCGTTGCGAGACGATGCAGTGGCTGTTCTGGCAGATGGCGGGCCTGGGTCCGATGGCCGGACAGAATCACCACTTCGGGCAGTACGCGCCAGAGCGCATCCCCTACGCCATCACCCGCTACGTCAACGAGACCAACCGGCTGTACGGCGTGCTGGACCGGCGCCTTGCCGACCGCGCGTACGTGGCCGGCGAGTATTCCATCGCCGACATGGCCTGCTATCCGTGGATCGTGCCGTACCAGCGCCAGCAGCAGGATCTGGACGAGTTTCCCCGTCTCCGGCGCTGGTTCGAGGCCGTCGCGGCGCGTCCGGCGGTGCGGCGTGCCTATGCGCGCGCGGCCGAGGTCAATGCTGCCCCGGTGGTCGACGAGCAGGCGCGCGCGCTGTTGTTCGGACAGACCGCCGCCAGCGTGCGGCCGCCGCCGCGCTGAACACGCGCCCACGGCCCCCCGCATGGCAGGGTGCCGCCGTCCGCGAATGGGCGGTGGCCTGCACGGGATCGGCCGTTCCGGCCGTACCGCAGAGGTTGTTGACAGCCGCCGCGGGTGGACGTGTGGTGCGAGATGCCGTCGGGCTCAGGGCGCGGCGGCGCAGGTGGCGCGTGCACGCGCCTGGCGTTCGGCCAGCGCGCCCGCGGTGTCGCCGCCAGCCGCGGCCCACCCCGCCAGATGCGCGCGCACCAGACCGGCCAGCGCCGTCACGTGCGTGGCGCCGTCGTTGAGCGCGGCGATGTAATGGAAAGCCTCGCCGCCGGCGGCGAGGAATTCGGCCTTGCCGCGCAGGGCGATTTCCTCCAGTGTCTCCAGACAGTCGGCCGCGAAGCCCGGACACAGCACATCGACGCGGCGGATGCCGGCGGCCGGCAGCGCGCGCAGGGTGGCGGCGGTGGCCGGTTCCAGCCAGCGCTCGCGGCCCATGCGCGACTGGAAGCACACCGGCGCGTCGTCCTCGCGCAGCCCCAGGCGCTCGCGCAGCAGGCGCGCGGTGGCCAGGCACTGGCAGTAGTAGGGGTCGCCCGCCCGCACGTAGCGCCACGGGATCCCGTGGAAGCTCAGCAGCAGCTTCTGGCCGCGCCCGTGCTGCGCCCAGTGCCGCTGCACGCTGTCGGCCAGCGCCGCGATGTAGCCGGGCAGGGCGTGGTAGTCGTTGACGGTGCGCAGTTCGGGCGGCCAGCGCAGCCGCCGCAGCGCCCCCGCCGCGGCGTCCAGCACGCTGCCGGTGGAGGTGGCCGAGTACTGCGGATACAGCGGTAGCAGCAGCAGGCGGCGTACGCCTTCGCGCTGCAGGCGGGCGATGCGGTCCGGCACGGACGGGGTGCCGTAGCGCATGGCCAGCGCCACCACCGGCGCCGGATCGTCGCCGTGCGCCGCCAGCGTGCGCTGCAGTGCCGCGGCCAGCGCCTCGCTGTGCACGCGCAGCGGCGAGCCCGCAGCCGTCCAGATGCTGGCGTAGGCATGTGCCGAGCGCCGCGGCCGCACGCGCAGGATCACGCCGTGCAGCAGCGCCTGCCACAGCCAGCGCGGGTATTCCGCCACGCGCGGGTCGGCCAGGAATTCGGCGAGGTAACGGCGCACCGCCGCCGGGGTGGGCGCCTGCGGCGTGCCCAGGTTGACCAGCAGCACACCTGTGCGCGGCGTGGCGTCGTGTGCGTAGCCCTCCAGCCCGAGGAAATGCGAGGATGCGTTCATGGCCGCGGCAGTCTGCCATAGCGGCCCGTGTGCGCCGCGTTCATGCCGGGTTGCGCGCGCGGGCCTATATCCGCTGCTGCCGTCCCGTTCCGTCGAGCCAACCGAGGAGCCCCCCATGCCGTTCCGTCCGCTGCGTGTACTGCCCCTGCTCGCCCTGCTGCTGCTGCCGGCGCTGGCCCGGGCGCAGCAGGGCCTGGACCGCGATCTCGAACGCGCCCAGCGCGCCACGCGTGTGCTGGAGGAGATCCAGATGGCGCCGGACCGCGCGATCCCGCAGAACCTGATGCAGGCCGCGCAGGGCATCGCGGTGATCCCCGACGTGATCAAGGCGGGGTTGATCTTCGGCGGCCGTTTCGGCGAAGGGCTGGTGTCCATCCGCAAGCCCGACGGCACCTGGTCGGATCCCGCCTACATCCGCCTCACTGGCGCCAGCGTAGGGTTCCAGGCCGGGGTGTCCTCGACCGACGTGATCCTGGTGTTCCGCAATCGCGCCGGGGTCGACCGCCTGATCCACGGCGAGTTCACCCTGGGCGCCGACGCCTCGGCCGCGGCCGGTCCGGTGGGCCGCTATGCCAACGCCAGCACCAACGCGCACTTCGATGCCGCGATTTATTCCTATTCCCGCTCGCGCGGCCTGTTCGCCGGGGTGGCCCTGGACGGCGCGCGCATCGGCATCGACGATGCGGCAGATCAGCGCGTCTACGGCGCCAACGTCACCGCGCGGCGCGTGTTCGAAGGCCAGGTCGACCAGGTGCCGCCGGCCATCGGGGCGTTCCGCAGCAAGCTCGCGGAGTACACTCAGTAGGCATGCCGCACGCACGCGGCTGAATCACGGCGCGCGCAGGCGCGCGGGAGTCGGGCAATGGGTTTCGACAGCATCTGGCACTGGCTAATCCTGCTGATCGTGGTGCTGCTGATCTTCGGCACCAGCAAGTTGCGCAACATCGGTTCCGACCTCGGTTCGGCCGTGCGCAATTTCAAGAAGGCGATGAACGAGGACGGGTCCGCCGGCAAGGACGGCAAGGACGGCAAGGCCGAGACGGTGCAGCAGTTGAAGGCCGATCCGCCCGAGGGCGGAACCGCGGCCAGGACCGAATCGCGGGATTCCGAGCAGCGCTGAAGCCCGGCCTTTGTTCGGCATCGACTTCAACGAGCTGCTGCTGATCGCGGTCATCGCGCTGGTCGTGCTCGGGCCCGACCGCCTGCCGGGTGTGGCGCGTACCGCCGGCGCCATCGTGCGACGCGCGCGCAGCGCCTGGGCCAGCGTGCAGGCCGAGGTGGCACGCGAGCTGGATACCGAAGGACTGGCGCAGCAGTGGCGCGAGGGCGCCGCCGCCGTGCGCGACAGCGCCGTGCGGCTGCGCGCGCAGCTCGACGAGGCGCACGACGCCGTGCAGCACGGGATGGGGACGGCGGCGGCGGGCGGCGCGGGCGATCCCGCGCCGGGGTCCGATTCCGGTGCCGTTCATGAGGCGGCGGCCGCGCCCGCTGCGCCATCCGTGGTGACCCTGGCGCGTACCGCCGGCGAGCTGCGCACGCTGGCCGCGCGCCTGGACGAGGCGGCTGGCGCCGGGCACGACGCGCTGCGTGCGGTCGCCGCCGATCTGCGCGGGGCGGCGCAGCGCCTCGACGGGATGCAGACGTCCGCCGTCGCGGCGTCCACGCCGGCGCCCGCGGCGCAGGCCGTGGCGCAGCAGCTGGACGCGCTGGCGGCGAGGTTGCGGACGCTGGAACAGGCACCGGCTGCGGCAGCAGGCGCGGATGGCGCGGCGCGGGAAACGGCCGATGGCTGAGCCGTCCGCGGACCCGTCCGGCATGCACGGCCTGGTGCAGCATCTGCTGGAGCTGCGCTCGCGCCTGCTCAAGGCGGCGCTGGCGGTGCTGCTTGCGCTGCTGGCACTGCTGCCGTTCTCCGAGAAGCTCTACGGCCTGCTGGCGCGGCCGCTGGTCGAACGGCTGCCGGCCGGCGCGCACATGATTGCCATCGAAGTCACCGGGCCGTTCCTCACGCCGATCAAGCTGGCGGTGGTGGTGGCGCTGTTTCTGGCCATGCCGGTGGTGCTGTATCAGTTGTGGGCGTTCGTCAGCCCGGGCCTGTACCGCCACGAAAGGCGCCTGGCGCTGCCGCTGCTGGTCAGCGCGGTGCTGCTGTTCTACGCCGGCTGTGCGTTCGCGTACTTTCTCATTCTGCCGGCGGCGTTCCATTTCCTCACCGCGATCACGCCGCCCGGCGTATCGATGATGACCGACATCGGCCATTACCTCAGCTTCGTGCTGCACGTGTTCCTGGCCTTCGGCCTGTGCTTCGAGGTACCGGTGGTGGTGGTGATCCTGGCGGCGATGGGCGTGGTCAGCGTGGCACGCCTGCGCAGCTGGCGCCGCTACGCCATCGTGCTGGCCTTCGTGGTGGCCGCGCTGATCACCCCGCCGGATGCGCTGTCGATGCTGCTGCTGGCGCTGCCGATGGTGCTGCTGTACGAGGCCGGCGTGCTGGCCGCGGCGCTGCTGGTGCGCGGCCGCAGGAGCACGCAGGACGCGCGCGGCAGCTAGTGCGGCGCGTTCAGCGCAGCGTGGCGGACCCGGCGGGAGCGGGCCTGCGGCGGGCGGCGGCCAGCGCCTGCACCACGTGCAGCGCCTGGTCCAGCCACCAGTCGTGCGCGGCCAGTACGCCCGCGCCGCCGCTGGTTTCCGCCGCGCCGTCACCGCCGCCGGCGCCCAGATGGCCGGGCAGGTCGGCCTCGCGGCTGGACAGCCGCGGCGCGGTGCTGACGCTGACATCGAGATCGCGCGCCAGCTCGATATCCGGGGTGATGCCGCGCGCCTGGATCGAGTGCCCGTCCGGGGTGTAGTAGCGCGCCGTGGTCAGCTTGATGGCCTCGCCGCCGGACAGCGGCAGCACGCTCTGCACCGAGCCCTTGCCGAAGCTGCGCCGGCCCATCAGCACGGCGCGGTGGTTGTCCTTCAGCGCGCCGGCGACGATCTCCGCCGCCGAGGCGGTGCCGCCGTCGATCAGCACCACCAGCGGTGCGCCGTGCAGCAGATCGCCGGGGGTGGCGCGGTAGACCGTATCAGCGCCGGGCAGGCGGCCGCGCGTGCTGACGATGACGCCGGAGTCGAGGAAATCGTCGGCCACCGCCACCGCCGCGTTGACCAGGCCGCCGGGATTGGAGCGCAGGTCCAGCACCGCGCCGCGCAGCGGTCCGTCCTTGCGCTGCAGGGCGTCGAGCTGCTGCTGCAGGCTGGCGGCGGTGTCCGACTGGAACTGGCTGATGCGCACGTCGGCGATGCCCGGCGCCAGCAGCCGCGTGCGCACGCTGGGCAGCTGGATGTCGGCGCGCACCAGCGCGATGTCCACCGGCGCGTGCGCGCCGGCGTGCAGGATGGTCAGGGTGATGCGCGTGCCGGGCTTGCCGCGCAGCGACTGCAGCGCCGCATCCAGCGCGTCGGGCTGCACCGCCTTGCCGTCAATGCCGAGGATGGTGTCACCGGCGCGGATGCCGGCCTGCTGCGCCGGCGTGCCGTCGATGGGCGCGATGATGCGCAGGGTGCCGTCCACCTCGGCCACCTCGATGCCCAGACCCGCGTACCGTCCGGTGGTGTCCTCGTCGAGCCGGTCGAGCTGGCGCACGTCCAGGAATTCGCTGTGCGGGTCCAGCCCGCCGAGCATGCCGCGCAGCGCCGATTGCATCAGCGCATGGTCGCTGACCGGTTCGACGTAAGCCTGGCGGATCATCTCGAACACGCGGGTGAAGGTGGCGATGTCCTTCAGGCTAGGGCCCTGCGCGGACGCGGCGCCGGCCGCCGGCACCGGGGCGCGGGCGGAGGCGGCCGCTGCCGGGGCGGGCGGTGCGGCGGCGTGGGCCGCGGCCGCTGGTAGCGCCAGCAGGGCCGCGAAGGCGAGTGCGGGGATACGCATGGGGGACTCCGGCATCGCCGGCATTATGCCCGTGCGCCGCGTGGCGCCGCCGCATCAGCGCAGCGCCGCGAATCCCAGCAGCGCGTTGAAGCACATGTGCGCGACCACGCCCGGCCACAGGGAGCCCGAGCGCAGGCGCAGCCAGGCGGCGAATCCGCCCAGCGCGGCGATGGGCAGCAGACCCCAGAAATAGCCCGCCTGCTCCGGCAGGTGCAGCAGCGTGAACACGGCGGTGCTGGCCAGGCCCGCGCCCAGCGGGCCCAGCGCCGGCGCCAGCGCGCCCAGCAACGCGCCGCGGAACACGCCTTCCTCGAACAGGGGTGCCAGCAGCACGCTGATCAGCGTGCTGGCCAGCGGCAGCGCGGGCAGCGTCATCAGCAGGCTGGCCAGATGCGGAGCCGCCGGTCGCGGCAGCAGCCAGGCCATCGCCGCCGCGGCCAGCGCCAGCAGCAGGCCGCCGGCCTCGCCGGCCAGCAGCCAGCCGCGCGAGCTGCGCACGAAGCCGACACCGGCGGTGGCACGTCCGCATGACCGGCGGGCAGCCCGCCGCCGCAGCCAGTGCAACGTCACCAGCCCCGCGCCCAACTGCGCCAGCAGCAGCGCCAGCGAACCGTACAGGTCGCGTTCCGCACCGGACCCGCGCAGCGCCAGCAGGCCGCCGACCAGGGCCAGCGCCTGGACCAGGCCGGTCAGCAGCAGCACGTACAGCGCCGGAGCCCCCAGCGCCAGGCGCCAGTCGGCGCGCGCCGCGGGCGGCGTGTTCGTGCGGGGTGTCGGCGGGGTCAGCGGCGCGGTCATCGGCGGTCATGCTGACGTCCTGCGGCGGCGTGGCTGTGATCGCGGTCATGCGGCGCACGGCCGGCATGCTTGCGTACGCCGGTCCGTGGCTGCGGTCACGCATGGGTTGTGCGCTGCAGCGCAGCAGCTGTGTGCGCGCGTTCGCGCGGCTACCGGCGTCCGCGCGCCAGCCAGCCGCGCGGATCGACCGGCCGGCCGTCGTGGCGCAGCGCGAACCAGGCGCCGTCGAAGCCGGCGGCGGCACTGCCGGCGTTGGCAATGACCTGGCCCGGCGTCACCCAGTCGCCGACGCGCACCAGCAGGCTCTCGTTGTTGCCGTACAGACTGATCCAGCCGTCGCCCTGGTCCACCACCACCAGCATGCCGAAACCGCGCAGCCAGTCGGCCCAGGCGACGCGGCCGTTGGCCACCGCGCGCACGCGGCTGTGCCCGCCGCCCGGATCGATCAGCAGCCCGCCCTGCCAGGACCGCGCGCGGCCCGCGATGGGCCAGGGCAGGCGGCCTTTCAGCTGCACGAACGGCACGTTGCCCGGCAGTTGTTTGGGAATGTCGGCGAAGATGTCGCGCAGCCGCGCCAGCAGTTGTTCGAGATCGCGTCGCTGTTGCGCCAGCGCCGCCAGTTGCTGCGCCTGGTTGCGGTAGCGCGCATCGGCCCGCGCGCGCAGCGCCTGCAGCCGTTCCCGCGCGGTCTGCTGCGCCTGTTCGCCGGCCTTGGCGGCGGCCTGGTCGCGGACCAGCTGCTGCTGCGCCGCCGCCAGCTGCTGGT
Organism: Pseudomonadota bacterium; assembly: GCA_021792975.1. Taxonomy (GTDB): domain Bacteria; phylum Pseudomonadota; class Gammaproteobacteria; order Xanthomonadales; family Rhodanobacteraceae; genus Metallibacterium. The sequence goes on along the minus strand of JAJYTR010000004.1, from coordinate 1,373 downwards.
GCCGCTGCTGCAGCTGCTGCAGCGCGGTGCGCAGGGCGTCGATGCGCTGCAGCCGTTGCCGCTGCAGCACCTGCGCATAGGCCAGCGCGCGGGCCACGCGCGCCAGATCGGCATCGCCCAGCAGCACCCGCAGATCACTGTCCGGGCCCAGCGCATAGGCGGCTCGCAGCAGTGCGGCCAGTGCGGCGCGCTGCTGCGCCACGCGCGCCTGCTGCGCATCCACCTGCGTCTGCAGCATGCCCAGCTGCCGCAGGCCGGCGGCCACCGCGGCATCGGCGGCGGCGCGCTGCGTCGCGGCCGCGGCCAGCGCCTGCGAGGCCTGTGCGATCTGCCCGTCCAACATGCTGCGCTGCGCCGCGGTCTGCCGCTGTGCCTGCGCGAGTGCGGCGATCTGCTGCTTCACCGCCGCCAGCCTGGCGTCGGCGGCGGCTTCCTGTTGCTTGCGTACGGCGTCCGCGTGCCCCGCGGTCTGCGCCATGGCCATTGCCGTGGGATGCAGCAGCAGAACGAGAGCGGCGAACGTGCGCAGCGGTTTCATGCACGTCGATTATGGCAAACGCGCCCGGCCGCGACCGCGGCGCGCCGGGGTGCGCTCAGGATGCCAGCGCGCGCGCGCCTGTGCGGGCGGCGCGGCGCTGGCGGCGGCGCTGGCTGGCGCGGTCGAACAGCAGGTAGATCGCCGGCGTGCTCAGCAGCGTCAGCGCCTGCGAGAACAGCAGGCCGCCGATCAGCGCGATGCCCAGCGGGCGGCGCAGCGCGGCGCCGGAGCCGAAGCCGATCGCCAGCGGCAGCGCCGAGAGCATGGCCACCATGGTGGTCATCATGATCGGGCGGAAGCGCACCAGGCAGGCCTCGCGGATGGCGTCGAGCGAGGACAGCCCGCGCTCGCGCTCGGCGGCCAGGGCGAAGTCCACCATCATGATGGCGTTCTTCTTGACGATGCCGATCAGCAGCACGATGGCGATGGTCGAGACCACCGACAGCTCGGTGTTGGTGACCAGCAGCGCCAGCATGGCGCCGAAGCCGGCCGCGGGCAGGGTGGAGAGAATCGTGATCGGGTGGATCAGGTTCTCGTACAGCATGCCCAGCACGATGTACACCGCCAGCAGCGCGCCCAGCAGCAGCAGCGGGGTCGAGTTCTGCTGCTCGGTGAAGCGGCGGAAATCGCCGCCGAAGCCGCCGTGGATGTCGCCCGGCATGCGCAGGTCTTTCATGAGCTGGTTGATGGTCGCGTAGCCGCTGCTCATCGGCACGCCCGGCGCCAGGTTGAAGCTGACGCTGACCACCGGGAACTGGCCCTGGTGGTTGACCTCGGTGGGCGCAAGGCCGGGCTTCAGCGTGGCCACCGCGGTGACCGGCACCATGCCGCCGGA
>JAJYTR010000099.1 GCA_021792975.1 Pseudomonadota bacterium | reverse complement strand
CGGTGGCGGCGCTGCTGTATTTCTGCCACGGCGTGATGCAGGCCTGGTCGGCGCAGGGCGTGGTGCGCGCGCTGGGCTGGATCGAGCTGGCGCTGGCCGTGGCGCTGATCGGCGCGACCGGCTGGCAAGGCCTTGCCGTGCGCGTTGCCGACCGCCGCGCCACGATGGGTGATCGCTGATGGCGCGCGTACTGCTTGTCGACGTGTTCACCGAACGCGCGTATGCCGGCAACGCACTGGCCGTGGTGTTGGTCGAATCGATGCCGGAGCCCGCGCACATGCAGCGCGTCGCGGCGTGGCTCAACCTGTCGGAAACCGCGTTCCTGCTGCCGCCCACGCAGCCCGGCGCCGACTACCGCGTGCGCATCTTCACCCCGCGCCGGGAGCTGCCGTTCGCCGGGCATCCCAGCGTGGGCGCGGCCTGGGCCGCTATCCGCTTCGGCCTGCTGCCGGATGCGCCGGGCGCGCGCATGCAGGAATGCGGCGCCGGTCTGCTGCCGCTGCACATCGAGGGACGCGGCGCGGCGCGGCGCATCCACGTGCAGGCGCCGCGTGCGGGCTTGCGCGACGTGCTGGATGCCGCCACCACCGGACGCGTGCGGCAGGCGCTGGGCGTCGCGCCGCGCGGCCCGGCGCAGGTGGTGGACGTGGGCGCGGTGTGGCTGCTGGCCGATCTGGACACCGCCGCCGCGGTGCGCGGCCTGGCGCCCGATGCGCCGGCGCTGGTGCGGCTGACGCGCGCGCTGGATTGCGTCGGCGTCGCCGTCTTCGGGCGTGAAGCGGCGGGCGATGCCGCGCTGGCCGTGCGCGCGTTCTGTCCCGGCGACGGCATCGCCGAGGATCCGGTCACCGGCAGCGCTAACGCCGCCATCGGCGCACTGCTGCACGCGCGCGGGCAACTGCCGGGTGCACGCTACGTGGCCAGCCAGGGTCGCGAGGTGGGCCGCGACGGCCGCGTCGAAGTGCAGGTGGAGCCGGACGGCGCGGTCTGGATCGGTGGCGGCTGCGTGCTGTGCGCCGAGGGCGAGCTGCGGGTCTGACGCCCTCGCGGCGCGATTGACCGGTGCGCCGGATCGCGGTGCCGGCACGATCCGCCGCGCATGAAGGCGGCGGCTGTGCGGAACGCCGCGGCCTTGTGGCGGTCTATGCGCGGACCTCTGTGCGGGAGCGTGACATGCTGAGCTTCGAGGAATACCGCTGTCACGACGCCACTGCCCTGGCCGCGCGGGTGGCGCGCGGCGAGGTGCGCGCGGACGAACTGCTGGCGGCGGCGCAGCGGCGCGCGGACGCCGTGCAGGACACGCTGCATCCGCTGGTGCGGCGCATGGACGGCGAGGCCGCGGCGGCGCTGCGCGCGGGATTGCTGGCGGGCCCCTTCACCGGCGTGCCGTACCTGCTGAAGGATCTGATGCAGGCCTATGCCGGGGTGCCGATGAGCATGGGCAGCGCGGCCCTGCGCGACGAGGTTCCGGTGCAGGACAGCGTGCTGGTGCAGCGGCTGAAGGCCGCGGGGCTGGTGATCTTCGGCAAGACCAACGTGCCCGAGTTCGGCCTGGTGGCCTACACCGAACCGAAGGCGTTCGGCATCACGCGCAATCCATGGGATCCGGCGCGCACGCCGGGCGGTTCCAGCGGCGGCAGCGCCGTGGCGGTGGCGACGGGCATCGTGCCGGCGGCGGGCGCCAACGACGGCGGCGGTTCGATCCGCATCCCCGCGGCCTACTGCGGCCTGTTCGGGCTGAAACCCAGCCGCGGCCGCGTCAGCAGCGGGCCGGAGGCGGGCGAGGTGTGGATGGGCGCCTCCTGCGAGCACGCGCTCACGCGCAGCGTGCGCGACAGCGCGGCACTGCTCGATGCCGTGGCCGGTGCGGCGCCGGGCGATCCCTTCGAGATCGCCCCCGCGGGCGGCTTCCTGGCCGCCACGCGCGCGCCGCCGCCGCGCCTGCGCATCGCCTTCAGCACTGCCTCGCCGCTGGGCACGCCGGTGGCGGCGCCGTGCCTCGAGGCGGTGCAGGCCACCGCGCGCCTGCTCGAATCGCTGGGCCACGCGGTAGACGCGGCCGCGCCTGCGCTGGATGGCGCGATGCTGATGCGCGCCTATCTGCTGCTGTACTTCGGCGAAGTGGCGGCCACCCTGCGCGAGTTGCGGACGCGCCGCGGCGGGCTGCGCGCCGACGGACTGGAGCCCGCCACGCGCGCGCTGGCCGCGGTCGGCGATGCCATCGCCGCCGGCGAGTACATGTTCTGGCAGCACCGCTGGAACCGGTTCGGGCGCGCGCTGGGCGACTTCTTCCGGCACTACGACCTGTGGCTGACGCCGACCACCGCCGACCTGCCGCCGCGCATCGGTGAACTGGCGCCGACGCCGCTGCAGGAGCATCTGCTGGCACTGGCCGCGCGCCTGCGCGCCGGCCGCCTGCTGCGGCGCCTGGGCGTGGTCGAGACCGTGGCGCTGCGCAACCTGGCGCGCACGCCGTTCACGCAGTTGGCCAACCTCACCGGCGTGCCGGCCATGAGCGTGCCCTTGCACTGGACCGCGCAGGGCCTGCCGGTGGGAGTGCAGTTCATGGCGCCCTTCGGCGCCGAGGCGCGA
>JAJYTR010000098.1 GCA_021792975.1 Pseudomonadota bacterium | reverse complement strand
CTGCTGCGGTTTCGGCGGCACCTTCGCGCTGAAGTACGGCGCGATTTCCGCAGCCATCTGCGACCGCAAGTGCGCGGCGATCCGCGCCAGCGGCGCCGGCACGGTCACGGGCGGCGACCTCGGTTGTCTGATGCACATGGCCGGGCGGTTACAGCGCACCGGCGATACCACCACGCGCGTGCTGCACTGGGCCGAGATTGTGGCCGGCACAGACGGAGTGCGGACGTGGAAGTAACCTCGCACAGGTTCCGCGCGGCCGCGGCCGAGAGCCTGGCCAACGTGCAGTTGCAGCGCGCGCTGGCGCGCATCCCCGAGCGCTTTGTGGCGGCACGCGCTCGCGCCGCCGCCGAGTTCGGCGAGTTCGAGCAGTTGCGCGCGGCGGGCGCGGCTATCCGCGAACGCGCATTGGCGCGCCTGGACCTGCTTCTTGAGCGTTTCGAAGCGGAAGCGGTGCGCCGGGGTGCGCGCGTGCATTGGGCTGAAGATGCCGCCGAGGCCAACCGCATCGTGCTGGATGTCGCCCACGGCCACGGGGTGCGGCGTATCGTCAAGTCCAAGTCCATGGTGACCGAGGAGTGCGCCCTCAACGACGCGCTCGAAGCCGCGGGGCTGGAGGTGCTGGAGACCGATCTCGGCGAGTACATCCTGCAGCTCGCCCGCGAGCGGCCCTCGCACATCATCGCGCCGGTGATCCACAAGAACCGGGAGGAGGTGACCGAGCTGTTTTCCGCCCGGCATCGGCGGCCGCGCAGCACCGACATCGCGGCGCTTTGCCGGGAGGCACGCGAGATTCTGCGGCCGCAGTTTTTCGCCGCCGACATGGGCATCAGCGGGGCAAATTTCTTGGTGGCGGAAACCGGGTCGGTGGCGCTGTTTACCAACGAGGGCAACGGTCGGCTGGTGACCACGCTGCCGCGGGTGCACGTGGCGATCGCCGGTATCGAGAAAGTGGTGGAGACGCTCGGGGAGCTGGCCGCACTCGCGCGCCTGCTGCCGCGTTCGGCCACCGGCCAGGCGATCTCCAACTACTTCACGCTGCTTACCGGGGTGCGCGGCGCGACGGAGAGCGACGGTCCCGAGGCGTTCCACATCGTGCTGCTGGACAACGGCCGCAGCCGGCTGCTCGGTTCGGATCTGCACCCCATCCTGCGCTGCATCCGCTGCGGTGCCTGCCTCAATCACTGCCCGGTGTACCAGACGGTGGGCGGTCATGCCTACGGCTGGGTGTACCCGGGGCCCATGGGCGCGGTGTGGACGCCGGCGCTCGTGGGGCTTGAGCGCGCGCGCGAGCTCCCCGAGGCGGCCACGTTCTGCGGCCAGTGTCAGGTGGCCTGCCCGGTGATGATCCCGCTGCCGGGTCTGTTGCGCCAGCTGCGCACGCGCACCACCGCGGAACATCTGCGCCCGACGCGCGAGCGCCTGGCGCTCAATTTCTGGGGGTATGCCGCCCGCCACCCGCGGCTGTACGCATTGCTTACCGCGTTGGCCGCCCGGGTGCTCTACCGGCTCGGCCGCCGCCGTGGTTGGGTGCGCCGGCTGCCCTTGGCTGCGGGCTGGACGACGACGCGCGATTTCCCCGCGGGCGAGGGCCGCACCGCGCGCGAAGTACTGCGGCGGGAGCTCAGCGGGTGAGCGCGCGCGAGGCCATCCTCACACGGGTGCGTGCCGCGACTGCCGGCACACGGGCGCCGCCCGCAGCCGAGATGATTCCGCGAGCCGCCGGCACCCTGACGGAAGATCCGCTGCTGCGGTTCCGCCGCCTGGCGGAGGCGTCGGGCTCGACCCTGGATGAGGCCGCTTCGCTGGCGGCGGCTCCCGTGCGTGTCGCCGCCTATCTCAAGGAAGCGGACCTGACGCACGCAGCCGTGGTGTGGCCCGCGTTGGCGGCGCTGCCGTGGGCCGCCGCCGGTATCGCCGCCGAGGCGCGTGCGCCGCGGACGACGGATGCCATCGGCATCACCGCAGCCTTCTGCGGCATCGCCGAAACCGGCACGTTGCTGCTGCTTTCGGCAGGTGATTCACCCGGCGCCACGAGCCTGGTCCCGGAAACCCACATCGCCTTGCTGCCGCGCGAGCGTATCGTGCGGGATTTCGAGGCCGCGTTCGCACGCGTGCGCGCCGAGCACGGTTCGCTACCGCGGGCGCTGGCTTTCATCTCCGGCCCCTCGCGCACCGCCGACATTGAGCAGACCATCGTCATCGGCGCCCACGGCCCGCGGCGGGTACACATCATTCTTGTGGATTGAACCGGGCTGCGCGGCTGACAGCCGTGCCGGCCGGCGACCACACACGCGCCTAGGCGGCGGCTTTCTGCCGCTTCTGCCAGACGTAAATCGGGATTCCCGCCAGCAGCAGCAGCGTGCCCCAGTAAAGAGAATCCCTGCCGGTACCGGCTGCGGCCCACAGCGCGAAGGCAAACGCCAGACAGGCGAGTACGGTGCCGCGTACACGTATGCCCAGCGCGCGGGCACGGTTCTGGGTACGGCTCAACACGATCTCGGCCATGGAGCAGAACATGTAGGGTACCAGCACGAAGAAAGTCGTGATCAGGATGAGGGTGGTAAACATCGCCACCAGACCGTGGCTGTAATTCGTCAGGATAA
>JAJYTR010000097.1 GCA_021792975.1 Pseudomonadota bacterium | reverse complement strand
TCGCTGGCGGCCACCAGCACCGTATCCAATCCGGCCGCCACGCTCACGATCACCTGCTTGATGCGCGGATCGCGCGCACGGCAATAGGCGTCCAGTTCGCGCAGCACGACCAGCTTGCGTTCGGTGTCGATGCTCTCGATCGGATCGATGGCCGGATACAGCCGGCGCGGCTCGCGCAGCGCCAGCGGCGTGCCCGCCCCCTGGCCGCTGCGCGCGATGGCGCGCGCCGCCCCGGCCGCGGTCAGCAGTTGCGGCAGCACGATGTCGTCGGAGTAGGCGAAACCGGTCTTCTCGCCGCTGATGGCGCGCACACCCACGCCCTGCTCGATGCTGTGCTGGCCGTCCTTGACGATGCCGTCCTCCAGCATCCAGCTCTCCGCGCGGGAATGCTGGAAGTACAGGTCGGCGGCGTCCACCTGCGGACCCATCAGCTGCGCGAACACGCGCTCCAGCGCGGCCGGGTCGAGCGCGCCGGGCGCCAGCAGGCGCTGTTCGGCCAAAGCGAAGATCGGGTCCATGGGGATGCGCGCGCGGCGCCGGTGACGGGGGAACCAGCAACGTAGAGACAGCCGCCGTCGCGCGCAAGCCCCGTGCGCGGCGACCCGCGGACGCTTAGCGCTGCGTCGATCCGGCGCGCGCGGGCTGCGCTTGGGCCGGATTGATTTTGACGATCACCGGCTTGTCCCAGCTGCCGGTGACCTTGTAGGTCGTGCCGCTGGCCTGCGACAAGCCCGAGCCCAACAGGCCCTGCAGGGCCAGACCCGCCACCGCGCCGACCGGACCGCCGGTGACTGCGCCGATCACCGGCAGCGTGCTGCCGACCTTGGGGTACACGCTGACGGTCTGGTCGTAATCGTGGGCGCGCAGTCCGGTGCGGCCGTTTACCTTGATATCGGCGGCGGGTCCGCGGATTTCCAGGTCGTGGGTCACCGCGTTGCCGTTGTCCATCGTGAACTGCCCCTTGATCGAGTCGAACGCGAAACCCTTGCGGAACACATCGCCGAAGTCGAAGGCCAACCGGCGCGGCAATTCGGTGATGGAGAACAGCCCCAGCAGCCGCCCGGCCCCGGGCTTGACCTCGAGGATGCGGCCCTCGGTGACATCGATCTTCAGCGTGCCGTCCAGCGCGTCCAGCGCGAACGCCGAGGGCGCGCCCGGCCAACTGGCATCCAGATGCGCCACTGTGTGTCCGCCACCGACCAGGTTCTGGTAGCCCAGCGCCTCCAGCATGCGGCCCAGATCCGCGGCGGTGAACTCGATCACCATCTGCGTGCGGTTGTGTCGCGCGTCTCCCGTCCAGGTGCCGTGCGCGACCATGGCCACGTTGGGCGACTTGGAGACCAACTGCTCGATGCGCATGCCGCCGGCGATCGACGTGCTCTCGAAATGCGCCGCGCCGAACTGGGCGTTGCCGAGATGGAAGTCGGCCACGCTGAGGTGCAGCGGCGGTAGCGCGGCCGGATCGACCACGGCCGTTGGCGCCGGCAGCACCGGCGTGCCGGCCTCGGTGCTGCCGCCCTCGGCCGGCCAGTACAGGCGCTTCAGATCGGCGCTGATGCCCGCGCGCGCCAGATCATCGGGCAGGCTGAGGCTACCGATCAGCGCCGGGCTGGCCGCCTCCACTTGCAAGCCCTGCGCGTCGCTGGTCAGTTTAAGATGCAGGTTCTTGAACGCGCGCCCGAACAACAGAGCGTCCGCCGCGTCCACGCTGCCCGACAGCGGCCAGCGTGGACCGCTGCCGCGCCCGGCGCCCACCGTGGCCCAGCCGGAGACATCCAGCAGCGGCGTGCTGCCGGCCAGCGCCAGTCCCCCGGCCGCGCCGGTCGGCAGCGGCGGCGGCGGCGCGGCGCCCAGGCCCAGACTCAGTGCAAGCCCGTCGCCGGCGGCGGCCGGCAAGCGCGCGGCCGCGCTGAGCAGGGGCGTACCGCCCGCCGCCGCTCCCAGCGTGCCGTCGAGGCTTGCGCCCGCGAACGGCAAGCCGATGCGCAGGCGCAGCGGCAGGCTGGCGCCGGCCGGCTTGTCCAGCGGCGCCGGCAAATCCACGCGCATGCCCTGCAGGTCCGAGTCCACGCTCAGCGTGCGTGTGGCCGGCTGGCCAGTGCCGGCCTTGTCCACCTGCACACCCAGCGTCACCGGCGCGCTGCCGATCAGCCGCGGCACGTACGGCTGCAGTGCACCGATGCCCTGCAGCAAGGTGGCGGCGTCGAAGCGGCCGGTGATGCTGGCCTGGAACAGGCGCTGCGGCGATCCGGTATCCGCGCCCGCCGCCAGCGCCAGCGTGCCCGGCACCGCGCGGAAGCGGGCCCTGAGCCCGCTGGCGCTGATGCCGCCGCGATCGAACTGCAGCGGACCGTCGATGTGGTCGACGGCCAAATGCCATTGCGGTGCGTGCAGCGCCACCTGCGCAAGCTGCGCCTGTCCCTCGAGCACCAGCGCGTGCACGTCGCGGAGCGGCAGCACCAGGGTGAAGCTCCAGCCGGCGCCGCCGCTGAAACGCAACGGCCGGATGGCATCGCGGAAATGCGTGCTGATCGGGCTGCGCTGCACGAAATCGAACAACTGCTCGGCCTGGCCCTGGCCCTGCGCGCTCAGCGCGAGGGTGATGTTGCCCAGATCGCTGA
>JAJYTR010000096.1 GCA_021792975.1 Pseudomonadota bacterium | reverse complement strand
AGCGCGTGGCGCGCGCGTTGCGCGGCGCCGATGCCTTTGGCGTGGCCGCCATCGCCGACGGCCAGCGCCTGCGCGCCGCCGGGCACGACGAGCACGTCGTGGTGCTTTCCGGCCCGGATGCGCGGGGCGATCTGGCCGAGCTGCGCCGGCTCGATCTGGAAGCCGTGATCCATCACGACGCGCAGCTCGAATGGCTGGAGGCCGAGACCGGCAGCACGCCGCTGCGGGTCTGGTTGAAGATCGACTCCGGCATGCACCGGCTGGGTTTCGCGCCGGAGCGTGCGGCCGAGGTGCACGCGCGCCTGCTGCGCCTGCCGCAGGTGCACCGCGAGATCGTGCTGATGACGCATTTCGCGGCGTCGGACGAGTTCGTCAATCCCGCCACCGCGCGCCAGATCGAAACCTTCGCCGCGGCCACGCGTGATTTGCCCGGACCGCGCTCGCTGTCCAACTCGGCGGCCCTGCTGGGCTGGCCGGCGGCGCGTGGCGACTGGGTGCGCAGCGGCGGGCTGCTGTACGGATTGTCGGTGGTGGATGGCAAGACCGGTGCCGATCACGGCATGCGGCCGGCGCTGCGGCTGTCGACACGGCTGATCGCCATCAACCGCGTGCCGCGCGGCGAGGCGGTCGGCTACGCAGGCACCTGGACCTGTCCGGAGGACATGCCGGTGGGCATCGCCGCCATCGGCTATGGCGACGGCTATCCGCGCAGTGCGCCCAGCGGCACACCGGTGCTGCTGCGCGGGCGCGAAGTGCCGCTGGCCGGTCGCGTATCGATGGACCTGCTGGCGCTGGACCTGCGCCAGTTGCCCGATGCGCGCGTCGGCGAGGAGGTCGTGCTGTGGGGGCCGGAGCTGCCTGCAGAACGCGTGGCCGCCGCCGCCGGCACCATCAGCTACCAGCTCACCTGCGGGCTGACCCGGCGCGTGTTGTTCGTCGAGGGCTGAAGCCCTGCGTCATCGTCATTGGCGTGTCGCCGTCGCGCGGCAAACTGAACCCGCGCTGGCCCCTGACTGAACTTTGTTGCAGCGCAGCGTGTCAGACCCGCATGTGCTGCCGGTGCGTTTTCAGGCACGTCACACCACACCGCGCCACGCCGCTTCGTGCGGCGCGCTCTCGCCGCGGCACCGCGCCGGTGCCGCCGACCACAAGGAGGCTCGCATGAAAGCCAACGAAGTCGCCCGCCAAGCCTTTGCCATGCCGCTGGCGCATCCCGCCTATCCGCGCGGGCCGTACCGTTTCGTCAACCGCGAGTTTTTCGTCATCACCTACCGCACCGATCCGGCGCGCCTGCGCGCGCTGGTGCCCGAGCCGCTGCAGCCGCTGGACGATACGGTGAAGTTCGAGTTCATCGCCATGCCGGATTCCACCGGCTTCGGCCGCTACCACGAATCGGGCCAGGTGGTGCCGGTGACGTACCGGGGCAAGCCGGGCACCTATCAGGTCGCCATGTTCCTCGACGACGAGGCGCCGCTGGCCGGCGGGCGCGAGATCTGGGGCTTTCCCAAGACCATGGGCAAGCCCACGCTGCGTGTCGAAAAGGACACCTTGCTCGGCACGCTGGACTACGGCCCGGTGCGCGTGGCCACCGGCACCATGGGCTACAAGCACAAGACGCTGGATCTCGCCGCGGTGCGCAAGAGTCTGACGGTGCCCAACTACCTGCTGAAGATCATCCCGCACGTCGACTGCACGCCGCGCGTGTGCGAGCTGGTCGAGTACGACCTCGAGGATCTCGTCGTCAAGGGGGCCTGGAGCAGTCCGGCCGCGCTGGAACTGCACGCGCACGCGCTGGCGCCGGTGACCGACCTGCCGGTGCTGGAAGTGGTTTCCGCCGTGCACCTGATGACCGACCTCACCCTGGGCCTGGGCCGCGTGGCGCACGACTATCTGGCCCGGCCGCGCGTCAGGTAGGCGCGCACGCCGCACGCATCCGGCGCGCACCGCGCGCCATCACTTCATATGCCAGCACGGAGAATCCCATGAACATGCAGCTCACGCTCAAGGACAAAGTCGCCCTGGTCACCGGCGCGGCCAGCGGCATCGGCAAGGAAATCGCCGAGACCTACGCTCGCGCCGGCGCCAAGGTGGCCATCGCCGATCTCAACCTGGATGCCGCCAAGGCCACGGCCGCGGTCATCGGCAAGGCCGGCGGCAGCGCCATGGGCGTGGCCATGGACGTTACCAGCGAACAGCAAGTGAACGAGGGTTGCGCGGCGGTGGCCAAGGCCTACGGGCCGGTGGACATCTTGATCTCCAACGCCGGCATCCAGATCGTCAATCCGATCGAGAAGTACAGCTTCGCCGATTGGAAAAAGATGCTGGCCATCCATCTCGACGGCGCCTTCCTCACCACCCGGGCGGTGCTGCCGGGCATGTACGCGCGCAAGTCCGGCGTGGTGATTTACATGGGCTCGGTGCATTCGCACGAAGCCTCCAAGCTGAAGAGTGCCTACGTCACCGCCAAGCACGGCCTGCTCGGTCTGGCGCGCGTGCTGGCCAAGGAGGGCGGCGACAAGGGCGTGCGCGCCAACGTGATCTGCCCCGGCTTCGTGCGCACGCCGCTGGTGGAAAAGCAGATACCCGAGCAGGCGAAAGAACTGGGCATCAGCGAACAGGACGTGGTCAAGAAC
>JAJYTR010000095.1 GCA_021792975.1 Pseudomonadota bacterium | reverse complement strand
CGACACCACCACGCCGACGCCCGACACCGCTTCCGAGGAGCACTCCGCATGAACGCGCCCACGCGCACACTGTTGTCACTCAAACGCCCGGCCACAGGCGACGCCGGTCCGCGCTTCGAAGAACGCCTGCACAAGGTTCTGGCCAACGCCGGCCTGGGCTCGCGACGCCTGCTCGAGCAGCGCATCGAGCAGGGCCAGGTGCTGGTCAACGGCGGCTTGGCCGGCATCGGCACCAGCGTCGGCACCGGCGACCGCGTCGAGCTGGACAGCCGCGCCTACGTAGTCGCTAGCGATCAGCACGAGGACGCCGAGGTGCTGCTCTATCACAAACCGGAGGGCGAGGTAATCACGCGCGAGGACCCGGAGGGTCGCCCGACCGTGTTCGACAACCTGCCGCGCCTGAAAGGCTCGCGTTGGATCGCCGTGGGCCGTCTGGACATCAACACCACCGGCCTGCTGCTGCTGACCACCGACGGCGATCTGGCGCACGCGTTGATGCACCCCAGCGCGGCGCTGGAGCGCGAATACCTGTGCCGCGTGCATGGCGAGGTGCCGGACGAGGTGATCGCTCGTCTCGGCGCCGGCGTCGAGCTCGAAGACGGCCCGGCACGTTTCGACGAGATCGCGCCGATCAGTCGCGGCGGCAGCCATAGCTGGTTCCGCGTAGTGCTGCGCGAAGGCCGCAACCGCGAAGTGCGCCGGCTGTGGGAATCGCAGGGTTTCATGGTCAGTCGACTGAAGCGCATCCGCTACGGCAACGTCGAGCTGCCGCGCGTGCTGCGCCGCGGGCAGTCGCAGCCGCTGGAGGACGCGTCCGTGCGCGTGTTGCGCGCGCTGGCCGGGCTCGGTGAACCGCAACCGGCACTGACCCTGCAGCCGGTGCTGCATCAGCGCCGCGCACCGCGTGGCGCGGTCAAGGTGCATGCCGAGCGCCCGCAAGCATGGGCCGCAGGCAGCGACGAAGGCCGCGAACTGGCCGCCTTCGACCGCATCCGCGACGACCACCGTGACACACGCCGGCGCAAAGGCGGCGGGCAACGCGAGGTCAACGGCAACGTGGTACGCCCCGAGCATGCGCGCAAATCACGCAAGCCGCGCGCTTTCGCGCCGGGCCAGGAATTGCCCTCGGTGCGGCAATGGAACGCCGGCGAGGCGCGTCCCGGGCAGCGTCCCGGTCCGCGCCGCGGCGCACATCTGGAAGCGGGTCCGTGGCTACCGGCCAGCCGCGGCCAGGGCGTTACCGGTGAGCGCGGCGAGCGCAGACCGCCGTTCGCCGGCCCGCGCGGACCGCGGCCATCCGGTGAGCGCCGCCCGTCCGCGGGCGAGCGCGGCAACCGCACCGGACCATCCGGCGGTGAGCGGCGTCCTTTCGGCGGCGAGCGCAGCGGACGCCCCGGCGGCAACACCCGGCGCCCGCACGACAACGCGCCACGCGGGCCGCGGCCACACGGCCGCGGCCGCTGAGCGGCGCACATGGACCGTTACGCGGCATTGCAGCTGTTTTTGCGCGTGGTCGAGGACGGCAGCTTCGCCGCCGCGGCCGGCCACGGCGGCATCTCTCGCGCGCAGGCCAGCAAGCTGATCCGCGCGCTGGAGGACGATCTCGGCGTGCGCCTGATCCAACGCACCACGCGCAAGCTCAGCCTGACCGAGGCCGGATTGCAGTTCCACGCGCGCGTGGCCGAGGCCATGTTGGCGCTGCAGGAAGCGGCGGCCGAAGCCACGCAACGCCAGACCGAACCGCGCGGCCGGCTGCGCGTCAGCGCGCCCACTTCCTTCGCCACGCGGCACCTCGGAGACGCGCTGACCGAGTTCCTGCGCCGGCACCCGCGTATCGAACTGGAACTGGATCTCAGCGACCAGCGCGCCGACCTGGTGCGCGACGGCTTCGACATGGCCATCCGCATCGGTCATCTGGCTGATTCCAGCCTGGTGGCACGCCGCATCGCGCCGGCGCGCATGATGGCCGTTGCCGCGCCGTCTTATCTGCGCACGCACGGCACGCCCGTTCATCCGCAGCAGCTAGAGTCGCACGCAGGTCTGCTGTACACGCTGACCGCGCACCCTGGCCAGTGGACCTTCACGCAAGGCGGTGAATCGGTGACGGTACGACTGCGCGGCCCGCTGCGTGCCGGCAACGGCGACGTGCTGGCCGGCGCTGCCCTGCGCGGCCTGGGCATTGCCGTACAGCCCACTTTCATCGTCGGCGACGCGGTGCGCCGTGGCGAATTGCAGCGCATTCTGTCCGACTGGACATTGCCGGAGGCAACCATTTACGCGGTCTATCCGGCCGGGCGCGCGGTGCCCGCCAAGACCCGCGCGCTGATCGACTTCCTCGCCGCGCGCTATGGCGACGAGCCGTACTGGGACGAAGGCCTGTTTGCGCCTGTCGCCGCTCGCGTGACGCGCGGACGCGCGGCTAGGGCGCGAGGCTGAAGCTGTCGGCGTCCATCCACACCGGGAAACGCCGGCGGTGCTCCAACAGCGGCGCCGGGTCCAGCCGCACCGTGACCACCTGCTCGCTGCGGCCCAGTTCCACCAGCGGCTGGCCCAGCGCGTCCAGCACCGCGCTGTCGCCGGCGTAATCCAGCCCGTTGCCGTCGCGACCGACGCGGTTCACCGCCGCCACGCAGGTCAGGTTCTCGATGGCGCGCGCG
>JAJYTR010000003.1:24692-80533 GCA_021792975.1 Pseudomonadota bacterium | reverse complement strand
GGAACTTGGTCTGGATCTGGAAGAAATTGACCGGCAGCTGGCGGTAGCTTTTCAGCTCGTTGCGGGCGAAATCGGTGATCACTTCCTCGTGGGTGGGGCCGTAGCAGTATTCCTGGTCCTTGCGGTCCTTCAGCTTCAGCAACTGGCCGCCGAATTTCTGCCAGCGCCCGGTTTCCTCCCACAGTTCGCGCGGCTGGATCGAAGGCATCAGCAGTTCGATGGCGCCGGCGCGGACCATCTCCTCGCGCACGATGGCCTCGACCTTGCGCAGCACGCGCAGGCCCAGCGGCGTCCAGGTGTAGATGCCGGCGGCCAGCTTGCGCAGCATGCCGGCGCGCAGCATCAGCCGGTGGCTGACGACTTCGGCGTCGGCCGGCGCTTCCCTGGTGGTGTTGAGGTGGAACTGGCTGAGGCGCATCGGGCAATCCGCTCAAAAGCGGCCAGTCTAGCGGGGTGCGGCACCGCCGCCGCGCAGCCGCGCCAGTGCCTGCCGATAGCGCACGGCGATCGCCCCGCGCTGCACGTGCATGCCCGCGTGCACCACGGTACGTCCGCCGACGCGCACTTCGCGCACCAGCGGCGCGTTGCCGGCGAAAATCCAGCTGTCCAGCACCGCATCGGCCGCGCGTGCCGCCAGCAACGGGTGCTCCGCATCCAGCAGCACCTCGGCCGGCGCGGCGGCGCCGTCGTCCGCGTCCAGTCCCGCGGCCTGCCGGCCGCCGGCCCGCGCCAGCTGCAGCAGACGCGCGCCGCAGTGCGGCTGCGCGGGCGTGGCGCAGAGATTGCGGGCGCAACGCTGCAGGCGCTGCCCGTATTCCAGCCAGCGCAGTTCTTCCACCACGCTGATCGACACGTTGCTGTCGCTGCCGATGGCGATGCGTCCGCCGGCATCCAGAAACGCGCCCAGCGGAAACACGCCGTCGCCCAGGTTGGCCTCGGTGGTGGGACACAGCACCGCCACGGCGCCGCTGCGCGCCAGCCGGGCGCTTTCCGCGGCATCGATGTGCGTGGCGTGCACCAGGCTCCAGCGTGCATCCACCGGCGCGTGATCGAGCAGCCAGGCCACCGGGCGCTGGCCGGTGGCCGCCAGGCAGTCCTCCACTTCACCGGTCTGCTCGGCGATGTGGATGTGCACCGGGCCGCGCGCGGCCAGACCGGAGGCCAGCACGACGCGCAGGGCATCGGCCGGGACCGCCCGCAGGGAATGCAGGGCGATGCCCACCGACACGTCCGGCGGCGCGCACGCACGCAGCGTGCCGACCAGTTCCAGATAGTCGTCCAGCGCGTGCGCGAAGCGGCGCTGCCGCGGCACCAGCGGACGGCCATCGAAACCGCCCGCCATGTACAGCGTCGGCAGCAGCGTCAGCCCGATGCCGGTCTCCCGCGCGGCGGCGATCAGCGCCTCGGCCATCACGCCGGCCGGCGCGTAGGGCCGCCCATCCGGCGCGTGATGCAGGTAGTGGAACTCGCAGACGTGCGTGTAACCGGCCTCGAGCATCTCCGCATAGGCCTGCGCCGCCACGGCGTGCAGCGATTCGGGATCGAAGCGGGCTGCCAGCGCGTACATGGTCTCGCGCCAGCTCCAGAAGCTGTCCGCTTCCCCGCCGCGTGTCTCGGCCAGCCCCGCCATGGCGCGCTGGAATGCATGCGAATGCGCGTTGACCAGCCCGGGGACGCCCCAGCCGCCCGGCGGCCGGTGTCGTACGCCGGCGGCGGCGTCCTGCGGTCCGCCCGCGCTGTCGCCATCCAGGCGCGGGGTGATCTCAGTATGCATGCTGCATCTCTCCTGCCACGCGCAACGGCGGTACCCCTTCCACCCTGCGCCATAATCCGATGGTGAGTCCGAACGATCCAGCGCCGTCCGCCGATCATCCCCTCGTGCATGGGCAGCCCGGGCCCGAGCCCACCCCCTGGAAACGCAGGCTGGTGCTGTGGAGCGGCGGCGTGCTGGTCGGGCTGGTCGCGGTGGCCTTCATCCACACCACCAACCTGGCCTACTCCGCTTTCGCCGCCTTGATCGCGAACCGCCCCTGGCTGGCGCTGCCGATCACGCCCGCCAGTTTCGCACTGATCGCCTGGATCATCGACCGGCACCTGCCCGACGCACGCGGCAGCGGCATTCCCGAGGTGATCGCCGCGCAGGACGGGGCGAGCCATGCGCTGGCCGAACGGCTGGTGGGCTGGAAAATGACGCTGGCTAAGTTCCTGCTGACGCCGCTGGCGCTGCTGACCGGCGCTTCCATCGGCAACGAGGGCCCCACCGTGCAGATCGGCGCCGGCGTGATGTACACGCTGGGCAAGCGTTTCGGATTCGATGACCCCAAGGCCGCCGCTCGTTTCATTCTGGCCGGCGGCGGAGCCGGACTCGCAGCCGCGTTCAATGCGCCGCTGGCCGGCGTGGTGTTCGCCATCGAGGAACTGGCAGGCACCTTCGAGCACCGGCTCAGCGGCATCCTCATCGCCGCGGTGCTGTTCGCCGGGGTGGTCTCGCTGGGCATCCTCGGCAACTACAGCTATTTCGGCAACGTCACGGCCAGCCTGCCGCTGGGCGAAGGCTGGCTGGCCGTGCTGGCGATCGGCGCCCTCGGCGGGCTGGCCGGCGGGCTGTTTGCGCGGCTGATCCTGCTGGACACCGGACCGCTGCGACGCCTGGCGGCGCTGCGCGCGCGGCGACCGGTCGCGGTGGCGCTGGCCGGCGGCCTGCTGCTGGCGGGAATGGGCTGGATCAGCCACGGCAGCATTTACGGCACCGGCTACGGGCAGGCGCGTGCGCTGCTGGCCGGCGCTGCCGTCAACCCGGGCGAAAGCTTCGGGGTGCTCAAGTTCATCGCCAACGTGGTCAACGTCTGGGCCGGCGTGCCGGGAGGAACCCTGTCGCCGGCGCTGGCCGTGGGGACCGGCCTGGGCGCCAACGTGGCGCATTTCTTCCCGCATGTGGCGCCGGCGGCGGTCATGCTGCTGGGCATGTCGTCCTATCTTTCCGGCGTGGCACAGACACCGCTGACCGCGGCGGTCATCTGTCTGGAAATCACGCCCGGCCAGAACCTGGCGCTCCCCATCCTGGCGGCGGCGCTGCTGGGGCGCGCCGCCTCGGCACTGGTCTGCCGCACACCGATGTACAACGTCTTCGCCGCGCGGCTGGTGGCCGCCTACCGGCGTGAACACACCGCGAGCGCCGGTGGCGGCGCAGCGGAAGGCGCCGGGCCGGCATGAGCGCGACCGGTGACGGACTGGTGCTGAACGCGCGCCTGGCCACGTTCGCCGGCGTGCACGGCTACGGGCTGATCGAGCATGCCGCATTGGCCTGGCGCCGGGGCCGCATCGTCTGGCTGGGACCGACCGCACAACTGCCGCGCGACTGCATGGATCTGCGCGCGAATGCGCTGGATGCGAAGGGTGCGCTGGTCACGCCGGGACTGATCGACGCCCACACGCACCTGGTGTTCGCGGGCGATCGCGCCGACGAATTCGAGCAGCGCCTGCAGGGCGCCGGCTACGAGGCCATCGCGCGCGCCGGCGGCGGCATCATGGCCACGGTACGCGCCACCCGCGAGGCCGACGAAGACGCGCTGCTGGCTGCCGCGCAACCGCGTGCGCAGGCGCTGCTGCACGAAGGCGTCACCACGCTGGAGGTCAAATCGGGCTATGCGCTGACCTGCGAGGGCGAAGCGCGCATGCTGCGTGCAGCGCGGCGCCTGGGCGACCTGCTGGGCATCGACGTGCGCTGCACCCTGCTGGCGCTGCACGCGCTGCCGCCCGAGTACGCGCGGCGGCGCAGCGCTTTTGTCGACGCGGTGTGCACGGAGTGGCTGCCGCGCTTGCATGCGCTGGGCCTGCCCGATGCCGTGGATGCCTTCTGCGAGGACATCGGCTTCAGCGCGGCGGAAACCCGGCAGGTGTTCATCGCCGCGCGCGCGCTGGACCTGCCGGTCAAGCTGCACGCCGACCAGTTGTCCAACCTGCACGGTGCGGCGCTGGCCGCCGAGTTCGGCGCGCTCTCGGCCGATCATCTGGAATGCACCGACGCCGCGGGCGTGGCGGCGATGGCCGCTGCCGGCACCGTCGCCGTGCTGCTGCCGGGCAGCTTCTATGCCCTACGCGAGACACGGCAGCCGCCGGTCGCCGCGCTGCGCGCGGCGGGCGTGCCGATGGCCGTGGCCACCGATCTCAACCCCGGCACCTCGCCGCTGCGTTCGCTGCGCCTGGCGGTCAACATGGCCTGCACGCTGTTCGCACTGACGCCCGAGGAGGCCCTGCGCGGGGTGACCGTCCATGCCGCGCGCGCGCTGGGGCTTGCCGACCGCGGCCGGTTGGCTCCGGGGCTGCGCGCCGATTTCGTGCTGTGGGATGCCGCAACGCCGGCCGAACTGGCCTACTGGATGGGCGGAACGCTGGCCGCCGCGGTGTACAGCCTGGGCATGCGCCGCGTTTGAGCCAGTGCCCCGGTCCGCGTGCGCCGCCGTGCCGCCGTCGTGATCAGGACTTGCGCGCGGCGGTCTTCCTGGCTGCCGGTGTCGCGGCCTTCTTCGCGGCCGGTGCCGGCTTGCGCGCGGCCACGGCCACCGTGCGGGTACCGGCCGTGGTCTTGCTGCCGTGCGGGCGCGTGTTGCCGTAGTTGCCGCGGTAGGTCTTGCCGCGCCGGGTCTTGGGATCGCCCTTGCCCATGGAATGCCTCGGTTTGCGCTGTCAAAGGACCGCGAGGATAGCAGCGCCTCCACCAGCCACCAACCCCGCATGGAGCGGATAGTGAGATTCCTGGACCCCGTCGAACGGGCCGCCGCGGGATGTTCAGCGCGCAGGCGGACAACGGGCGTCCGTGCAGTGGCCGCGCTCGATCTGGACCGTGGCGTGATCGATGCCGAAGCGCGCCGCCAGCGTCTCGTGCATCACCCGCAGCAGCCGGGCATCGTCGCCTGCGGCAGCCACACGCGCGTGCAGCGTGGCGATGCGCTGGCCCGAACCCAGCGTCCACAGGTGCAGGTGGTGCACTTCGAGGATGGCCGGATCGAGCGCGTGCAGTACCGTGGCCACGTCCTCCGCGCTCAGCCCTTCGGGAACGCCTTCCAGCAGCACGCGCACCGAACGCCGCAACAGCACACCGGCGCTGCGCAGCAGCATCAGCGAAACCAGCAGCGACAGCGCCGGGTCGGCCCACAGCCAGCCGGCCCAGCGCACCGCCGCGGCCGCCAGCACCGTGGCCACCGAGCTCAGCAGGTCGCCCAGCACGTGCAGGCTGGCGGCGGCCATGTTGAGATCGTCGGCCTCGTGCTCGTGCAGCAGGCGCAGCACCAGCGCATTGGCCAGCAGACCGATGACCGCTACCGCCAGCATCACGCCGGAAGCGATGGGGTGCGGGTACCGCAGGCGCTGGATCGCCTCCCAGGCGATGAAGCCGACCAGTACCAGCTGGGTCAGCGCGTTGGTGAAGCCGGCCAGCGTCTCCGCACGGGCCAGTCCGAAGCTGTAGCGCGCGCTGGCCGGACGCAGCGCGATGCGCGCGCTAGCCAGAGCCAGGCCTAGCGCCAGCGCATCCACCAGCATGTGGCCGGCATCCGCGAGCAGCGCCAGCGAACCCGACCACCAGCCGCCGACCGCCTCGACCAGCAGTACCACGAGGGTCAGTGCGAGTCCGCCGGCCAGGCGTGCACTGCGGCCGCGCCCCGGACGGGAGGGCCCGGCCACGGTACGGCTGCCGGTTCCGGTGGCGTGATCGCGCGGCATGCCGCGCATGCTAGGAATCCGCCGCCCCGTTACACAATCACGCCGCGTTGCGGCAGCGCGCGCACAGGCCGTGCACTTCCAGCGTCTGCGCGCGCGGCGCAAACCCGCGGCGCTGCGCCTCGGCCTCGATCAGTCGCGCCACGCGCCCGTCGTCGCAGACCTCCTCGGCCTGCTGGCAGCGCTCGCAGATCAGGAACGGCACCTGGTGGGCCCGCTGCGGGTGGTGGCAGGCGACGAAAGCGTTGATGGAATCCAGGCGGTGGATGAATCCGTGCCGCAGCAGGAAGTCGAGTGCGCGATAGACCGTGGGGGGCGCGGCACTGGCGCGGCGGCGGCGCAGCAGTTCCAGCAGTTCGTAGGCCTTCACCGGCTGTCCCTGCTGCGCCAGCAGTTCCAGCACTTCGCGCCGCGGCGCAGTCATGCGCAGTCCTCGCTGCGCGCAGACGGCCTCGACCGCGGCGACGAACCCGCGGGCATCGTGGCGGTGCCGGTGCAGCGGCCGGATCGGGCGCGCGCTCATCGTGCCAGCATAAGCCACCGCGCCGGCATGGACACGCTAGGCGGTGCGCGCCAGCGCCGCCTCGATGCGCGCCAGTGCTTCGCGGCGTCCGGCCAGATAGACGGTGTGCTCGATCGCAGGCGAGACCGCCGTGCCGGTGATGGCGACGCGCAGCGGCTGCGCCAGTTGGCCCAGCTTCAGCGCATGCGCTTCCGCGGTGGCGGCCAGCGCCTCATGGATGGCCTGCGGGCTCCACCCCGGCAACTGCGCCAGAACCGTGTGCAGGGCGCGCAGCGCGGTCGCGGCGGCGGGGGTGCGCAGATGCCGGTCCACCGCGGCCTCGTCCCAGTGCGCGATGGGCGCGAACCAGACGCGCGCGCGCTGCGCCATCTCGCTCAGCGTATGCACCCGCTCGCGCAGGGCCACGATCACATCCTCGGCGGCCGGGCCTGCGGCCGGGTCCAGCCCATCGCGCGCGAGGTGCCAGCGCAGCTCCGGCGCCAGCACGGCCGGGTCGGTGCTGCGGAGGTAGTGCTGGTTGAGCCAGCTCAGCTTGGCCATGTCGAAACGCGAGGCCGACTGGTTGACATCGGCGATCTCGAACAGCTCGACCATCTGCCGGCGCGAGAAGACTTCCTGGTCGCCGTGCGACCAGCCCAGCCGTACCAGATAATTCAGGATGGCCTCCGGCAGAAAGCCCTGTTCGCGGTACTGCATCACGCCGACCGCACCGTGGCGCTTGGACAGTTTCTGGCCGTCGGCACCCAGGATCATCGGCAGATGCGCGAAGCGCGGCAGCGGTGCGCCCAGCGCCTGGTAGAGATTGATCTGGCGCGGCGTGTTGTTGACGTGGTCATCGCCACGGATCACCTCGGTGATGCGCATGTCCACATCGTCCACCACCACCGCGAAGTTGTACGTGGGGTAGCCGTCGGAGCGGATCAGCACCAGGTCGTCCAGTTCCTCGTTGCGCCATTCCACGCGGCCCTTGACGGCATCCTCGAACACCACGCTGCCGGAGAGCGGGTTCTTGAACCGCAGCACGCGGTTGGGATCCTCGCGGAAAGGCGCGCTCAGTTCGCGATAGTGGCCGTTGTAGCGCGGCTTCTCGCCGCGCGCCTTGGCCTGCGCGCGCATCGCCTCGATCTGCTCGCGCGTCTCGTAGGCCCAATAGGCCTTGCCGGCGTCGAGCAGCCCGCGCGCGACCGTCCGGTACCGGTCGAGACGACCGGTCTGGAACACCGGCCCTTCGTCATAATCGAGGCCCAGCCATTGCATGCCCTCGAGGATGGCCCGCACGGCGTCCCCGGTGCTGCGTTCGCGGTCGGTGTCCTCGATCCGCAAAACAAACTGCCCGCCGTGATGGCGCGCCTGCAGCCAGCAGTACAGCGCCGTGCGGGCGCCGCCGATATGCAGGTAGCCGGTGGGGCTGGGCGCGAAACGGGTGCGGACGGTCATGGTGATCGGGGTGGCGGAGCGAACACGCGAGTCTAGCGGCTCGCCGTACAGGGCTGCCGCCGGCGCCGTTGCGATTGTTTACCCGTACCGGGTGTTTTTCCGATGGCACGGCGCCGGACCGGCCCGCAAGCTGCCGTCGAACGCTTGGAGTCCACCGTCATGACCACCCCCACGCTCGCCCTGAACGGCTTCGAGGCCGCCCATGCCGATGCCATCACCGCCCTGCTGGGAGGGGCGGAGACCGGGCTGGGCACCTGGCAGCTGACCGCGGAGAACCATGCCGCGGTCGTGCTGGTGGACACCGACACGCTGGGCGGCCACATGGCCTGGCTGAAACTGACCGGCGCCGGCCGCATCGCCGTGGCCTGCAGCGCCTCGCAGCGCTGGGAAGAGGGCAGCGAGGCCGACCTGCGCCTGGCACTGCCGGTCCGTCGCGAAGCGCTGGCGCGCGTGCTGGCGCGGGCGCTGGCACGCGCCGGGGGCGCCGCGCCCATCGCGCCGCCGCAGCGGGCCCTGCCGGCGCTGAGCCTGGTGCCGTCGTCCGATTCGTTCACCGATACGCGGCAGCCGCGCCTGTGCGACCGCCTGCTGCAGGGCGTCGACAAGGCCCTGCGCGTGCCGCTGGCGGATGGCGCGCTGCTGATCGACCCACAGGCCGACTGCTGGTACGGCCCCGGCGCGTTGAAGCCGCTGGCGGACACACTGCTGCAGCCGGCGCGCGCAGCGGCCGAAATCGATGCCGCCACGCTGGCCCACGAGCGTTCGGGCGCAGCGCAGCCGCTGGCGCGGCTGCGCTGGTACGCCGCGTTGATCGCCGCACCGGCCGCACCGCCCGACGGAGCGCAGGACGGCAGCCGGCTGCGGCTGATCCGCTGGCCCGAGATCGAGCGCGAGTTCCCGCGTCACTTCCGCATCGCCGCGGCCATGATGCGCCAGCCCGCCAGTGCCGGCGAGATCGCCGCACAGGTGGGGGCCACGGCGGACGAGGTGAACGATTTCGCGCGCGCCGCGCAGGCGCGCGGCATGCTCGAGGTACTGCCGCCCGGCGCTGCCCCGATGGATGCTCAGCCGCCGATCCCCGCCGCGCGCAGGTAGGCCACCACGCCGCCCAGGAACATCTGCACCGACAGCGCCACCAGCAGCATGCCCATCAGCCGCTCCAGTGCGGTCAGCACCGGTTCGCCCAGCCAGCGGAACAGATAGGTTGCGGAGAGCAGGATCAGCGCGGTGGCCAGCCAGGCCGCGAACAGCGCCAACGACCACGCCAGCTGGCGGCCGGGATACTGGTTGGCCAGCAGCAGCAGCGCCGCCATGGTGCTGGGGCCGGCCACCGCGGGAATGGCCATGGGTACGATGAACGGCTCGCCGCTGCCGGTCGTACCGAACAGGCCTTCGCGCGGCGGGAAGATCATGCGTACGCCGATCAGGAACAGCACCAGCCCGCCGGCGATCGAAACCGACTCCTGTCGCAATTGCAGCACGCGCAGGATCGAGCTGCCGCCCAGCAGGAAGACGAACAGCACGCCCAGCGCAATCAGCAGTTCGCGCAGCAGCACCCAGCGTCGTCGCCTGGGGGCGACGTTCTTCAGCAGGCCCAGGAACAGCGGAACGTTGCCCAGCGGGTCCATGATCAGGAACAGCAGCACGCCCGCCGAGAGCGTGTTCATGGGCCCGTCCATTGGTCAGGATCCGGTGCGCAGGTCGAGCACCCTGCCGCGCAGCGGCATCGCGGCCGCGCCCATCAGCCAGGCCAGCGCCGCGCCGGCAGCATCGGGCGGCGGCTGCGCGGCCGCGCCTTCGCCGAAATAGGCCAGGCGGCGCAGCGCCGTGTCCATCGGCGCGGGCAGCAGCGCGTGCACGCGCAACGGACCCTCGTGCCTCTCCTCGGCCAGAATGGCGAACAGTCCTTCCAGCGCGCACTTGGCCACGCCATAGCCGCCCCAGTGCGCACGCCGCATGCGCGCGGGGTCGTCCAGCGCGAACGCCAGCGCGGCGTCCGCGCTCCGCTCCAGCAGCGGCAGCAGCGCGCGCACCATCAGGAACGGGGCATTGAGATTGACGTGGATCTGGCTCAGCCAGGTTTCCGCCTCGATCAGCGTCAGCGGTGTCAGGCCGTCGAAGCGCGCGGCCGCGAAAGCCACGCCGTCCAGGTGTCCCATCTGCGATTCGAGACGCGCGGCCAACTCGGCGTAATCGGCCGGCGTGGCCCGCTCGAGGTTGAGCGGATACAGCGCCGGCTGCGGTGCGCCCGTTGCCGTGATCTCGTCGTACAGCGCCTCCAGCGCCTGCACACGGCGATCCAGCAGCACCAGCGTGGCCCCCGCGCGTGCCGCCGCCAGCGCGGTTGCGCGTCCCAATCCGCCGGCGGCACCCACCAGCAGCAGTACGCGTCCGGCCAGCGCACCCGGTTCCGGCCGCATCTGCAGGCCGGCATCGGCAGGGTGTACGGCGTTCACGCCGCCGCTCCGCGCAGGCCGGTTTCCGCGGCCAGCTTCTGCAGTTCGCCGGAAGCCTTGAGCTCGAGCACGATGTCGCAGCCGCCCAGCAGTTCGCCGTGCAGGAACAGCTGCGGGAAGGTGGGCCAGTTGGCGAAGCGCGGCAGTGCGGCGCGCAGTTCGGCGTCTTCCAGCACGTTGACCGCGTGGAAACGCGCGCCGACCTCGCGCAGCACCTGCACGGCGCGGCTGGAGTAGCCGCACATCGGATATTGCGGCGTGCCCTTCATGAACAGCACCAGCGGGTGCGCCTCGAGCAGGGCCTTGATGCGTTGATTCACATCCATTGCAGGGCCGTTAGACTTAGGGTGATGCAAGCCGCACCGGCCGCGCAGTCTAGCAGCGCCGGGCCGCCCTCTCCGCGTGCGCGCGGCCCTCGTCCTGACGATAAGGAGCCTTCCATGACCATCGAACTCCCTGCCCTCCCCTACGACCGCGCGGCACTGGAGCCGCACATCTCGGCGGAAACCCTGGACTTCCACTACGGCAAGCACCACGCCACCTACGTCACCAACACCAACCATCTGATCAAAGGCACCGAGTTCGAGGGCATGGATCTGGAATCGATCGTGCGCAAGGCCAGCGGCGGCCTGTTCAACAACGCCGCGCAGGTGTGGAATCACACCTTCTACTGGAATTCGCTCTCGCCCAAGGGCGGCGGCGATCCCGGCGGCAAGCTGGCCGACGCGCTGGTCAAGGCGTTCGGATCGGTCGAAAAGTTCCGCGAGGAGTTCACCAAGACCGCCGTGGGCACCTTCGGCTCGGGCTGGGTCTGGCTGGTACAGCGCCCGGACGGCAGCCTGGGCCTGGCCAGCACCTCCAATGCCGCCACGCCGCTGACCGGCGCCGACCGTCCGCTGCTGACCTGCGACGTCTGGGAGCACGCCTACTACATCGACTACCGCAACGCGCGCCCCAAGTACATCGAGGCCTTCTGGAAGCTGGTCAACTGGGACCACGCCGCCCGCCGGCTGGCCTGAACTCCGGCGCGCGCCGATCGCGAAAGCCGCGGCACACGCCGCGGCCCGGTCATGCCGCCGGCAGCCAGGGCCGCGCGGCCTCCAGCTGGTCCTCGCAAGCCAGCGCCCGCGCCAGTGCACGCGCCTGTCGCGCCAGCACGCCGGCATCGGCGGCGCACACCGTGGCATGCCCCACCTTGCGGCCCGGACGCGGCGCCTTGCCGTAGTCGTGCCAACGAACCGCGGAGAGCGCCAGGGCGGCGACGGCCGGCTGCGGCAGCGCGCCGATCCAGTTGAACATGAGGCTCGGCGCACGCAGCGCGGTGTCGCCCAGCGGCCAGCCCAGCACTGCGCGCACGTGGTTCTCGAACTGGCTCACGACGGCGCCCTCGATGCTCCAGTGCCCCGAGTTGTGCACGCGTGGCGCCATCTCGTTGCCCAGCAGCCGGCCCTCGTGCTCGAACAGCTCCAGTGCCAGCACACCGACGTAATCCAGGCGTTCGGCCAGTTGACGGGCGTGCTCCAGCGCCTGCCGCTGCAGTTCCGGCGCGGCGGCGGCCGGCGCCAGGCTCAATGCCAGGATGCCATCGCGATGCCAGTTCTGCGTCAGCGGCCAGGCCCGGAAATCGCCGTCGCGCCCGCGTACTGCGATCACCGACAGCTCGCGCGTGAACGGCACGAAAGCCTCCAGCACCAGACCGTGCGGTTGCGCCTGCGCGCCCAGCGCCGCCCAGGCTGAATCCAGGTCCGCCACCCCGCGCAACCGGAACTGGCCTTTGCCGTCGTAGCCCAGCCGGCGTGTTTTCAGGATGGCCGGCAGCCCCACCCGCACCGCCGCGGCGTCCAGTTCGGCCCGGCTGGCAATCGGCTCGAAGGCGGGCGTCTGCAGGCCAATGGCGCGGAAGGCGTTCTTCTCGCTGACCCGGTCCTGTGCCAGCGCCAGCGCCGCAGGGCCCGGGAATACCGGAACGCGCGCGCTCAGCCACTGCGCGGTTTCCGCCGGCACGTTCTCGAAATCGAAGGTGACCACATCGACCCCGGCCGCGAAACGTTCCAGCGCATCGAAATCGCGCCAGTCCGCCACATGCAGCGGCGCCACCTGGCCGGCACAGGCGTCGCGGCTGCCGTCGACCACCGCAAAATTGACCCCCAGCGGCGCACCCGCCAGCACCAGCATGCGCGCCAGTTGGCCGCCGCCGAGTATGCCGACGACCGGCTGGCGTCGGCTCACGACGCCGGCCCGCGGGGATCGGGCACGGCAAGAACCGCGTCGGTCTGCGCGCGCCGGTAGGCCTCCAGCCGCTGGGCCAGTGCGGGATCGGCCAGCGCCAGAATCGCGGCCGCCAGCAGCGCCGCGTTCACCGCCCCGGCGCGTCCGATGGCCAGCGTGCCCACGGGGATGCCAGCCGGCATCTGCACGATGGACAGCAGCGAGTCCAGACCATTGAGTGCCTGCGACTGCACCGGCACGCCCAGCACGGGCAGCGGCGTCTTGGCCGCCAGCATGCCCGGCAGATGCGCCGCGCCGCCGGCGCCGGCCACGAGGACGCGGATGCCGCGCGCCATGGCCTGCGCGGCATAGTCGAACAGCAGATCGGGGGTGCGATGCGCCGACACCACGCGCACCTCGTGGGCGATGCCCAGATCCTCGAGGGTGGCCGCGGCATGCCGCAGCGTCTCCCAGTCCGAGCGCGAACCCATCACCACGCCGACGTGCGGGTTGTGGACGGTTTCGGGCATTGGCCGGCCTCGTCAAAACGGCTATCGTACATGGGCTCCGCACGGCCCCGCATCATGGACTCGCGACTGCTCGACATCCTGGTCTGCCCGGTCAGCCGCACCCCGCTGCGCCCGCTCACGCGCGCCGAGCTCGATGCGCTCAACCGCGCCATCGGCGAAGGCACGGTGCAGACGGTCGCGGGCGTGGCGGTGACGCGGCCGCTGGCCGAAGGTCTGATTAGCCGTGATGGCAAGGTGATCTACCGCATCGACGAAGGTGTTCCGGTGCTGCTGGGCGACGAGGGCATCGGCAGCACACAGTTGAATTCCTTTCCGCACTGACGCCCGGGCGTGACGGCGATCACGTCGCTTTCGCTACCCTGGGCAACAATGGCAGTCCGAAACGCCGCGTCCCAAGCCGCCATGAGCGCTCCAGAAGAAACCCCCGTGCCCGGCAAGATCGTGCCGATTGCCACGCGGCGCGATACGCTGGAGCGTCCGGGCGAGCTGCTCGGTGCCGTGCGCAGCACGGTCACGCGGCACCTGCAGTCGCTCGGCTCCAGCCTGTTCGACAGCATCGACGACGCCCTTTTCGACCTGGCCGAGAAAGCCGCCAGCAACGCGTTGCAGGTCGAGTACTTCGACGGCATGCGCGAGTTGCGCAAGAAACGCGGTCTGATCGAGCGGCTGTTCGTGGAAGACGTCGGCAAGAGGTTGGCCAACCTGGCCGCAGGGCGCCTGCACGACCGCCGCGCCGTCGCCGAGACCGGCTCTGCGCGCGGCGAACTGAGCCTGGTCGAGGACGCGGAGCTGGAGGAATCGCTGGCGGTCGGCAGCATGTCCAGCAAGGCCGAACAGCGCCTGGCACGCAGCCTGTTCGCGCTCAACGAACGGCTGTCGGTGCTGGCTGGTGGCGTGCGTTTCGACAACGTGCTGGGACCGCTGGATCCCGGCGCCCTGGCGCAGGCGTTCCGCACCGCGCTGCGCGAGCTGGAGACCGGTGTACGCGTCAAGCTGATCGTCTACAAGCTGTTCGACCGCTACGTGATGAACGGACTGGAGGCGCTCTACGAAGAACTCAACGTGACGCTGGCCCAGGCCGGCGTGCTGCCGCACATCCGCCACCCGGGCGCTGCGCGTACTGCCGCCGCCGCAACCGCGGAGGCGGCGTCACGGATACCCGGTGCCGCCGCGGCCACCAGCGAGGAACTCGCCGCGCAGGCCGACCTGCTCACGCAACTGGGCGCCCTGCTCGCGGCACGCCGCGGACCGCTGACGGCGAGCGCTGCCGACGTGCCGCCGGCCGCTCCCGCGACCGTCGCGTCCTACCGGCCGCTGCCCGGTCCGGCCGAACTGCTGGGTGCTCTGACCCTGCTGCAGGCCGAGATTGCCCGCGCCAACCTGGCCGCGCGCAGTGCCAACGAGGCGCTGGGCGAAGTGCGGCACGTCAAGGACGACCTGCTCGAACAGGTGGCCCGCATCAGCGGGCAGGCGCGCGCGCGCGTGTCCGAGGCTGACGAAGACACCATCGACCTGGTCAGCATGCTGTTCGAGTTCATCCTGCAGGACCGCAACCTGCCGGCGGAGATGCAGGCGCTGCTGGCGCGGTTGCAGATTCCCTACCTCAAGGTGGCCATCCTCGACCGCCGCCTGTTCGCCCAGCGCGCGCACCCGGCGCGCCGGCTCCTGGACGCACTCGCCGATGCGGCCAAGGGCTGGTCGCGCGAATCCGATCCCGATCAGCGGCTGCTGGAGGAAGTACGCGCCGTGGTCGAGCGCCTGCTGCAGGATTTCGACGACGATCTCGGCGTCTTCGAACGCCTGCTGGCCGATTTCAGCGGCAAGCTGGACGCGCACCGCAAGCGTGCCGAACTCACCGAAATGCGCGCCGCGGAGGCCGCGCGCGGCCGCGAGAAGCTCGAGCATGCGCGGCGCACGGCCGCCAACGCCGTGCTCGACCGGCTGCAGGGGCACGATCCGCCGCAGCTGGTGCGCAGTCTGCTGACACGCCCATGGGCCAATTACCTGGTGCTGCTGCTGCTGCGCCAGGGCGCGGACTCCGCGGAGTACCGCAGCGCGCTGCGATTCATGGACGACCTGCTGTGGAGCTTCGAGCCCAAGCCGGACGCGCCCGCGCGGCAGCGACTGCATGCGCTGCTGCCGGAGCTGGAACGGCGCCTGCGCCAGGGACTGGCCACGGTGGCGCTGCAGGAGCCTGACCAGAATCGCCTGCTCGAGCAGCTCAACGCGCTGTACCGGCCGCTGCTGGACGCGGGCGTGTCGGCCCCGTCCGGCGCGGCGGACGCCGCCGCCGCCGATCACGCCATCGAGACCGTACTGCCGCCCGCGCTCGAACCCGAACCGGTGGCCGGGCTTCAGCCCGATGCCGCCCACGGCAGTGCCGGTACGCCGATGCCGGCCGGCCTGGCCGAGGCGCTGGAAACCGTGCGCGCGCTGAAGGTGGGCAGCTGGTTCGAGTTCATCGCCGCCGATGGCGGACGCGAACGCGCCAAGCTGTCCTGGATCAGCCCCATCAGCGGGCGCTACCTGTTCGTGAACCGGCGGGGCCTGAAGGTGGGTGACCGTGCGGCCGCGCAGCTGGCCGGCGAAATCGAATCGGGCCGGGCCGTGCTGCTCGAGGAGGTGCCGCTGTTCGACCGCGCGCTGGACGCCATCGTCGAGCGGCTGCGCAACGCACAGGCGGCGGCGCCCACCGCACGGGCATGAGCCACAGCGCGCTGCGACCGGCCGAGGCCGCCGCCATCGCGCAAGACGTCGCCCGCGCGCTGGAGGAAGACATCGGCAGCGGTGACGTCAGTGCCGCGCTGTTGCCGGACGTGCCGCTGCGTGCGCGACTGGTGTGTCGGGAACCGGCGGTGCTGGCCGGCGCTCCCTGGTTCGAGGCATGCATGCGCGCACGCGACCCCGAGGTGCGCTGCCAGTGGCACGCGGCCGACGGCGACACCCTGCACGCGGACAGCACCGTCTGCACCCTCGAAGGCCGCAGCCGCGCCCTGCTGAGCGCCGAGCGCTGCGCCATCAACTTCCTGCAGACGCTCTCCGCCACCGCCACCGCGACCGCCGAATACGTGGCTGCCGTGGCCGGCACCGGCGCACGCATCCTCGATACCCGCAAGACCCTGCCCGGTCTGCGTCACGCGCAGAAGTACGCCGTGCGCTGCGGTGGCGGCGGCAACCACCGCGCCGGCCTGTACGACATGGTGCTGCTGAAGGAAAACCACATCGCCACCGCCGGCGGCATCACGCCTGCGGTACAGGCCGCGCGCACGCTGTTTCCGCGATTGCCGCTGGTGGTCGAAGTGGAGTCGCTGCAGCAGTTCGACGAGGCCCTGGCCCTGCGACCGACACGCATCCTGCTGGACAACTTCGCGCTGGAATCGATCCGCGAGGTGGTGCGCCGGGCGGCCGGCCGCGTGGCGCTGGAAGCTTCCGGCGGCGTGGAGCGCGGGCAGTTGCGGGCCATCGCCGAAACCGGCGTGGATTTCATCTCCATCGGTGCGCTCACCAAGCACGTGCACGCGGTGGATTTCTCGCTGCGCGTGACGGATTGACTGCGGTACGCGGCTACTTGATCACGCGCAGGTGCGGCGGCCGTACGGGCCGGCCATCGCCGGACGGCGCGGGCTGCGCGGGCGCCGCCGTGGCGGGCGGGGCCGCGGCGACGGCGGGTTCTTCGGCAGCGAAGGCCATGCCCTGTCCGTTCTCGCGCGCGTAGACCGCCTCCACCGCCGCCATCGGCACATAGACCGCGTGGGGCACGCCACTGAAGCGCGCCTGGAAAGCGATGCCCTCATTGTCCATGTGCAACTGCACCACCGCGCGCGACGCGATGTTCAGGGTGATCCTGCCTTCGCGTACTGCGGACGCGGGCACGCGGACGCCGGGCACGCGCGCGTCGACCTGGATGTGCGGCGTCAGCCCGTTGTCGTTGATCCAGTCCACCATCGCGCGCAGCAGGTAGGGGCGCGTGGAGGTCATGGCCGGCGCCTCGCCACTCATTGGCGCAGCGCCCTTTCCTCGGCGGTCAGGCTGCGGCTGAAACCCTGGCTGGCGAACAGGCGCTCACCGTAGTCGATGACCGGCGCGGCGCTGCGCGGCAGGTCGATGCCCAGCGCGGGGAGTCGCCAGATCAGCGGAGCCACCATGCAGTCGGCGAGGCTGATTTCGTGATTGAGCACGAACTTGGCCATCTTGAACAGCGGCACCGAGGCCAGCAGCGATTCGCGGAGCTGCCGGCGCGCCGTCTCGCCGCTGCGCCCGCCCGCCTGGATACCCGCCACCATCGGCAGCCAGTCGCGCTCGACGCGGTTCTGCACCAGCCGCAGCCGCGCGCGCGATTGCGGATCGATCGGCATCAACGGCGGATGCGGGAAGCGCTCGTCGATGTACTCGCAGATGACCGTGGTGTCGTACAGGCTGAGATCCCGGTCGACCAGCGTCGGTGTGCTGCCGTAGGGATTGAGCTCGGCCAGCTCGGGCGGCGGCCTGGCCGCGTCGACCAGTTCGCGCTCATAGGCCACACCCTTGGCGGCCAGCACCAGACGCACCCGATGGCACTGGATGTCGTCGGCCAGCGTGTACAGCGTCAGCACGTTGCGCATACGCGGGTTCTGCGCCATGGACCCCCCATCGATGCCGCGAACCGCTCGCGGATGTCAGTGAACGTCCTTCCAATACTCGTGCTTGAGAAAAAGCGCAAGCAGCGAAAACGCCACCAGGTAGAGGATCACCCATACCCCCAGGCGCTCGCGTTCGTAGACGTTGGGTTCGGCCACGTAGGCGAGAAAAGCGGTGACATCGCGCGCCGTGCGATCGAACTGCTGCGGCGTCTCCAGCCCGGGCCGGCTGAGATCGAGCTTCTCGACCCGGGCATCCCGCCCGGGCTTGGCCGGGGCGAACACCGCGGTCTGCACGCCCTGCAGCGACCACAGCGGATCGGGCATGGACGTGCTGGGGAAGACCGTGTTGTTCCAGCCCACCGGCCGGGTGGGATCGAGATAGAACGACTTCAGATAGCTGTACACCCAGTCGGCGCCCTTGGCCCGCACCTCCAGCGAGAGGTCGGGCGGCGCCCTGCCGAACCATTTCGCGGCATCCGCTGCCGGCATGCTGGACAGAGCCGGATCGTCGAACTTGGCGCCGTTGAACACGAGGTTCGACATGACCTGCTGTTCGGTCAGGCCCAGATCGCTCGCGATGCGCGAGTAACGCATGTATTCCAGCGAATGGCAGCCGGCGCAGTAGTTGAAGAAAATGCGCGCGCCGCGCTGCACCGAAGCCCTGTCGTTGAGGTTGACGTTGGCCGGATACAGCGTGGCGGCGGCCTCCTCCGCGTGCACGGCACCCGCCGCCAGCGCGAAGCCCAGCAGCAGCCCGCACCACAAGCGCTTATTCATGCATGGTCACCCGTTCGGGAACCGGCTTGGTCTTTTCCCAGCCGAAGTAGGTATAGGCCCAGAGGAACACGAAAAAGGCGAAGTACACCACGGTCAGCGCGCGCGCGATGTAGGTGTCGCCGATCCAGGTGCTCTCGCCGATGCCGATCTTGCCCAGCCAGATGAACGTGAGCGCGAACACCGCGATGGCGATCTTGTAACCGCTGCCGCGGTAGCGCATCGACTTCACCCTGCCGCGGTCGATCCAGGGCAGGAAGAACAGCACCGCGACCGCCGCGAACAGGGTCAGCACGCCCAGCCCCTTGCTGGGAATCGAGCGCAGCATCGCGTAGAACGGCGTGAAGTACCACACCGGGTGGATCGCCGCCGGCGTCACCAGCGGATTGGCCGGCACGAAGTTGTCCTTCTCGAGGAACAGCCCGAAGAAGGTCGGCTGGTAGAAGATGATGAACGCGGCGATCAGCAGGAAAAATCCCACGCCCACCAGATCCTTGACCGTGTAGTAGGGGTGGAAGGGGATGCCGTCCAGCGGCTTGCCGTCCGGCCCCTTGTGCTGCTTGATCTCGATGCCATCCGGATTGTTGGAACCGGAGGTGTGCAGCGCGCCGAGGTGCAGCACCACCAGCAGCAGCAGCACCAGCGGCAGGGCGATCACATGCAGGGCGAAGAAGCGGTTGAGGGTGGCGTCGGCGGGCAGGAAATCGCCCATGATCCACTCGACCAGCCTGTTGCCGATCACCGGCACCGCGCCGAACAGCGAGATGATCACCTTGGCGCCCCAGAACGACATCTGCCCCCAGGGCAGCACGTAGCCCATGAAGGCCTCGGCCATCAGCGCGAGGTAGATCAGCATGCCGATCACCCACAGCAGTTCGCGCGGCTGCTTGTAGGAGCCGTACATCAGGGCGCGGAACATGTGCAGATACACCACCACGAAGAACAGCGACGCGCCGGTGGTGTGCATGTAGCGGATCAGCCAGCCCCACTCGACATCGCGCATGATGTACTCGACCGAGGCGAAGGCCCCGGCCGCGCTGGGGTTGAAATTCATCGTCAGGAAGATGCCGGTGACGATCTGGTTGACCAGCACCAGCATTGCCAGCGAGCCGAAGTAGTACATGAAGTTGAAGTTCTTCGGCGCGTAGTACTCGGCGGTGTGGGCGCGCATGAAGCCGAAGATCGGCAGGCGGTCCTCGATCCAGGCGAGGGCCTTGTTCCTGGGTTTCCAGGCATCGGGGGCTGCGGCCATTACGCGGCTCCTTTCGGATTGACGCCGATGCGGACGTGGGTGTCGTCGATGTAGTGGTAGGGCGGGATCACCATGTTCAGCGGCGCCGGAACGCCCTGGAACACGCGACCGGCCAGGTCATAGCGAGATTTGTGGCAGGGACAGAAAAAACCGCCCTTCCAGTGGGCGTCGAAGGGTTCCGGCCGGATCTGGCCGTAGTAGTCGGGCACGCAGCCCAGGTGCGTACAGATGCCGATCATCACCAGCCATTCGGGTTTGATCGAGCGCCAGGTGTTCTGGCAATAGGGCGGCTGCTGGCTGGTCTCCTGGCTGTGCGGATCGCGCAGGCGCGGATCCAGGCCCGGCAGGTCGGCCAGCTGCTTCGAGGTGCGGTTGACCACGAAGATGGGCAGGCTGCGCCAGGCGAAGCGCACCATCTGGCCCGCTTCGATCTTGCTGATGTCGATGGTGACCGGTGCCCCGGCCGCCAGTGCCCGCGCACTGGGCTCCCACGACTGGATAAAGGGCAGCGCGGCCGCCACCACGCCGGCGCCGCCGACCACGGCGGTGGTGGCGGTCAGGAAGCGCCGCCGCCCGTGATCCACTTCATCGATGCCCTGCGGGCCAGCGGGATGCGGCATTGCGTGCTCGGATTGCGCCATGGCCGGATAAACCTGCGCTGAAGACCCGTGAAGTTTAGCCACAGCATCGGGAGCAGGACAATGCGCCGGGACGGCGATTTTGTCGCATCGTTCCGCGGCCGCGGGCCGGAATCAGCCGCTGCGGGCCAGTGGAGTGCCGCGCTCGGCGCGCGCGTAGCGCTGCGCGAGGATGGCCACGCGTCGCACGTAGGTGCGGGTCTCGTCGTAGGGCGGAACCCGGTTGTCGTACTTGCGCACGGCCGCGGCACCGGCGTTGTAGGCCGCCGTGGCCAGCGTGGTGTTGCCGCCGAAGTCGCGCAGCAGTTCGGCCAGATAGCGCGCACCGCCGGCGATGTTCTGGCTCGGGTCGAACACGTCGGATACGCCCATCTCGCTGGCGGTCTGCGGCATCAACTGCATCAGCCCCCGGGCGCCTTTGTCGGAAATGGCATACGGATTGAATGCGCTTTCGGCATGGATGACCGCGCGCAGCAGCGCCGGATCGAGGCCGTAGCGCGCGGCCGCGACGTCGATCTCGCGGGCATAGGCGTGCAGACGCAGCGGCACGGTGTGCCAGTCGATGCCCGAATGCAATGCGCAGGCGTAACAGGTGCTGATGTAGGTGAACAGCGCATCCACCCGCTGCACGCGCACGCCCGCCGGCGCCACATTGGTGTACTCGACCGCGCCATCGGCCAGCGTCACCTTGTACACGGTGCCGCGCAGCACGCGGGCATTGCGGCGGATGCGCGGCAGCGTGGTGACCTGCCTGGCATCCAGCGTCGGCACCACCGGGGTGGCGGCGCGCACGCGGCCCTGCGCGGCATCGTGCAGGGCCTGCACCGATTGCATGGGCATGCGCCGGCAATGGCTGTAGCCGCTGCGGCTGGAGGAGAACACCGTCTCGCCGCGGACGCCCACGCAGCGCCACAGCGGATCCGCGCGCGCAGCCACGGCCACGGCCAGCAGCCCCGGCAGCACGGACCAGCCCCAGCGACGGCGCAACGCGTTCCCCATGATGCGCCCCAGTCTGCCCAGATGCGGCGATGCTGCCAAGTGCGCGACTGGCGGTGCCCGGACACGGGGGCTACCATGGCCGGCTGTTCCGAGGTGCGCCATGGCCCGCAAACTGTTCATCAAGACCCACGGCTGCCAGATGAACGAATACGACTCGGCGCGCATGGCCGACGTGCTGGCCGTGCAGGAGGGGCTGGAACTCACGCCCGACGAGCGCACGGCCGATGTGATCCTGATCAACACCTGTTCGATCCGCGAAAAGGCGCAGGAGAAGGTGTTCAGCCAGCTGGGCCGCTGGAAGCAGCTCAAGCAGGCCCGCCCGGAGGTGCTGATCGGCGTGGGCGGCTGCGTGGCCAGCCAGGAAGGCGAGGCACTGCTGGCGCGCGCGCCCTACGTGGACGTGGTGTTCGGGCCGCAGACGCTGCACCGCCTGCCGGAGATGCTGCGCGCGCGGCGCACCAGCGGCCGCCCGCAGGTGGACATCAGCTTCCCCGAGATCGAGAAGTTCGACTGCCTGCCCGAACCGCGCGCCGAAGGCCCGTGCGCGTTCGTCTCCATCATGGAAGGCTGCTCCAAGTACTGCAGCTACTGCGTGGTGCCCTACACCCGCGGCGAGGAGATCAGCCGGCCTTTCGACGATGTCGTCGCCGAGGTGGCGGTGCTGGCCGGACAGGGCGTGCGCGAGGTCAACCTGCTGGGACAGAACGTCAATGCCTACCGCGGCGCCCTGCACGGGGGCGGGACGGCTGATCTGGCGCTGCTGATCCGCGCCATCGCAGGGTTGCCGCAGGTCGGCCGCATCCGCTTCACCACCTCGCATCCGCTGGAATTCTCCGCCAGCCTCGTCGAGGCCTACCGCGACGTGCCCCAACTGGCCGACTACCTGCACCTGCCGCTGCAATCGGGCAGCGACCGCATCCTCGCCGCCATGAAGCGCGGCTACACCGCGCTGGAATACAAACAGAAGATCCGCAGGCTGCGCGCGGTCCGGCCCGGCATCGCGCTCAGTACCGACCTCATCGTCGGCTTCCCCGGCGAAACCGAGGAGGACTTCCAGAAGACCCTGCGCATGGTCGAGGAGATCGGCTTCGACCAGAGCTTCAGCTTCATCTACTCGCGCCGCCCCGGCACGCCGGCGGCCGGTCTGCCCGACGATACCCCGGAAGCGGTCAAGCACGAACGTCTGCAGCGGCTGCAGGCACTGCTGAACACCAACGCGCAGCGCTACAGCGAGGCCATGGTGGGCAGCGTGCAGCAGGTACTGGTGGAGGGTCCCAGCAGAAGGAATCCGCTGGAACTCAGCGGCCGTACCGGAAACAACCGCACGGTCAACTTCCCCGGACCGGCCACGCTGCACGGCCGGTTCGTGGATGTGGTCATCACCGCCGCGCTCAGCAACTCGCTGCGGGGACGGCTGCGCGCGGAGTGACGCCCGCGGGCGCCGCCCCCACGCCGCGCGTCACCCCGCCGGATGCGGCGCTACGCCGCCGCTTCGGCCAGCAGCATGCGCAGGCGGGCGGGCGCCAGCAGGTGCACTTCGCGCCCGATGATGTCCACCAGGCCGCGCTCGCGGAAGCGGGCCAGCAGGCGGCTGACCGTTTCCGGCGCCAGATGCAGGAAATTGGCGATGTCGCTGCGCGGCATGGCCAGATGGAACACCTGCGGCGACAGCCCGCGCTGCGCATAGCGCGCCGAGAGATCGAGCAGGAAGGCCGCCAGACGCTGGTCGGCGCCGCTGTCCCAGCTGCGCGACTCGTGCTGGCCGATGGCGCGGCTGAACAGGCGGAATAACTGCTGCTGCACTGCGGCCTCGCGCTGCGCCACGTGACTGACCGCATCGAACGGCAACCGGCACAACCGCGTGCTCTCCAGCGCCACGCCGTCCACCGGATAGACGCCCGGATCCACCGCTTCCAGACCCACCACTTCGCCGGGCAGATGGAAACCCAGCACCTGCGCGCGCCCCTCGGCATCGGTCTGCACGGTTTTGATCGTGCCCGACTTCACCGCGTACAGATTGCGGAAGGGTTCGCCGGCGCGGAAGATGTACTGGCCGCCGCGGAAGGGTCCGACATCCTCGACCAGCTGATGGACGTCGGCGAAGGCGACGCTGCCGTTGCCGGCCACGCCGCAGGCGCGCACCAGCGCACAGCGCTCGCAGGTGACGACGCCGGCCGCACCCGGCACGGGCAGCACACAGGCCGAGGATTTCGCGCTCATCGCCGGCGGACCGTTGCGGGCATGCGCACATTCTAGCAATGCCTCCGCGGCCCGCCGCGATACGGTTGCCGCACCTCGCATGCCGGCCATGGCCGGTGCCCGGCCGCGCGGTAGAGGTCAGATGGCGCGCGAGTAACGCACCGCCTGGCGCGCGCCCAGGTAGGCGTCGAACTGCATGGCGATCGGCCGCGCCAGCAGCCGCCCCGGCGCGGTGATGTGCAGCACGCCGTCGCGCCATGCGACCAGCCCGTCGGCCTCGAAACCTTTCAGCCGCGCCAGCGTGTCGGCGAAATAGGTCCTGAACTCGATCCCGTGACGCGCGGCGAAAGCGCGGGTGTCCAGCTCGCCCTGGCACAACAGCGCCTGGATGGCGGCACCGCGGATGCGGTCGTCCCCGCCCAGCTCGATGCCGCGCGCCACCGGCAGGCGGCCGGCATCCAGCGCGGCGTAGTAGCCGATGATGTCCTTGGCGTTCTGGTGATAACTGTTGCCGATGCGGCTGATCGCGCTCATGCCCAGGCCCACGATGTCGCAATCGGCGTGCGTCGAGTAGCCCTGGAAGTTGCGCTGCAGCGTGCCGGCGCGCTGCGCGCGCGCCAGCTCGTCCAGCGGCCGGGCGAAATGATCCATGCCGATGTACACGTAGCCGGCGGCGCCCAGCCGCTCGACGGTGAGGCCCAGCAGGGCCAGTTTGGCGGCGGCATCGGGCAATTCGCCCAGCTCGATCTGGCGCTGCGCCTTGAACAGGCCGGGCAGGTGGGCGTAGCTGTAGGCGGCGATGCGGTCGGGCGCCAGCGCGATCACCGTATCCAGCGTGCGCGCGAAGCTCTCCGGCGTCTGCCGCGGCAGACCGTAGATCAGATCCACGCTCAGCGAGCGGAAGCCGGCGGCGCGCGCGGCCTCCAGCAGCGCGGCGGTGTCCTCGACGCTCTGGATGCGGTTGACCGCCGCCTGCACGGCCGGATCGAAATCCTGGATGCCCACCGACAGCCGGTTGAAGCCCATGTCGGCGAGCGCGCGCACGCTGCCGGCGTCGGCGCTGCGCGGGTCGAGCTCGATGCCGAACTCGCGCTCGGGCGCCCAGTCCAGCGTGAATTGCGCGTCCAGCGCGGTGACCAGCTCGCGCAGTTGCGCAGTTTCGAGGAAATTGGGCGTGCCGCCGCCCAGATGCAGCTGCACTACCTGGCGATCGCGGTCGAACAGCGGCGCGGTGCGCTCGATCTCCTGGTACAGATGCGCCAGGTACTGCTCGGCGCGACCGCGGTCGCGCGTGATGATGCGCGTACAGCCGCAGT
Organism: Pseudomonadota bacterium; assembly: GCA_021792975.1. GTDB lineage: Bacteria > Pseudomonadota > Gammaproteobacteria > Xanthomonadales > Rhodanobacteraceae > Metallibacterium. The sequence continues at coordinate 55,864 of JAJYTR010000003.1, read as the reverse complement.
AGAAGCACGGGCTGAAGCAGAACGGCACGTGCACGTACAGCGAAAGGTCACGCGGGATGGGGTCGTCGTTGCTGGCGCGCGCGGCGGCGCGCAGCTCCGTTTCGCCGAAGCCGCCGTGGAACTGCGGCACGGTGGGATAGCTGGTGTAGCGCGGTCCGGTCACGTCGTAGCGGGCGATCAGGCCGGCGTCGAAGCGCGGCGCGTGCGGCGCGTGGCTGTTCATGGCGCCAGTCTGCGGCGGCCGCCGGGACGGCCTCTTGATCTGGATCAGAAAACGTCCGGACGCGGCGGTCCCGCCCGGGGACCCGGGTCAGCCGGTGTTCTGCAGGCCCTGGGCGATGCCGTTGACGGTGGCCACCAGCGCCGCCAGCAACGCTTCGTCGCCGCGCCCGCCGGCGCGCCAGCGCGCCAGCAGATCCACCTGGATCAGGCTCATCGGGTCGATGTAGGGGTTGCGCAGGCGGATCGACTGCGCCAGACGCGGATCGCCGGCCAGCAGTTCGCCGACGCCCTTCAACCGCAGCACCCAGCGGCGGGTGGCCGCAAACTCCTCGCGCAGGCGCGGGAAGAAGCGCCCGTGCAGCGTCTCTCCGGCCAGCCGCGAGAAGCGTTCGGCGATGTCCAGGTCGCACTTGGCCAGCACCATCTCCACATCGTCCAGCAGCGTGCGCAGGAACGGCATCTCGCGCGCCAGTTCGCGCAGGCGCGCCTCGCCGTGCATGCGCGCCGCCGATTCCAGCGCGCTGCCGACTCCGTACCAGGCGGTCAAGCCGGCGCGCGACTGCGTCCAGGCGAACACCCAGGGGATGGCGCGCAGACTGTCCAGTCCGCCGCTGCCGCCGCGCCGCGGCGGACGCGAGCTCAGCGTCATGCGTTCGATGACGTCGATGGGCGTGGCGAAGCGGAAATAGTCCACGAATCCCTCGGCCTCCAGCAGCGCGCGGTAGGCGCGCTCGCTGTCGGCGGCGATGCCGTCCAGCAGCGCCTGCCAGTCCGACGCGCGCGGATCGGACGGCGCGTCCTCGAGCGTCGCCTCCAGCACCGCGCCGGCGAGCTGCTCCAGCGTGCGCAGCGCCAGCGCGCGGATGCCGTAGTTGCGGTGCACCACCTCGCCCTGCTCGGTGAAACGCAGGCGTCCGTCGATGCTGCCGCGCGGCGCCGCCCGGATGGCGCGCGAGGCCTTGCCGCCGCCGCGGCTGACCGAACCGCCGCGTCCGTGGAAGAAGCCGAGCCGCACCCCGGCCCGCTGCGCCACCGCCAGCAGTTCGACCTGGGCGCGGTCGAGCGCCCAGCGCGCCGCCAGGATGCCGCCGTCCTTGGCGCTGTCCGAATAGCCCAGCATCACCGTCTGCGCGTCACCGCGCGCGGCCAGATGCGCGCGGTAGACCGGATCGTCCAGCAGCGCCTGCAGCAGCGCCGCGCCGCCGCGCAGATCCTCGATGGTCTCCAACAGCGGCACGATGTCCAGCGGCACGTGGCCGGCCTCGACCAGTCCTCCGCGCCGCGCCAGCGCCAGCACCGCCAGCACGTCCGCCGCACCGTGCGCCATGCTGATGATGTAGGCGCCGGTGGCCTGGGCGCCGAAGGCGGCGCGCGACCGCGCCAGTGCCGCGAACACCGCGTCCAGGCGCAGACCCTCGGCGTCCCCCGCCGCCGGCAGTCGCTGTTCGCCGCCGGCGCAGGGCCGCAGCCGCGCGCACTGCGCGGCCTCCTCGCGGTCGGGCCAGCCGGCATCGTCCAGCGCCGCGGCGATGGCGCGCGCGTGCACACGGGCGTCCTGGCGCACGTCCAGACGCGCCAGATGGAACCCGAACGTGCGCACGCGCCACAGCAGCCGCCTCACCGCAAAGGCGCCGGCATGCATGCCGCCGTGGGCCATCAGGCTGTGCAACACGAGTTCGAGATCGGCGGCGAAGGCGTCGGCATCCGCGTAGGCCTGCGCACGCCCCGCCTGCGTCTCGCGCAGACGCGCCTGCATCAGGGTGAGCAGCCTGCGGTAGGGCATGTCGGCGTGGCGCGGGCGGATGGCGGCGGCGGCCTGCGGCAGGCGGTGCGCGTAGTCGGCGCAGTGCTCCTCGATCGCCGTGTCCACGGCCACGCGACCACGCGACTGGCTGAGCAGGCGCGCCAGCCGGCCGGTGTCGGCCCGGTAGCGTTCCAGCACCAGAGCGCGCTGCGTCGCCAGCGAGGTGCCGATGGTTTCGGCGTCGACGTTGGGGTTGCCGTCCATATCGCCGCCCACCCAGGTGCCGAAGCCCAGCAGCCGCGGCGGCGCGCCATCCGCCAGCGGTGCGCCCAGCGCGTCTTCCAGCGTCTCGTAGAACACCGGCAACACCCGGTACAGCACTTCGGCCAGATAGAAGCTGATGTGGTCCACCTCGTCCTGCACGCTGGGCCGCTGCGCCGAGGCTTCGGCGGTCTGCCAGGCGATGGTCAGCACCGTGCGGATCTGCGCGCGTGCGGCGGCGCGCTCGCCGGCGGTCAGCTCGCCGTCGAGATCGCTGACCAGGCAACGCACCAATACCTGCTCCTTTTCCAGCAGCGAGCGGCGTATCGCCTCGGTAGGATGCGCGGTGAACACCGGCTCGATGCGCAGCCGCGCCAATGCCCCGCGCAACACCGCTTCCGGCAGGCCGCGCGCGCGCAGCCGCGCCAGCACATCGTGCAGGCCGTCCGGCTGCGGCCGCGCAGCGGCGCGCTGGTAGGCGCGGCGGCGGCGGATGCGGTGCACCCGTTCGGCTACGTTGACCGTCTGGAAATAGGTGGAGAACGCGCGCGTCAGCGCTTCGGCGCGTGCCGGCGGCAGGCCGGCCAGGCGCGCCGCCAGATCGCCCGCGTCCAGGCCCGCCTCGCGGCGCGCGATGGCGGCGGTGCGCACTATCTCGACCGCGTCGAGGAACTCCACGCCGAGCTGCTCGGCCAGCATGGTCCCCACCAGCGTCCCCAGCACGCGCACGTCTTCGCGCAGGGGGGCATCCTGGGGTCGGGTATCGGGATCGCGAACTTCGGACATGCGCGCTGCACGGTGGGGCCCGGATGCAAAATGCTGCAGTGCACACCCGATTGCAAGCGCCCGCGCGGCCCGGTGCGGCGCCTTTATCTTTCCATCCGGAGAAAGCGATACCATTGCGGCCCGCGCCGCCGAGGGGCGCTGCGACCGCATCACCCGCGCCCGCACGGCGCGGCCGCGGCCAGGCTCGGCGCGCGATCCAGAGCAACGGCGCCCGCCGGCCGCGCACTGCGCTGCCGCGCCTCCCGTCCGTCCCACGGAGCACGCCATGAACGCCCTCGCCCACCCCGCCGCCGGCCACGATTACCGCGTCGCCGACCTCCGCCTGGCCGAATTCGGCCGCAGGGAAATCGACATCGCCGAGCAGGAAATGCCCGGGCTGATGGCGATCCGCGCCAAATACGCGCCGCAGCAGCCGCTGGCCGGCGTGCGCATCACCGGCTCCCTGCACATGACCATCCAGACCGCCGTGCTGATCGAGACGCTGAAGGGTCTCGGCGCCGACGTCCGCTGGGCCTCCTGCAACATCTTCAGCACGCAGGACCACGCTGCCGCCGCGATCGCCGCCGGCGGCATGCCGGTGTTCGCCTGGAAGGGCGAGACGCTGGAGGAATACTGGGACTGCACGCTGGCCGCGCTGGGTTTCGGCGGCGGCACGCTGGGCCCGCAGCTGGTGGTCGACGACGGCGGTGACGTGACCCTGCTGATCCACAAGGGCTTCGAGCTGGAGAACGGCAGCGGCTGGGCGGACACGCCTGCGGCCAGCCACGAGGAGCAGGTGATCAAGAACCTGCTCAAGCGCGTGGCCAGGGAGCGCCCGGGCTACTGGCACGACGTGGTCAAAGCCTGGAAGGGCGTGTCCGAGGAGACCACCACCGGCGTGCACCGGCTGTACCAGCTGGCCGAGGCCGGCAAGCTGCTGGTGCCGGCGATCAACGTGAACGACTCGGTGACCAAGAGCAAGTTCGACAACCTCTACGGCTGCCGCGAATCGCTGGCCGACGGCCTCAAACGCGCCATGGACGTGATGCTGGCCGGCAAGGTGGCCGTGGTGTGCGGCTACGGCGATGTCGGCAAGGGCAGCGCGCACAGCCTGCGCGCCTACGGCTGCCGCGTGATCGTCACCGAGATCGACCCGATCTGCGCGCTGCAGGCGGCGATGGAGGGCTTCGAGGTGAAGACCGTCGAGGACACGCTGGGCACGGCGGACATCTACGTCACCTGCACCGGCAACCGGGACATCCTCACGCTGGAGCACCTACAGGCGATGAAGGACCAGGCCATCGTCTGCAACATCGGCCACTTCGACAACGAGATCCAGGTGGACCGGCTCAACGCCAGCGGCGCGCGGAAGCTCAACATCAAGCCGCAGGTGGACAAGTACACCTTCACCGGCGGCAACAGCATTTTCCTGCTGGCCGAAGGGCGTCTGGTGAACCTGGGCTGCGCCACCGGCCACCCCAGCTTCGTGATGTCCAACAGCTTCAGCAACCAGACGCTGGCGCAGATCGACCTGTGGGCCAACAAGGATTTCTACGAGCCGAAGGTCTACATCCTGCCGAAGAAGCTCGACGAGGAAGTCGCGCGCCTGCATCTGCAGAAGATCGGCGTGAAGCTGACCCGGCTCACGCCCGCGCAGGCCGAGTACCTCGGCGTGCCGCGGGACGGCCCGTACAAGCCCGGGCACTACCGGTACTGAACCACGCCGCCCGCTGCCGGCCCGCATGCCGCGGGCCGGCCGGCTCACCGCCGCAGGCTCATTGCCGACGGGGCGGTGGCAGCATGCACGCCGGGTTGCGCCTGTACCGGATGTAGCCAGTCAGCGCAAAAATCGCGGCGGACAGCGCGCCCCAGAGCGCCGCGAACTGCGCCGCGTCAGTCGGCGCGTGGCCCTTGCCGAGTTGCACGGCAAAGAGCAATGCGCCGGCAATCAAGAACGCAAGCGAGAACCGCTTCAGCCAGAATCCCGCACCCATGTTTGTTCTCCGAGTTCGCTCTCCGAACTTCCGTAGCGGTCTAACGACCAGGCTAACCAGGGCGCCGCTTTGGGCGCGTCCGCGTTGAACGTGTTGCCATGACCGCATGCTCGGCGGCTTCGATGAGGGTGCTGAGCGCCTCATTTACCGCACGGTCCGATGGGAAGGCTGCCGCGACCTTGGGTTCGAGCAGGACAAGATTCGTGCCGGCGCGATAGGCCTTCAGATACTTTCCTCGAACACCTTTCCCGAGGTCTTCCCGGCGATACTCAAGGCGAAGTTCATCAGGTTTAACCTTCTTCATAAATTTTCCTCTCATGTTTCGTAATCAATAATGGCTTGTTAAGTTCAGTGTTGCAATTTAAGGAAGGGGGAGAACTTTTCATCTAGCACTATATATTGAGCGGCGAACCACTTCTTAATTTCGGCCTGTCTCTCGACGTTTGTAGATCGCTCATCACCGACTGGAACACTCACAAGTTCAGCTTGCAGAGTCTGCAAGTCGATGGCCTTGTGATATAGTTGTTCTTCCAAATATGTTGCCACTTCGATATTCAGCAACCACTTGGCTTCGCGAGTAGCAAATAGAAATTTGAAAACCTCTTCGTCTTTAGCTTTACCGCTGGTCATGATCGCGGCGAGCAAATTTCTTGCTGCATCATAAACGGAAAAACGCCGGTCAAATAGATCAAGCTTCAGCTTGTTCTGTGCAGTGCGCCACTGACGGTAGGTGATAACTGAACCCAAAACCGCAACAGTTGGGGTCAACAGCGCAGACAGGTAACTTGTCCAATGCGGGTCGTAGCTCATAGCGAAAACCTAACACTTGTTATGCATCATTACTGGAAGATTCATAGAGCTCATGAATGGGAAAATAGCCGCCTTTAGCGCTCACATTAGTATGCAAGATGATTGAGGATAGGATTGAGTGAGATGAACTTTGAGCAGCACTCGCGTAGTTCTTTGGCGGCGTGGTCCCAGAAAACAACCTCGACCCTAAACCCATCCTCCACCAGCGGGCGCACCGAAGGCACAAAATCGGCGTCTCCAGCAACCAGAGTGATCGTGTCCGCCGCCCTGTCTGCGATGGTATATGCATCCTTGATCATCGCAGCGACGATCCCCGTGTCGATCTTCTTCTCCTTATTCGCGATGTTCCGATCTTCAACGATTACTTGGAACCCAGCCTTCCGCGCTATGTCCCATAACGAGTCATTGGGCGGTGGGCGGCTTCCGAACAACATGCAGCGCTTGATTTTCGTCCTGTCGTCACCTGCGATGAAGTAATGAAGGCGTCCAAAATCTATCTTGTAGCTGTTGTCAAGAATTCGGTTGTTCATCGCGTCATAAATATTCATCGCGAGACCTGATTCAACAGCCTTCACACGCTTACCTTCGATGAAGACGTTAGAGTTGTCGACATAAACCAGTTCAGCCACGGTATTCCCCTTGAGTGCTAACGCCTGAATTTAGTAGCCGCAAACCGTAGAGGTTGGCGGTCCGCAGGAATGAGTAGTTAAACATTGGCAGGCCTAAGGCCAAAGTAAGCATAAGCAGACGCTACCGCAAGTCCTAACCAAGATTGCCCCACGCTCGTGAGAGCAGGCAACACTGATGGGTGATTCAAGCCGGTCCAAAAGGCCCAAGCGCCGGTAATCAGCCAGGCGCCCACGTAAAGCCAAGTTGTCCAGCGAAGAATATTTTTCGCTCGGTTGGATGCATTAGCCAGGAAACGAGTCGCAGGCGCTTCACCTGGCTTTGCAACAGCCAACTCGGAAATTATTAGTGCGGACACCAAACCTCCAAGTACAGACATGGCTTGAGACTTGACATCGTTGAATAAGGCAACTGTTGTGTCGATGCAGCCCGAGGTGCTGACGCAGTTGACGACGTGCACTGCCGAATAAACAAGCAGGACGTAGAACACAAGTAGAACGACGGCGATTACGCCCCCAGCGACTGTCTTCATATTGCCTCCGAGCCGCCCAACAAAAAACAGACCCCGGATACGGGTGATCACGCCGGATGTTCAGCTTCCTCCGATACCGTGTCAATCGGCAAATCCTGCGCCGATGAGGCGCTTGCCTGATCGGCGCGGGTCTCGCAATCGGCCGGCGTCGCCGTGGGCATCACGCGATGCGGGGACCGAGAGATATCCGCCCGGTCCCAGGGGGCGACAACGCCGGTGAGGCGCGTCGCGGCGATGGCGCGGCGGCGGCCTGCGCACATCGGGAGGCGCGCTGTCTGCACGAGCCGGGCACGCCCGCGGTCCGGCGCCGGGTGCTTGCGCGGCGCCCGTCCACGCATGATTATCCTTCCATCTCGATGAAGCGATATCCGAGCAGGAGCGGAGCATGACCCGCGCGCGGTCCGCCATTTCCTTCGAGTTCTACCCGCCGAAGACACCCGAGCAGCACGCGCAGCTCGAGCGTGCGGTGGCGCGGCTGAAGACGCACGCGCCGCGCTTCGTGTCGGTCACCTTCGGCGCCGGCGGCTCGACCCTCAGCTACACGCCGGACACGGTGCGCGCGCTGCGCGCGGCACACGGGCTGGACGCGGTGCCGCACCTGTCGTGCATGGGCGGCACGCGCGCCGAGATCGCCGCGCTGCTGGCGCAGTACCGCGAAATCGGCTGCACGCGCGTGGTGGCGCTGCGCGGCGACCTGCCCTCGGGCATGGCGGCCACCGGCGATTTCCGCTATGCCGCGGACCTGGTGCGCTTCATCCGCGGCCAGCCGGGGTGCGCATTCCACATCACCGTGGCGGCCTATCCCGAGACGCATCCGCAGGCCGACGATGCGCACGCCGACGTGCGCCACTTCGCGGCCAAGGTCGCGGCCGGCGCGGATAGCGCGATCACGCAGTATTTCTTCAATGCCGACGCGTATTTCCATTTCGTCGAGGACGCGCGCCGCGCCGGCGTGGATGTACCGATCGTGCCGGGCGTCATGCCGGTGTCCAACTTCGCGCAGCTCAGGCGCTTCTCCGAGCAGTGCGGCGCCGAGATCCCGCGCTGGATCGTGCGCCGCATGCAGGCCTACGGCGACGACACGGCCTCGATCCGCAGCTTCGCCGCCGACGTGGTGGCGGGCATGTGCCGGCGCCTGCTCGACGGCGGCGCGCCGGAGCTGCACTTCTACACGCTCAACCTCTCGCGTCCCACCGAAGCCGTGCTGGAGCGCCTGCGCTGAACCGCCGTGCCGCCGCGATGTGCCGGATGTCCTCCCTCCTGCTGGTCGTGGCGCTGGCGCTGGCGCCGGGCTGCGGCGTGCTGCGCGCGCAGGAGCTGCAGCCGCAGCCGGTATACCGTTGCCTGGGCCCCGGCGGCAGCATCCTGTTCAGCGGCACCCCCTGCCGCGACGACAGCCTGGCGCGCGGCGTGCTGCCGGAACGCGCGGCAGCCGGCAGCGGCCCGCCCCTGCATCTGTGTCCGCTGGATGCCGATGAGCTGCGCGCGCGCGTGGCGGATGCGTTCCTGACACACGACGTCAACCGGCTGTCCGGACTGATGCTCTGGCGGGGCTACGACGCGCAGGATGCGCGCGCGCGGCTGCAGGCGCTGGCGGTCGCGATGCGGGCGGGCCTGACCGGCATCACGCTGGAGGATGACGCGCCGGCTGCCCCGCTGCGCAGCGCCGTGCCGGATGGGGCCGGCACGGACGGCCCCGCGTCACCGTCCCTGGCGGTGCAACTGGACGACGGCACCGGGCTGCGCTTCGCCGTCGAGCGCGACCACGGCTGCTGGTGGCTGCTGCCCTGAACGGCGCGTCTTGCGGTCAAGGTCGCTGGAAACGCGGCAACAGCGCGCTGAGCGCGTCCAGCCGCGCGTCGGCATCGCGCAGTTCCAGCAGGCCCTGGCGCTCCTCGTTGTCGAGCGGCAGCAGCTCGGCCAGACGGCAGCCCACCCAGGCGGCATCGTCCAGTTGCGGCGCGCTCCAGGGCTGCGGCAGATCCGCCGCGGCGGCTTCCAGCAGACGCTGCAGCAGGGTCGCCAGCAGGCCATGCCGCGGCTGCAGCGGCGTGGGCGGCTCGTCCGGCCACAGGGCGGCGCGCGCGCGCAGCTGGCCATCGCTGCGCACCCGCGTGGCGCGCACGCGGTAGCGCTGGCCGCCCTCGACCAGGATGCCCAACAGACCGTCCGGCAGCGTGAAGAAATCGCAGATGCGGGCCAGCGTGCCCACGGCCGCCGGCACCGCCGGCGTACCGGCCTCGTGGCCGCGCAGGATCAGGTTGACGCCGAAGGGCTTCTGCGCATGCGTGCATTCGCGCACCAGATCGACATAGCGCGGCTCATATACGCGCAGTTGCAGCCGCCCCCCGGGAAACAGCACCGTGGAGAGCGGAAACAGCGGCAGATCGGCAAGCGGCTGCGGCATCGTGCCAGTGTAGCCTTGCCCCCGCTGCGGCCACGCCCGGCCGCATGGCAGGATGGGGCCTGGACCGACTGGGCAGCCCGATGATGGACGCCACGATCGCATCACCCCCGGGCACGGCGCGCGCCGTGGCGGTACGCCACCTGGTGAAGACCTTCGACGGGCACGAGGTGCTCAGCCGCCTCGACTGGACGGTGGCGCCGGACCGCGTCGTCGGCCTGCTGGGCCGCAACGGGGCGGGCAAGACCACGCTGCTGCGCTGTCTGCTGGGCCTTGTGCCGGCGGATGCCGGCGACATCGAACTGCTGGGCGAGCCGATGGACGGGCCGCGCGGCGAGCGTCTGCACCGCATCGGCTACGTGCCGCAGAGCTTCGACCTCTTCCCGTGGATGAAGGTGGGTGATTTCCTCACCTTCACCGCCGCGTTCTATCGGCGCTGGGACACCGCGCTGGTCGAGCGCCTGCTGGCCGAGTGGCAGCTCGATCGCAAAAAGAAGATCGCCGCGCTCTCGCAGGGGCAGCGGCAGATGCTCGCCATCGTGCGCGCGCTGGCGCCCGATCCCGACCTGCTGGTGCTCGACGAGCCGGTGGCCAGCCTCGATCCCATCGCCCGGCGCGACTTCCTGGCCACGCTGGTGCCGCTGGTGCGCCGTCCCGGCAAGACGGTGATCTTCTCCACCCACATCACCACCGACCTCGAGCGCGTGGAAGCCGACATCGCGCTGCTGCGCGGCGGGCGCATCGCGCTGATGCGGCCGCTGTCGGAGCTGCGCGACCGGCTGCGCCGCGCGGTGCTGGCGCGGCCGTCCGGCTTCACCGCCCTGCCCGCGCTGGCGGGCGCGCTTTCCGCACGCCTGCACGAGGACGCGGCGCGCTACGTCGTCGACACCGGCGACGCGGAGGCCATGGCGCGACTGCACGCACTGGCGCCGCGCGAAGGCGCCGAACTGGCGCTGACGCCCATGGACCTCGAGGACCTGTTCGTGGAACTGGCATGAGGCCGGCGCGCGCGCTGGCGCTGCTGCCGCTGCGGCTGGCGCCGTGGGCGGTGCTGATGACTGGCCTGATGCTGGCCGCGGCCGCGGCGTTGCCGCTTGCGCTGGGGTCGCGCCTGCGCACGCCCGCGTCGATGCTGGCCGGGTTCGCGCTGTGGTTCCTGTGGATGACCGCCGGCGCGACGCTGAAGTCCATCGCGCGCAGGGAGACCCTGCTGCTGCCGGGTTTCCGCGCCGCCTTGACGCGCGCCGGCAGCGTCTGGGCGCTGCTGTTCTGGCTGCTGCCCGCGGCGGCTGCGGGCCTGCTGTACGGCCCGGCCGCGGGCTGGATGGCGCTGGGCTACGGCCTGCTGGCGCTGGCCTGGGCGGTGCTGGCCAGCAGCGGCTCGCGCGCGGGTCTGTACTTCTGGGCGGTGCTGATCGGCGCGCGTTTCCTGCCCGCCGCGGTCTGGGCGGCACTGGCGTCCGCGCTCTCCGGTGCGCTGCTGCCGCTGGCCGCCGCGCTGCTGGCGCTGTTGCTGCTGCGCCGGGCATGGCTGCGGCTGTTCCCGCCCGGCGACGTACCGCTGCCCGAAACGCCCATGCAGGCGCCCGACCCCATGCAACGCGGCATGGCGCAGCCGCAGGCGGTGTCGCGCGGCCGGCTGCTGCGCGCGCTCAACGGCTGGTCCGAACAGGCGGCCGCCGAGCGGCTGCGGCTGTGCGCCGCGCGCTACCACCGTGCGCCGGCGCCGGCACGCCAGCGCGCGCTGCTGCGGGCGCTGCTGCTGCCGCATGAACAGGCACGCGGCTGGCTGGTGCGCTGGCTGCTGTTCGGCGGTTTCGTGCTGGCGTACGCGCTGGCACTGGGCCGCGGCGCGCAGATCGGGATGGTGGCCGGCTATGCCACCTTCTTCGCCATGACCGGCCTCAACACCGTCGGTCTGGGCATGCCGCGGTTGCGGCCCAGTCTGGGCGAGCTGTATTTCACCATGGCGCCGCCGACACACGCCGCGTTCAAGACGCAGCTGGTGGACAGTTTCCTGGGCGTGCTGCCCGGTGCCGTCCTCAGCGCCTTCGTCTACACCGGGCTGGCCACGCTGCTGATCGAACCCGCCGCCTGGCCGCAGGTCCTGGCCACCACCGCGGTGCTGGCGCCGCCGCTGGCGCTGGCCACGCTGGCGCTGTATCTGAACCTGCCGCGCGGACGCATCGGCCGCACACTGGTGATGACGGTCACCGTGCTCGGCCAGATGGGCACCTCCTGGCTGCTGTATGCGCTGATCGAGCGCTTCGGTCCGCTGTGGGGTGGCGTGCCGGCGCTGACGGTCGCCTGGGGCTTCGCGCTCGGCGCCTGGGGCGCGGCGCGCGCGCACTGGATCGCGCAGCCGCCGTGTTTCGATCCGCCGGATGCGCGCACCGGCGCCTGAGGCTCCGCCCGCGCAGCCGGCCGCCGCCGTGGAGTTGCACGCGGGCCCCGCCGAGGGCGGCGCGGACGCACCGCCGCGCGCGGGGCTTCGGCCCCCCGCCGCCCGTCCGGGCGCGGGCGCGCCGGCGGGCGCGGTCACGGCGCGGCATGCACCTCCAGCAGTGCCAGCCCGTAGGGCGGCAACGTCAGCCGCAGCGTGTCGTGGTCGAGGCGCAGCACCCGCGGCGGCGCCAGCCGTCCCGCCTCGCGCAAGCGGGCGATCTGCGCGCGCGTGGGATAGGCGGGACGCCCCATGGCGTCGTACAGGCGCATGACGTCGCCGTGATGCCGGCCCAGCCGCCACAGCGTGGCGTAGGCGCGCGCCGGCAGGTGCGTGAAATGCAGCACGAAGCGCTTGACCATCCCCGCCGGTTCGGCGTCGACATAGTGCGGCGTCGCGCTGACCGGCGGCGCGTAGTTCCACAGCGCCAGCGCCAGGTCGCCGTCCTGGCGCCGCGTCGCGATCACCGCCGGCGCAGCCACCGCCAGCCGTGTGCGGCCCAGCTTGTGCAGCAGCGCGAACGCGTTGAACGCGGGCTTGCGGATGCCATAGGCGGCTACCAGGCCGAAACCGCCGTAGAACGGCATCTTCACCACGCCCTGCTCCTCGAACACGTCGGAGAAGGTCCAGTAGCTCATCATCTGCACCTTGCCGGCACACTGCGCGATGGTGCCGGCCAGCCACGGTCCCATGTAGGCCGAATCGGTGACGTTGGGCAGGTTCATGTAGGAGGCGTTGTACTCGCTGAGGATCAGCGGCAGGTGCGGATCGGGCGACGCCGCAATCTCGCGGTGCACCTTGTCCACCGCGCGGCATACCATCTGCGCGCGCGGGATGTGCACGTCCTCGTGCAGCACGTTCTGCGCCGTGTCGTCGCCGTAGACATGCGTGCTGACGAAGTCGACCGGTACGTGGTGCTTCCATGCGTGCTGCAGGAACGTCGACACCCACGCCGCCTGCGCCGTGGCCGGACCACCCACGCGCAGGCGCGGACTGACCGACTTCAGCGCGCGCGCGGTGTGGTCGTATAGCTCGAAGTAAGTCGATTGCCTGGGCTTGCCGGCCCAGAAGCCGAGATTGGGCTCGTTCCACACCTCGAAGTACCAGGTGGATACCTCGTCGATGCCGTAGCGCGCGATCAGGTGCCGCGCGAAGGCCTCGATCATGGCGTCCCACAGCGCGTAGCTCTTCGGCGGCGAGACGTTGGGGTGGTACCAGAAGCTGAAGATGTCCTTGCGATTGGCGGCCAGCGCCGGCGGCATGAAGCTCAATTCCACGAACGGCTTGACCCCGCGCGCCAGCAGGCCGTCGTAGATCTGGTCGACGTAGGAGAAGTTGTAGACCGGCTTGCCGTCCGCGCCGATGTGGAACAGCCCCACGCCGCGGTCGAAGATGCCGTGCATGCGCACGTAGTCGAAACCGGTGGCGCGCTTGACCATCGACAGGTCGCGCCGGTACGCGGCGCGCAGCGCGAGCACCGCGCGGCCGGAGCCGAACATGCGCTCCCAGAAATGCGGGAACGGCGTTCCGGGGGCGCTGGCATCGATGCGCACTTCGATGGTCTGCGGCGTGCGGGCCGGCGGTGCCGCGATGGCGGCCGCGGCGGCCGCGGCGGCGGCGCAGGAAAGGATGCGCACGGCCAGCAGGATGCGTGGCGCGGCGCGTTTGCACGAAATGGTCATGGCGGATCTCCCGGTCGACGGACGGCCCGCGGCGCGGCGCGGGTCAGCTTTCTTGGAGTGCGCCCGCGGCAAAGGGTTCACCGCGCCGCCGCGCTGGCGCGCAGTTGGCCCAGGAAGGCCCTGCGCCACGCGGTGATGTCCTCGCGTTCGATGACCTGCATGGCCGACTGCCAGCGCGCCCTGCGCTCCTCCAGCGGCATGGCCAGCGCCTGGTCCAGTGCCGTGGCCACGGCGAGGTGGTCGCGCGGATTGACCGTCAGCGCGCTGTCCAGTTGCTCGGCGGCGCCGGCGAAGGAGGACAGCACCAGCACGCCCGGATCCTCGCCGTCCTGGCTGGCCAGATACTCCTTGGCCACCAGGTTCATGCCGTCGCGCAGCGGCGTCACCAGCCCTACCCGCGCCATGCGGTAGTAGCCGCACAGCGTGGTGTGCGGATAGGCGCGGTTGACGTAGCGGATCGGCACCCAGTCGGGTTCCGCGTGGCGGCCGTTGATGTGCCCGGCGATGCGCTCCAGCTCGCGGCGGATCGCGCGGTACTCGGGCACCTCGCCGCGCGAGGTGGGCGCGATCTGCAGCAGCGAGACGCGGCCACGCCAGTGTGCGTGCTGCTCCAGCAGCTGGCCGAAGCCCTGCAGGCGCTCCGCCAGGCCCTTGGAATAGTCCAGACGGTCCACGCCGATGATCAGCCGGCGCTCTCCCAGACTGGCGCGCATGCGCCGCATGGCGGCGCCGGCCAGCGCGCGCTGCGCCGCGTGCCGGATCGCCGCCGCGTCGATGCCGATGGGAAACGCGCCGATGCGTACGCGGCGGCCGTCGGGCAGCCGCAGCACGTCACTGCCGCCGTCGTCCATGCGCGCATCCAGCATGCGCGTGCAGTAGTCGCGCAGACTGGCCAGGTCGTGCCGGCTCTGCACGCCCACCAGGTCGTAGTCGGCCAGCGCGTCCAGCAGGTCGCTGTGGCACGGCATGTATTCCAGCAGAGCGGCCGGCGCCAGCGCGGTGTGCAGGAAGAAGCCGATACGCTGCCGGCAGCCGGCGCGGCGCAGTTCGGCGGCGAAGGGGATCAGATGGTAGTCGTGCACCCAGATCACGTCGTCGCCGCGCAGGTGCGTCAGCAGCTGCCGCGCCAGCATGCGGTTGACCTCGCGGTAGGTGCGGTAGTCCTCGCGCGAGAATTCCATCAGATCGACGCGGTCGTGCAGCAGCGGCCACAGCACACGGTTGGCGAAGCCGACGTAATAGCCGGCGTGCGCGCCGCGACCCAGGTCCACGGTGAGGTAGCCGATGCCCTCGTGCTGGCGGTGCTGCGGCGGCCCGGTGTCCTCGGCGATGCGCCCGCTCCAGCCGAACCACAATCCGCCATGCTCGGCCAGCGCCGCACGCAGCGCCACCGCGAGACCGCCGGCGCGCGTCTCCTCCGGCAGTGCCACGCGGTTGGAGACCACCACCAGCCGGCTCACAGCGCCTCTTCCCAACTGCGCGAGAGACGCATGGCGGCGTTGATCAGACCCACCATCGAGTAGGTCTGCGGGAAGTTGCCCCACAGTGCGCCGGTCTTCGGATCGATGTCCTCGGAGAGCAGGCCGAGGCTCGTGCGCCGCGCCAGCACGGTTTCGAAGATGCGCCGTGCCTCCTGCTTGCGCCCCATGCCGGCCAGCGCGCCGATGTACCAGAAGGTGCACAGGGTGAAGCTGGTCTGCGGCGTGCCGAAATCGTCCTGGTGGCGATAGCGGAAAATGTAGTCGCCCTCGCGCAGGTCGCGGCCGATGGCCTCCACCGTCGCCACGAAGCGCGGATCGTCGTAGGCGATGAAGCCCAGCTCCGCCAGCGGCAGCAGGCTGGCATCGAGATTGCCGCCGCCCTTGTGCGCGACCAGATGCCCCAGTTCCGCGTCGTAGGCCCAATCGAGGATGCGCCGGTGCAGGTCGTCGGCGCGCTCGCGCCAGTATCGCCGGCGCGCCTCGTCGCCCAGCGCACCGGCGATGCGCGCCAGACGGTCGCAGCCCACCCAGCCCATCGCGGCGGTGTAGGTGTGCACGTTCTTGTTGCCGCGGTATTCCCACAGGCCGGCATCGGGCTGCTCGGCGTTGGCCCAGGCCTGCTCGCCCAATTGCTCGAGCTTTTCGAACACCGCGCGGTCGCCGACCCGGCGCAGGCGCTGGTCGAAGAAGATCTGTTCGGCGGCCAGGATCAGCGAGCCGTAAATGTCGTACTGGCGCTGCTGCCAGGCCAGGTTGCCGATGCGCACCGGACCCATGCCGGCGTAGCCGGCGAGGTGCTCCGTCTGGCACTCCTCGAGCTGGTCCTCGAAGGTGATGCCGTACACCGGGTTGAGCTCGCCGTTGGCGCTGATGAGATTCAGCATGAAACCCAGGTACTCCTCCATGCTGCGCGTGGCGCCCAGGCGGTTGAGCGCGCGCACCACGAAAGCGGCGTCGCGCAGCCAGCAGTAGCGGTAATCCCAGGTGCGGCCGCTGTCCGGCGCCTCGGGGATGGAAGTGGTGGGTGCGGCGATGATGGCGCCGGTGCTCTCGAACTGGCACAGCTTCAGCGTGACCGCGGCGCGGATCACCGCCTCCTGCCATTCGAAGGGCACCGACAGGTAGCGCGTCCACTGGTGCCAGTAGTCCATCGTCTGCGCCAGGTGGTGGTCGATCAGCTGCGCCGGCGCGTCGTCCGGGGTCTCGTCGGGGCCCAGCACGAAGCTGAAGGCGCGGTCGAGGACGAAGGGCAGCTCGCGGCGGATGAAGGGTACCGGCAGGTCCGAGGTCAGCCGCAGCGGCTGCGCGTCGAGCAGGTAGCGGATGTGGTTGCTGCCGCTGGTGGTTGCCGGAATCATCGCGCCCAACCGGTCCAGCGGCCGCAACCGCAACTGCACGCGCGGCCGACCGGACAGCGGACGTACACGGCGCATCAGCATCACCGGGTGATAGATGCGCCCGCGCTGCCGGAAGCGCGGGGCGAAATCGATGATCGCCACGCCCTGGCCCTTGCGGTCGTACAGGCGCGTGACCAGCACCGCGGTATTGCGCTCGTACTCCTGCTCGGCGTGATCGAAATCCTCGATCTCCACCGCCCAGTCTCCATGCCCCTGGTGCCTGGGCGAGAGCAGCGCGCAGAAGGTGGGGTCGCCGTCGAACTGCGGAAAACAGCCCCATACGATGCGGCCGCGCGCGTCCACCAGGGCGGCGATGCTGCAGTTGCCGATCAGGCCGTATTCCAGCGGGTGCCCATCCATCATCCTCTCCTGCGGTGAAAGCGCGCCGGCCGGCGCGTACGGTATCCGCCGCCGCGCGCGCTCATGCGACCGGCCACGGAAGGCGGCGTGCGAGCTGCGCCAGCCAGGCGCGCACGGCATCCGGATAGGGCAGCAGGTGGGTCGCCTGCGGCGCCACGCGCGTGCCCACGGCGACGGCAATGCCTCCTGCCGTCCGCACGGCTGCCAGCGCCGGCGCGTCGGTGTGGTCGTCGCCGAGGTACACCGGCCGGCGTCCGGCGAAGGGCGGCTCGGTGAGCAATGCGCGCACGGCCGCACCTTTGTCGATCTGCGCGGGCTTGATCTCGCACACCTCGTAACCCTCCAGCAGGGTATAGCCCGGCGTCGCCGCGGCCAGCGCCGCGGCCGCATCGCGCAATGCCGGCCGCTGCGCGGGCGCTTCGCGGCAATGCAGCGCCACGGCGGGGCCCTTGGGCTCGACATGCACGCCCGGCAGCCGCGCCGCGATGGCCGCCGCGGCGTGCTGCAGCCGTGCGGTCACGGCCGCGTCCTCCTGCCACAGCTGCTGGCAGCGGCCGTCCGCGCGCATGCGCTCCAGCCCATGCAGGCCGATGCGATCGACGCCCAGCGGCGCGAACAATTGCGCCAGATCGGCGGCACGGCGCCCGCTGATCAGCGCCAGCGCGCCGCCCAGCGCCTGCTGCAGCCGCGCCAGATGCGCCAGCAGCGGCGCATCCACGCGCACCAACTCGGGGCGCAGCGCGAAATCCAGCAGCGTGCCGTCCACGTCCAGCAGCAGCGCCCAGCGTTCGCCCGGCGCCGGCTGCACCGGCGGCGGCGGCAGGTCGGCCGCCGTGTTCACGGCGCGGCACCCGCGGAATCGAGTTCGCCGCGCCAGCGCGGCAAGCACTGCGGATACTCGCGCTGCAGGAAGTCGATCAGGCCTTCGCGTATCGCGCAGCGCAGATTCCAGGCCCGTGCCGAATCCGCGGCGGTGACCAGCGCGCGCAGTTGCATGGCCTGCGGCCCGCTGTCGGTGACCTGCAGCACTACCGCACGACCGTCCCAGTCCGGTGCCGCGCGGCACAACCGCTGCAGTTCGGCGCGCAGCGGCGCCAGCGGCGTGCGGTAATCCACCCACAGGTGCACGCTGCCGGTCAGCGCGGCGCTGGTATGCGTCCAGTTCTGGAACGGGTTCTCGATGAACCAGGTCAGCGGCACGATCAGGCGGCGTTCGTCCCAGATACGCACCACCACGTAGGTGCTGGCGATCTCCTCGATGCGTCCCCACTCGCCCTGCACGATCACCACGTCGTCCAGCCGCAGCGGCTGGGTCAGCGCCAGTTGCAGCCCGGCCAGCAGGTTGGAGAGCAACGGCCGCGCGGCGAAGCCGACCACGATGCCGGCGATGCCGGCCGAAGCCAGCAGGCTCGCGCCCAGCGTGCGCACCATCGGAAACGTGGTCAGCGCCGTGCTGAGGCCCAGCAGCGTCACCAGCACGCGGCCGCTGACGATCAGCACGCGCATCTGGGTGAGGATGCGGCGGTCGTTGAGATTGTCGGCCGCGGTGGCCGGATGGCGCCGGCGCACCAGCGCCTCGCCGGCTCCCAGCGCGCGCAGCGCCAGCCAGGTCAGGGTGGCGATCAGGGCGATGGCCCACGCGTGCCGCAGCAGCGCCAGCGCACCGGCAGGCAACGGCAGGCGCGCACCGGCGGCGGCCAGTGCGAACAGGTACGACAGCGGCTCCAGCGCCGGCCACATCTGGCGGACGAACCCCGCCCATGCCTCGTGCTGCCGCCCACGGCACAGCAGCCACGCCACCACGCGGTTGAACAGAAAGGCTGCGAGCAGCAGCGCCGCCACGACGACGACCGCAGCCGCAGTACCCGAGTGATACGGCATCGGCCCCGGATCCTTGCGTGCGGATTCCCAACCTTAGCCCGCACGGCGGCGCGGGACAACCCGTGCAAACGGGTGTCCGCGTTCAGCCGCCCTGCGCGAAACGCCGCGGCGCACCCTCGAAGCCGCCGTTGGACATGAACACCACGTGGTCGCCCGGCCGCGCCCGCGCGCCCAGTTCGCGCAGCAGCGACGGTACGTCGGGCACGGCCAGGCCGCGCCCGCCCAACGCGGTGATCACCGCCGTGGCATCCCAGCGCAATTCCGGCCTCGCCAGCAGCAGCACCACGTCCGCTTCGCGCAGCGCCGGCGCCAGCGCCGCCGCGTGCGTTCCGGTCCGCATGGAGTTGGAGCGCGGCTCCAGCACGGCGAGGATGCGTGCAGCACCCACGCGCGCGCGCAAGCCGGCCAGGGTAGCGGAGATGGCGGTGGGATGGTGCGCGAAGTCGTCGTAGATGTGCAGGCCGTCCCGCGCACCGATCCGCTCCAGCCGCCGTTTCACGCCCGCGAAGCCTGCGAACGCGGGCAGCAGTTGCTGTGGGGCGCAGCCGGCCGCCGCGGCGGCCGCCAGCGCCGCCAGCGCGTTCATCACGTTGTGCCGCCCCAGCAGGGACCAGCGCACGCTGCCGAGGACCCGCTCCCGGTGACGCACCTCGAAGGCGCTGCCGTCGGCTTCGAGCAGCCGCGCGCGCCAGTCGCCGGCCTCGATGCCGAACGACTGCACCGGCGTCCAGCAGCCCATCGCCAGCACCTCGGCCAGGTGTGCATCCTCGGCGTTGACGACCAGCGTGCCGCCGCCGGGCACCGTACGCACCAGATGGTGGAACTGGCGCTGGATGGCGGCCACGTCGGGGAAGATGTCGGCGTGATCGTATTCGAGGTTGTTGAGCACCGCGATGCGCGGCCGGTAGTGCACGAACTTGGAGCGCTTGTCGAAGAACGCCGTGTCGTACTCGTCGGCTTCGACCACGAAGTGCCGGCCGGTGCCCAGCCGCGCCGAGGCCGCGAAACCCGCGGGCACGCCGCCGATCAGGAATCCCGGCGCCAGCCCGGCGTGCTCCAGCAGGTGCGCCAGCAATGCGGTGGTGGTGGTCTTGCCGTGCGTACCGGCCACCGCCAGCACATGGCGTCCGCGCAGCACATGCTCGCCCAGCCATTGCGGGCCGGAAGTGTAATCGAGGCCGCTATCGAGCAGATATTCGACGGCCGCATTGCCGCGCGAGAGCGCATTGCCCACCAGTACATGCTCGGGCGGAGGATGTCCGGCCCACCCCTGCAAAGGCCCGGCGGCATAGCCCTCGTGCAGCACGATGCCCAGCGCCCGCAACTGCGTGCTCATCGGCGGGTAGACATCGGCATCGGAGCCCTCGACGTCGTGCCCCGATTCGCGGGCCAGCGCCGCGACGCCACCCATGAAGGTGCCGCAGATGCCCAGGATGTGCAAACGCATCGGCGCCGGTCAGCGCGCGGCGGCGGCGGCCGGTGCCTCGCCTAGCGCCGCCATGATGCGTGCGAACACCTCGTCCAGCGTACCCACGCCGTCGACCAGACGCAGCGTTCCGGCGCGCGTGTAATGCTCGGCCACCGGCGCGGTCTGCTGCGCGTAGACGGCAAGCCGTTTGCGCACGGTGGCCGGGTCGTCGTCGGCGCGGCCCTCGGCGCGGTGACGCAGTTCGGTGCGCGCGATGATCACCGCGCTGGGCACGCGCAGCTTGATCACCGCATCCAGCGGCTGACGCATGCGCGCCAGCAGCGCATCCAGCGCCTGCACCTGCGCCAGGTTGCGCGGATAGCCGTCGAGAATGAAACCGGCGCGTGCATCCGGCTGCGCCAGGCGCTGTTCGAGCATGCCCAGCACGATGTCGTCGGAGACCAGATGGCCTGCGTCCATCACCGCCTTGGCCTTCTGTCCCAGCGGCGTACCGGCAGCCACCGCGGCGCGCAACAGATCGCCGGTGGAGATGTGCGGCACGCCCAGCGCCGCCCTGAGCCGCGCCGCCTGGGTGCCCTTTCCCGAGCCGGGTGCGCCGAGGAGTACCAGTCGCATGGAATTCCCTCGCGATGCGGTCCCGAGGACCGCCCGCTATGCTTGTGACCGGCCGGAAGCTTGCGGCGCGCGGGCGTCCGAGTCAAACCAGACCCTTGCGCCCCGCGGAGTTCCCATGGCCGGAAAACTGCTCTACGCCCAGTCCGGCGGCGTCACTGCCGTCATCAACACCACCGCGGCGGCGGTGCTGTCCGCCGCGCGCGCGCGGGGGGTGCGCGCCTATGCCGCGCACAACGGCATCCTCGGCGTGCTACGCGAGGACCTGATCGACACCGGCAGGGAATCCGCAGCCGCCCTGCGTGCGCTGGCGCACACCCCCGGCGGCGCGTTCGGCTCCTGCCGCTACAAGCTGAAGACGCCCGAGACCGATCCCGCCGCCTATGCACGCCTGCTGCAGGTACTGGCTGCGCACGACATCCGCTATTTCCTCTACAACGGCGGCAACGACTCGGCCGACACCGCGCTGAAGATCTCGGCCTATGCCAGGGCCGGCGGCCGCGATCTGGTCTGCGTGGGCGTGCCCAAGACCGTGGACAACGATCTCGCCGTCACCGACTGCAGCCCCGGCTTCGGCTCGGTGGCGAAGTACACCGCGCTGGCCGTGCGCGAGGCCAGCCTGGACGTGGCTTCGATGGCCGAATCCTCGACCAAGGTGTTCGTGATCGAGGTGATGGGCCGCCACGCCGGCTGGATCGCCGCCGCCGCCGGATTGGCCGCGCAGCAGCCCGACGATGCGCCGCACCTGATCCTGTTCCCCGAGCGGCCGTTCGACGAGGCCGGTTTTCTCGCGCGCGTCGAGGCGACGGTGGCGCGGGTGGGCTGGTGCACGGTGGTGGCCTCCGAGGGCGTGCGCAACGCCGAGGGCGCTTTCCTGGCCGAAGCCGGCACCCGCGATGCGTTCGGACACGCGCAACTGGGCGGCGTGGCGCCGCTGCTGGCCGCACTGGTCAGGCAGAAGCTGGGTCTGAAGGTGCACTGGGCGCTGCCCGACTATCTGCAGCGCTCGGCGCGCCACATCGCCTCGCGTACCGACGCCGAACAGGCCGCGGCCGTGGGCCGCGCCGCGGTCGAATACGCATTGGCCGGACGCAGCGGCACAATGCCGGTGATCGCGCGCACGGGCGACGCGCCGTACCGCTGGAAGATCGTGCCGGCAGCGCTCGCCAAGGTGGCCAACCACGAGAAGAAACTGCCGCGCGCCTTCATCCGCCGCGACGGCTACGGCATCACCGCCGCCGCACGCGCGTATCTGGCGCCGCTGACCCGGGGCGAGGCCTACCCGCCCTATGGCCCGGACGGACTGCCGCGCTACGTGCGCCTGAAGAATGCGCCGGTGCCGCGGCGGCTCGAGCCCTGGTATGAGCATCGGGACGCTTGATGACGCAGCGCAAGGGCGGCATTTCGGAGCACTGGCCTAAAATGCCGGATTTCCCCACGCGGAGTCCGTCATGGCGCAAGCCTACCCCGAGCTGATCTGGCACAACGGCGCCATCAAGCCCTGGCACGAAGCCACCACCCACGTGATGGCGCACGCCATCCACTACGGCTCCTCGGTGTTCGAGGGCATCCGCAGCTACCGCACGCCCCACGGCGCGGCCATTTTCCGCCTGCGGGACCATCTCAAGCGCCTGTTCCACTCGGCCCGGATCTACGCCATGGCCATGCCCTGGGATCAGGCCGCGCTCGGTGCCGCCTGCCACGAGGTGCTGCAGGCCAACCGGCTCGACGCCGCCTACATCCGCCCGGTGGCGTTCCGCGGCCTGGGCGGCTTCGGCCTCTCCGCCGACTGCCCCACCGAGGTGGCCGTCGCCGCCCGGTCCATGGGCGCCTATCTGGGCGAAGGCGTGCTGGAACAGGGCATCGACGCCTGCGTCTCCAGCTGGCAGCGCTTCGCGCCCAACACCATTCCGGCCGGCGCCAAGGCCGGCGGCAACTACCTCTCGGGCCAGTTGATCGCGCGCGAGGCCCGGCGACTGGGCTTCGGCGAAGGCATCGCGCTGGCGCACGACGGCCTGCTGAGCGAGGGCGCCGGCGAGAATCTGTTCCTGGTGTTCGACGGTGCGCTGCACACGCCGCCGGTCTCGGCCAGCCTGCTCAACGGCATCACCCGCCACACGCTGATGACGCTGGCACGTGCGCACGGCATCGAGGTGGTGGAGCGCGCGCTGCCGCGCGAGTATCTGTACCTGGCCGACGAGGTGTTCATGTGCGGCACCGCCGCCGAGATCACGCCCATCCGCAGCGTGGACGGCTGCCCCGTGGGCGATGGCCGCACGGGCCCGGTGACGCGGCGCCTGCAGCAACTTTATTTCGGCCTGTTCGACGGCAGCGTCGAGGACCGCTGGGGCTGGCTTGAACCGCTGCGTTGAGACGCCTCAATCCGGCACGTCCAGCCCGGCCAGGTCGGGCTGGACGTGCAGACGCCGGTGCAGCAACGGACTGGTGGTGGTGTACTGCAGGTGGACCTTTTCGCCCGGGCTGAGCCGCTCCTTGACGGCGAAGGCCGCCAGCGCCGCCTCGTGGAAACCGGAGAGGATCAGCTTCTTCTTGCCCGGATAGGTGTTGATGTCCCCCACCGCATAGACGCCAGGGATGCTGGTCTCGAAGCGCGCGGTATCCACCGCGATCTGGTGCTTCTCCAGCGCCAGACCCCAGTCGGCGATGGGTCCCAGGCGCGGATGCAGGCCCCAGAACACCAGCAGCTGCTGCGCTTCGATGCGCGTGGTCAGTCCGGCGCGCGTCTGTACGCGCAGGGCGCGCAGCCGCGGCGGTGTCCCTTCCAGGCCAATGATCTCGCCCTCGAGGAACTGCATGCGCTGCGCCTCGCACAGCGCATGCATGCGCGCCACGCTGGCCGGCGCCGCCTTGAATTTCTGCGAGCGGTGCACCAGCACCACGCCGGCCGCGGTTTCGGCCAGCGTCAGCGCCCAATCCAGCGCCGAATCGCCGCCGCCGGCGATGACGATCTCCTGCCCGGCCAGCGCGACGGCGTCGCGCACCTGGTAATGCAGCGCCTGCCCTTCGAACCCGGCAGCCGCGGGCAGCGCCAGCCGGCGCGGCTCGAACGCACCCAGGCCCGCGGCGATCACCACCGCGCCGCACTGCAGGCGCAGGCCGGTGCTGGTGCCCAGCTCGAAACGGCCATCCGGCCGGGCCCGCAGTGCGGTGATCGTCTGCCCCAGATGGAACTGCGGCGCGAACGGCGCGATCTGCTGCTGCAGGCGCTCGATCAGTTCGCGCGCGCCGCACACCGGCAGCGCCGGGATGTCGTAGATGGGCTTGTCCGGATACAGCTCCGCGCACTGGCCACCGGCCTGCGGCATGGCGTCCACCAGGTGCGCCCTGAGGCCCAGCAGTCCCAGTTCGAACACCTGGAACAGGCCCACCGGGCCCGCCCCCACGATCACCACGTCGGTTTCGACCATCGCCGCCGCACATCCGCGCCCGAGCAGCGGTGAATTATGCGGCCGGCACGCGCCGCTGTGCAGCTCACGCCGCGGCGCGATTGTCGCGGGGTGCCGTGTCGAACTCGAGAATGGCCACGGCGCCGCCCTCGGGCCGCGGCGCCAGCCGTACGCGCCAGCCGTACAGGTCGCACAGCCGGCGCACGATGGCCAGCCCCAGTCCCGCACCGCCGCCCTTGGCACCCTCGCCGCGCACGCCGCGCTCGAACAGGTGGTCGGCCTCGTCGGGCTTGATGCCGGGGCCGGAATCCTCGACCAGCACGCGGCCTTCCTGCACGCGCACCTGCACGTCGCCTTCCTGGGTGTACTTGAACGCGTTGCCGACCAGGTTGGACAGCGCCACCGACACCACCGAGGCCGGCGCGTGCACCACCAGCGGTGCCTCGACGTGCAGCTCCACGCGTACCGGCTTGCTGCGCAGCTGCGGACGCTGCAGCTCCAGGACTTCGGCAGCGGTCCTCGCCACGTCGGTCGTTTCGCCGTCGGCCGGCCCCTGCCGCTCGGCGCGCGCGAGCAGCAGCAGCGCATCGATGATGCCGGCGGCCTGGCGCGTGGCACGCTCGATGCGCTTGAGCCGTTCGCGCAGCTTCTCGCTCATCTCCGGCGCGGCCAGCATCAGCTCGGTGGTGCTGGCGATCACCGCCAGCGGCGTGCGCAGCTCGTGGCTGACGTCGGCATTGAACTCGTGGTCGCGGCGCACCATGCCAGTGAGGCGCTCGGCGTACTCGTCCAGCGCGCGCGCCAGCTCGCCCACCTCGTCGTCGGCGAAGTGCGGTGCCAGCTTCTGCAGCCCGCCCGCGCGGCGCGAGGCGCGCAAACGGCCGGCCAGTTCGCTGACCGGCCGGATCACGCGCACCGACAGCCATGCACCGATCAGCACGGACAAGATCGCGAATGCCAGCACGACCCCGATCAGGCCGTAGGTCAGCTGCTTCTGGCTGCGCAGCAGGTTCGAACTTTCGTAGGTGAGAAAGAACCAGTAATCCGGATCCTTGCGCACGGCGATCTTGTATTCCTCGATGCGGCCGTCGGGCAGCCGCTGCGTGAGGGTATGGACGCCGTTGCCGAGATCGCGCCAGGCGAAGGGGACGTTCGAGAACTTGCGCTTGCTGAAGACATGGCCCAGCACCTTTTCCAGCGGCTGGCCGCGCGCGGTCTTCGGATCCAGATAGAAGGCCTTGGCGTAGCCGTTGAGGTTGCGCTCGAGGGCATTGCCCAGAAGCTGGTTCTCGAGGCGCTGCCGCAGATACATCGCGCTGATCGCGAACAGCAGCGTCAGCGCGAGTCCGAAGACGGCGAACGAGATGAAGATGCGGCTGCGCAGCCTACGCCGTTGCTTGAGCATCCGTGTCGCCCATGCGATAGCCGATGCCGTGGCGGGTGTGGATCAGCGGCCTGGCGAAGGGCTTGTCGATCAGCTGGCGCAGGCCGTGGATGTGCACACGCAGCGAGTCGGAGTCGGGCAGTTCTTCGCCCCACACGCGATGCTCCAGTTCCTGCCTCGTCACCACCGAGGGGCTCGCCTCCATCAGCGCCTGCAGCAGTTTCAGGCCGATCGGGTTGAGCGGGATGTCCTTGCCCGCGCGGGTGACCACCAGGGTATCGAGGTTGTAGCTGAGGTCGGCCACCTTCAGCACGCGACTACGCGGGCCCTTGCCGCGCCGCGCCAGCACCTCCAGCCGCACGCCCAGTTCCTGCAGCGCGAACGGCTTGGTCATGTAGTCGTCGGCGCCGCTCTCGAACCCGGTGAGCTTCTGCTCCAGCGCGTCGCGCGCGGTCAGCATCAGCACCGGGGTCTGCTTGTGCGCCTCCTGGCGCAGCTTGCGGCACAGTTCGAGGCCGTCCATGCCGGGCAGGGTCAGGTCCAGCACGATCACGTCGAACTCGTGCACCACGGCCAGATGCAGTCCGGTGACGCCGTCACCGGCGAAGTCCACGACGTGGCCACGGTCCTCGAGATAATCGCCGATGTTGGTGGCGATATCGTTGTTGTCTTCGATCACCAGTACGCGCATGAATCCTCTCCGCTGCGCCGGACCTCCGCCTGCGCGTGCGGGAGCTTACCGCGTCTGTCGCAGGGCGCGCCCAAAAGAAAAGGCCCGGTGAGGCGCCGTTGGGGGGAACCGCCTCACCGGGCCCAAGCTACTGCCCCGATTACCGTAATCCGCAATGGCCCGAGACCCAGGCGACGCTCGCACGATTACAGTGGAGCCGTTATAGGGTCGCCGCGTTTAAAGGCCTGTTAAGCGGGGCGCAGCGCGACGTTAACCCGCGCGGCCGCTCAGCCGCCACTGCTGTTGGCACCGTTGATGGCGCGACCGGTCTGGTTGAGCGTCTGCATGCTCTGGCGGGCGCCTTCGCGCTCGCGCATGATCTGCCCGTAGGTGCGGCACTCGGTCTTGGGGATGCGCGATCCCAGCGGCGCCACGCGCTGGCAGACCAGGCGGTCGATGTCGTTGTGCATCAGAATGCCGTTGACCCGTTCCTGGTCGTTGAACAGCGCAACACGCGCGTCCTGCGGCATCGAGGCGACATTGCCGTAGCGCGAGAACAGCGCATCCATGCGGGTGAGCCCCTGCTCGACCTCGCCACGCTCCTGCGGGTCGACATACTCGTAGCGGCCGTGCGGCCGCATCTGCGCCCGCGCCGCCGCCGCCTGCCGCTCGAACGCCGCCCGGGTGTCCGCGGACTGCAGCGGTGCCCTCACCGCGTCTGCCGCCAGCGCACCGGCAGCCACGCCGCCTGCCAACAGCAGCGCGGCGATCACCTTCGTTGCGTACTTCATGTCCGCCTCCCCGGGGCCAGGCCCCGCGATTACAGTCGGATCACGCTAGCGCAAGAATCCCGGCACAACAATGCGAGGCTGCGCATCCCGGCGGAATCAGGCGCGTCGAGCCCGGCGCAGACGCCGCTCCAGCAGCGCGATCACGGCGGCGGCGACGTCCACCCCGGATGCGGCCTCGATGCCTTCCAGCCCTGGCGAAGCATTGACCTCCAGCAACAGCGGACCGCGTGCGGAGCGGATCAGGTCCACACCGGCCACCTCGAGTCCCAGCACGCGCGCCGCGGCCAGCGCCAGGCGCCGCTCGTCCGCACGCAGCGTGGCCGCCTCGGCATGACCGCCGCGGTGCAGATTGGCGCGGAATTCGCCCGCCTGGGCGCTGCGGCGCATGGCGGCGATGACCCGCCCGCCCACCACGAAGCAGCGCAGATCGCTGCCGCCTGCCTCGGCGATGAATTCCTGCACCAGGAAATTGGCGTACAGGCCGCGGAACGCCTCGATCACGCTCTGCGAAGCGGCCTGCTTCTCGGCCAGCACCACGCCCTGCCCTTGCGAGCCCTCGTTGAGCTTGATCACGTGCGGAGGCGCTCCCAGCAGCGACAGCAGGTCGGCGGTGTCGTCCGGGTTGTCGCCGAAGACGGTGCGCGGCAGCGGCAGACCGGCGGCCGCCAGCAGCTGCAGTGCGCGCAGCTTGTCGCGCGCCTTGAGAATGGCATCGGCGCCGTTGGGCGTATAGGCACCCATCTGCTCCAGCTGGCGCAGCACCGCCGTGGCATAGAAAGTCACCGCGGTGCCGATACGGGGGATCACCGCGTCGATGCCCTGCAGCGCACGTCCGCGGTAGTGCAGCGCCAGATCGCGCGGCGCGATGCGCATGTAGCAGCGCAGCGGATCGAGCACGCGCACCTGGTGTCCGCGCGCGCGCGCCGCCTCGACCAGCCGGCGCGTGGAATAAAGGCGGGTATTGCGCGAAAGGATGGCCAGCTTCAAGCGCGGACGGCTCTGCGGGGGTTGCGATCGTCACGCGCGGCGGCGCGGGAATATGGAGCGGGTGAAGGGAATCGAACCCTCGTCAGTAGCTTGGGAAGCTACAGCTCTGCCATTGAGCTACACCCGCGCCGGCCCCCGAGCTTACGCAGCCGTCGCCGCCGCGGCAAGACGAACGCGCGTGCTGCGCCGCCGGCTGCCCGCGCGGGGCTGATCCCGGCATCCTGCCCGCGCGACCCCACGCCGCCGCGCGGCGGCGTGCAGGACGCGTTCAGGCGCACGCGCCAAAGTAGCCTCCAGTCCGGCGTGGCCGCGTGCTGGCCGGCAGCGGCTGCGGGTGCAGCCGCGGCGGCCGAAAGGGAACCGACATGAATCTGCGCTCACCGATGCTGTGGCTGGCTGCCGGCTGCGGCCTCTGGCTGGCGGCCGCCGGCGCGCGCGCGCAAACGACTGCCGACGCGCCACCCGACCGCGTGGCGCGGCTGGCGGTGATCGACGGCAGCGTCAGCCTGCGGCCGGCCGGCAGCACCGCCTGGGGCGAGGCACCGATCAACCGCCCGGTCGGCACCGGCGACCGTTTGTGGGTGCCCGCAGGCAGTCGCGCCTCGCTCGAGCTGGGCGGTACCGAGATCCGTCTGGACGGCGGCAGCGCCTTCGGCTTCCTGCACCTGGGCACCGACACCGCGCAGGCGCAACTCACCGCGGGCACGCTCAACCTCAACGTGCGTCATCTCTTCTCGGGCCAGAACTACGAGATCGATACGCCGACGCTGGCTTTCGTGGCTGATCATCGCGGCCAGTACCGCATCGACATCGCGCCGAACGGCAAGGGCACGCAGGTGACCGTGTTCAGCGGCGAAGCCAGGGTGTATGGCGAGGGCGGCGTGCAGCGTCGCGTCAGCGCCGGCAATTCCTATCGTTTCATCGATCCGCAGCTGGCGCAGGTCGAGGTGTTCCCGGTGCCACGCCCGGACAGCTTCGACCGCTGGTGCTTCGCGCGCGATGCGCGTTACGAGCGCAACTTCGGACCCACGCGCGAGTATGTTTCCACCGAGGTGATCGGCTACCAGGATCTGGCCGACTACGGCAGCTGGCAGAACGAAGTCGACTACGGCCCGATGTGGTTTCCCAGCGCGGTGCCGGTAGGCTGGGCACCCTACCGCTTCGGACATTGGGCGTGGATCGCGCCCTGGGGCTGGACCTGGATCGACGATGCGCCCTGGGGGTTCGCGCCATTCCACTACGGACGCTGGGCCTTCGTGGGGGGGCGCTGGGGCTGGGTGCCGGGGCCGCTGGCGGTGCGGCCGGTGTATGCACCGGCACTGGTGGCGTTCGTGGGCTTCGGCGGCGGCTGGGGCGGCTGGAACGTAGGCATCGGCCTGGGCGGCCCGGTCGGCTGGTATCCGCTGGCGCCAGGCGTGGTATTCGTGCCGTGGTACCGCTGCGGCCCGCGCTACTTCCGCGCCGTCAACGTCACCAACATCCGCGTCGTCAACCAGACCGTCATCAACAATATCGACACCACCTACAACGTCTGGCGGCGCGGCGGACCGCTGCGCATCGACCAGTTGGGCGACCGGCGCATTCCGCCGCGTGCCCTGACCGTGGTGCCGAAGGACGTCTTCGTGCACGCGCGCCCGGTAGGCCCGCACAACCTGCAGCCAGCGGTGCCGCTGGCCGCAGTGTTGCATGGTCCGGCAACGCTGGCGGCGCCGCCCGCACCGGGGCGCGGGAGCCTGATGGCGCAGCCCGGCGGCCCGGTGCCGCAGGTGCCGCGCCCGGTGTTCGCCCGCGAGGTGCTGGCACACCGACCGCCACCGCGCACCATCGCCGCGCTGCCGCAGCGCAATGACGGCTATCGCCTCGCGCGCGGCACCGCGGCACTGCCCGCCGTCCCGGCACGCATCGCCGAGAACGTGCACGTGATCGGCAGCCCGCGGCGGCAATCCGGACGCACGCCCGGCTTCGCCCCGCACGCACCGCCGGCCGCGCCTGCGATGAATGCGCAGCCGCACTTCCGCGGCGCATCCGGCCTGCCTTCGGCAAGGTTCGTGCCGCACCGCTGGCAGCCGGGCGGAACACTGCCGCAGCCGGCGCGCATCGAGCCCGCACCGCAGACGGGCCGTCCCGGCGCCCGCTCGGCGCTGCCGGGCGAGCGGGGCATGCCACGCTACAGCGCGCCGCACAGGGGCGGCGGCACATTCAGCGTCATCGGCAGCGGGCCGCGGCCCGCGACGGGCGGCGGCTACGTGCGCAACTATCCGGGCGCGCGTCCGGCACCGCGCTACGAAAGCGGCGGACCCGTGGCACAACCGCGCGGACCCGGCTTCGGGCAGCGCGTCCAGGTGATCGAAGCGCCACGCTACCGGAGCGCGCCGCCGCGCCAACCCGCGTACGGCGCACAAGCGCCCAGGGCCATGCCCGCAGCGCCGCGTTTCGAGAGCGGCGCGCGCACGTTTGCGCCGCCACCGTCGTACCCGTACCCGCGCGCACCGATGCGTGCCGCGGAGCCGTTCCACGCACAGGCGCCGCCGGCACAGTTCCGCGAAGCACCGCCACCGCAGTTCCGCGGAGCGCCGCCACCGCAGTTCCGCGGAGCGCCGCCACCGCAGTTCCGTGAACCGCCGCCAGCGCAGTTCCGCGCGCCGCCGGCGCGCGCGACCCGGACGTCACCGCGAGCGCCCGAACAGGCGCATCCGCCGCACGGGGGCGGCGGTGGCAGGCGCTGAGCCCGGCCGGCCGAAACACGCGAGCCGGTCAGGGCGAGGCCCGCGGCAGGACATCAGAGCAACGCACCGCGGAATCCCGCGGTGCCGCCTACAATGAAGGCATGAAGGTGATCCTCAACGGCAAGCCGCACACCTGCGCCGACGGATGCAGCGTGGCGCAACTGCTCGAGTCCGCCGGCCATGCGCAACGCCGCGTCGCGGTCGAGGTCAACCGGCGCATCGTGCCCCGTTCCGAACATGCCCGGCACCTCCTGCACGAAGACGATCGCATCGAGATCGTCCACGCCATCGGCGGGGGGTGAGCACTGGCGTTTGCGATCGTCCAGCGGACGATCGCGCCAGTGCGAACGCCCGAGGCAGGAGGCCTCGGGCCGGGCTTGCGTGGCGAGCGCACGATGCGCGAGCCCGCAAGAGCCCACGCGCACAGCGCGTGGCAGCGTTTGCGATCGTCCAGCGGACGATCGCGCCAGTGCGAACGCCCGAGGCAGGAGGCCTCGGGCCGGGCTTGCGTGGCGAGCGCACGATGCGCGAGCCCGCAAGAGCCCACGCGCACAGCGCGTGGC
>JAJYTR010000003.1:0-24682 GCA_021792975.1 Pseudomonadota bacterium | reverse complement strand
GCGTTTGCGATCGTCCAGCGGACGATCGCGCCAGTGCGAACGCCCGAGGCAGGAGGCCTCGGGCCGGGCTTGCGTGGCGAGCGCACGATGCGCGAGCCCGCAAGAGCCCACGCGCACAGCGCGTGGCAGCGTTTGCGATCGTCCAGCGGACGATCGCGCCAGTGCGACGCGCGCGCAGGAGCGGCGCGCGAACGCCGCAGGCGGCCCGCAGGGTAAGCGCCAGGGATGGCGCGCATCACGCCCGAGGCAGGAGGCCTCGGGCCGGGCTTGCGTGGCGAGCGCACGATGCGCGAGCCCGCAAGAGCCCACGCGCACAGCGCGTGGCAGCGTTTGCGATCGTCCAGTGGACGATCGCGCCGGTCGCGGGCGAGGCAGATTGCCGGGAACGGTCGGCCCGCCCCGGGGCGGGCCGACGCCGCTGCTATCCTCGCCCCGCCTGCAGCGGAGCGTACATGGCCCCCGGCAACACGGTATCGACCTGGCTGGATCTCGCCTTCGGCACGCTCAATGTGCTGCTGGGCGCGCTGGCGCTGGCGGCGGTATGGGCGCTGCTGTCGATGTTCCTGCTGCGCGCACTGGCGCCAGGCGCGCTGCTGCTGGGAGCGGGTACCGGCCTGCTGGCGCGCGCCTCGCTGCCCCGCGCACGGCGTTATGCGGCGCTGCTGGCGATTGCCGCGTGTCTGGCCGCCGCGTACTACCAGCAGATCCTGATGGCGGCGGTGCGGGTTGCCGACACGCTGGGCTTGCCGCTGATCGCCGCCTTGCGCGACAGCGGACTCGGCCTGCTGGCACTGCTGGCCCACATCGCACTGGATGGCGCACTGCTGGCGTGGGTGCTGGCCGGAGCCGCGCTGGCGGGTCTCGTGGCCTGGCCGTTCAGGCGTCCAGGGCTTTGAGTTCGGCCACCAGTCTGCCCGCCACTCCCTGGCCGTCGCCGTACAGCATGCGCGCGTTGTCGGCATAGAACAGCGCGTTCTCGATGCCGGCGAAACCGGTGCCGCGGCCGCGCTTGATCACGATGATGTTCCTGGCACTGGCGACATCGAGGATGGGCATGCCATAGATCGGCGAAGACGGGTCGGTCCTGGCCACCGGATTGACCACGTCGTTGGCGCCGATCACCAGCGCCACGTCGGTGGCCGGAAACTCGGGGTTGATGTCGTCCATGTCGGCGATCAGATCGTAGGGCACGCCGGCCTCGGCCAGCAGCACGTTCATGTGCCCGGGCATGCGCCCGGCCACCGGGTGGATGGCGAATTTCACCTTGACCCCGCGCGCGATCAGCGCCTGCGCGAACTCCCACACCTTGTGCTGCGCCTGCGCCACCGCCATGCCGTATCCGGGGACGATCACCACCCGTTCGGCGTACGCCATCATCACCGCCGCATCGCCAGCCTCGATGGGCTTCTGCGCGCCGCCGATGGCCTGTGCGCCGCCGCCGGCGGCGGCGCCGAAGCTGCCGAACAGGACGTTGCCCAGCGAACGGTTCATGGCCTTGGCCATCAACTGCGTCAGCAGGGTGCCGGCGGCGCCCACCACCATGCCGGCGATGATCATCAGTTCGTTGTGCAGCACGTAGCCTTCGAACGCCACGGCCAGCCCGGTGAAGGCGTTGTACAGCGAAATCACGACCGGCATGTCGGCACCGCCGATCGGCAGGGTCATCAACAGGCCGAAGGCCAGCGCCAGCGCGAAGAACACCACCACCCCGGCGACACCGGCCTGGTGCGTGGCGCCCACCAGCAGCGCGCCCGCCAGCAGCGCGCCCAGCAGCGTCATCAGATTGACGGCCTGCTGGCCGGGAAACACGAAGCGCCGGTCCATCCAGCCCTGCAGCTTGGCGAAGGCGATCAGCGAGCCGGCAAACGACACCGCGCCGATCAGTGCGCCGACCACCGCCAGCGCCAGCTGCGCCAGCGGCGGCTGCGGCGGCAGCGTACGAATTTCCAGCATCGGGGCGCCGCCGAAGTGCAGGGCGGCCAGCACCACTTCGCCGCTGCCAGCGAAGCGGACCAGTTCGCTGGCGCCGATGGCGGCCGCCGCGCCGCCGCCCATGCCGTTGTACAGCGCCACCATCTGCGGCATCGCGGTCATGGCCACCCGCTTGCCGCTGATCCAGGCCAGCACCACGCCGATGGCGAGAGCACTGGCGATCAGCAGCAGGTTGTCCAGCCCGGGCAGGAAGAAAGTGGCCAGCACGGCAAGCAGCATGCCGGCGCCGGCCCACAGGATGCCGCCGCGTGCGGTCCGCGGCGAACTCATGCGCTTGAGGCCCAGGATGAACAGCAGCGCGGCGATCAGGTAACTGGCGCGGATCAGGTGCTCCATCGCAGCGGCGTGCATCAGCGCGTCTCCGCGGGCTTGCTGGAGCGGAACATCTGCAGCATGCGCTCGGTGACCACGTAGCCGCCGGCGGCATTGCCCGCACCCAGCAGCACGGCGATGAAGCCGATGGCCTGCTCGGCCGGCGTCTGCGCATGTCCCAGCGCCACCATGGCGCCGATCAGCACGATGCCATGCACGAAGTTGGAGCCCGACATCAGCGGTGTGTGCAGGATCACCGGCACCCGCGCAATGATCTCGTAGCCGGTGAAGGCCGCCAGCATGAACACGTACAGAATCAGGAAACCGCCCATCGCACGCCCCCGGATCGACGCCGGCCCGCATCATACGCAGGCCGGTCAACCGCGGGAAAGCCGGCGCGTTACCCTCGGGTACACCCCGCGCACGCCACCGTTCGCTGCGAATGGATGAGATGAACCTCGCCGCCGTCCTGCATCCGCCGCTGCCGCTGGCGCACGCGCTGCCGGTGCCGGTCACGCTGGAGGCGTTTCTGGAATCCGTGCAGCGGCGCGCCTACCGCGTCGCCGAACTGGGGCTGGGCAACCGCGAAGACGCGCTGGATGCGGTGCAGGACGCCATGCTGAGGCTGCATCAGCACTACCGGCTTCACCCTGCGGACGAATGGCCGCCACTGTTCTGGGGCATCCTGCGCCGGCGCATCACCGATCTGCAGCGGCGGCGCAAGGTACGCCGCATCGTGGTCGGCTGGATCGGTTCCGCCGGCGCTGAGGATGACGTGCCGGCGTGGGAACCGGCTGATCCCGGCCCCGACCCGCTGCGCGCACTGGCCAGCCGCAAGGCCTGCGCCGACCTGGGGCGCGCCCTGCGCGCGCTGCCGCGGCGCCAGCGCGAAGCGTTCCTGCTGCGCGTGCTCGAAGGCCTGGATGTCGCCGCCACCGCACGCGCCATGGGCTGCTCGGACGGCAGCGTCAAGACCCACCTTTCGCGCGCCATGGAGGCGCTGCGGCGACACCTGGAGGACTGGCAATGAGCACCGACCCCAAGCCGCACCACGCACACTCCGGTCACGACGAACACGATGCGCTGGCCGCGCGCGCGCGCGCCCTGTTCGAGGAGGCCAGCGCGCACATCGATGCCGCCACCCTGCGCCGGCTAGACCAGGCACGCCGTGCCGCCGCCACGCCCGCGGTCCGTCGGCACCGCCTGTTGCCGGTGCTGGTGCCGGCCGGCGCGCTGGCCGCGGCGGCACTGGCCTTCGCCGTGATCTGGCATCCGTTGCGGCGGGCGCCGCCCGCGGACGTCACCGTGTCCGGCACGGTCGGCCTGGTGGCTGGCGCCGACAGCCACGAGATGGAGATGGCGCAGAACCTGGATTTCTACGACTGGCTGGCCAGCCAGCCGGCGCCGGCCGGCGCCGCGAGCGCGCAATGAACGCGCGTGCGTGGTTCGCCGCGCTGCTGCTGACCGGCGCGCTGGGCCTGCCGGCAGCGGTCGCGCACGCGCAGCAGGACGCCCCGCGCTGGCAGCAGCTCAGTGCCGAGCAGCAGCACCTGCTGGCACCGTTCCGCGAACGCTGGGACCGCATGCCGCCGCAGCGCCGGCAGATGCTGCTGCAGCGCGAAGCCCGCTGGCAGCACCTGCCGCCGCAGCGGCAGCGCCAGATCGACGCACGGATCGAACGCTGGCAGCACATGAGCCCGGAGCAGCGCATGCGTGTGCGGCAGAATCTCGAGCGTCTGCGGCAGATGAGCCCCGAGCAGCGCCAGCGGCTGCTGCAAGCCTACGCGCGCTTCCAGCGCATGAGCCCGGCGCAACGCGAGGCGTTGCGCCAGCGCTGGCTGCAGATGCGGCCCGAGCAGCGCCAGCGTTTCATCCGCCGCGCAATCCGCCCGCACGGACCGTACGGCGGCGGATGAACCCGCGGCCTACTCGCCGAAGGTGACCGTACCCTCGCGCACCACGCAGCTGGCGGAAACCAGCTCGTCGCCGAAATCCATGGCCAACGCACCGTCCCGGCCGACCAGCAGGTCGAGGAAATGCGCGAAATTGCGCGCGATCATCTCGCTGGCGTGCAGCGGATGGCCGGCAGCCAGGTTCAGCGGACCGAGGATGGTGACCGCGCCGTGCTCGATGCGTTCCCCGGGCCGGGTCGGCTCGCAGTTGCCGCCGCTTTCGGCGGCCACATCCACGATGACCGCCCCGGGCTTCATGCCGGCCACCATGGCTGCACTGACGATGTGCGGCGCCTGCCGGCCGGGGACGGCGGCGGTGGTGATCAGCACGTCGATGCCGCGCAGGTGCTCGCTCAGTGCCTGCTGCTGGCGCGCACGCTCTTCGGCGGTCAGCTCGCGCGCGTAACCGCCGCTGCCGCTGGCGCTGACCCCCAGCTCCAGGAACTTCGCGCCCAGCGACTGCACCTGCTCGCGCGTCTCCGGGCGCACGTCGAAGCCTTCCACCTGCGCACCCAGGCGGCGCGCGGTGGCGATGGCCTGCAGACCGGCCACGCCGGCGCCGATCACCAGCACGCGGCTGGGACGAATGGTGCCGGCGGCAGTGGTGAGCATGGGGAAGAAACGCGGCGCCGCCTCGGCCGCCAGCAGCGCGGCGCGGTAGCCAGCCACCGCGGCCTGCGAAGACAGGGTGTCCATCGCCTGCGCGCGCGTGCTGCGCGGCAATCGCTCCAGCGCGAACGCGGTGGCGCCGCGCGCCGCGATCGCCTGCAGCCGCGCCGACGCGCCGTAGGGCCGCAGCTGCCCGGCCAGCACGCTGCCGGCGCGCAGGTGCGCGAGCGCGGCGTCGGCCGGCGGCAGCACGCACAGCAGTACATCGGCCGCCCGTGCCACCGCCGCGGCGTCCTCACCCCATTCGACACCGGCATAATCCGCATCCGGAAACCCGGCCGCGCTGCCCGCGCCGCGCTCCAGCAGCACGCGCAGGCCGCGGGCATTGAATTTCTTCGCGGTCTCCGGCGTGATCGCCACGCGCCGCTCACCGGCGGCGGTTTCGCGCAGGGCTGCGACGGTGATCGGCATGCTGGGTTCTCCCCGGAAACTGGCCGGCCGGATGCTAGCAACATCGCCCGCGCCACGCCTCGCCCACGCGGCACGCGCGGCTACACTGCGCGCCATGTCCACGGTCCGCATGCCCGATGCCGCCGCGCAGGCCTTCCTCGCCGCGCGCGGTTCCGTCCCCGCGCGCCTGCTGGGTGCGCCCGGTCCCGATGCGCAGCAGCGGCGCTGGCTGCTCGAGCTGGCGCTGCGCGTGCCCGACCATGGCGCGCTGACGCCGTGGCGGCTGATCAGCCTGGAGGGTGAGGACAAGCTGCGCTTCGGCGAACGGCTGGCCGCGCGCGCGCAGGCGCGCAACCCGCAGCTGCCGGCGGAGAAGCAGGAAAAGGAGCGCCTGCGCTACACGTATGCGCCCTGGGTGCTGGTGGTGGTGGCGCGCATCGACGCGGACCATCCGAAGATTCCCGCGCAGGAGCAGATGCTCTCCGCCGGCTGTGTGGCCTACAACCTGCTGCTGGGGGCGCAGGCGCTGGGCTACGGCGCGCAGTGGCTGACCGGCTGGGCCGCGTACGACGAGCAGGTGGCGGCGCTGCTGGGTCTCGCCGCCGGGGAGCGCGTGGTGGGCTTCGTGCACATCGGCAGCGTCACCGCGACGCCGGCACCGCGTCCGCGCCCCGATCCGGCACCGCGGGTCCGCGCATGGACGGCCTGAGCACGAACGGCACGGCCTGGCTGGTCGATGCCAGCCTGTACGTATTCCGCGGCTGGCACGCGTACCCTGCGGACGCCTTCCGCGACGCCGACGGCCATCCGGCCAACGCCACCTACGGCTTCGTGCGCTTCCTGCTGGAATTTCTCGAGCGCGCGCAGCCGACGCATCTGCTGCTGGCCTTCGACATCGCGCTGGGAAGCTCTTTCCGCAACCTGCTGTATCCCCCCTACAAGGCCAACCGCGCGCCGGCGCCAGCCGAACTGCTGCGCCAGTTCGACGCCTGCCGCGCCTTCGCGCAGACGCTGGGCCTGAGTACGCACGCGCACGCCAGCTACGAGGCCGACGATCTGATCGGCAGCGCCGCCGCGCGCGCGCGCGCGGCCGGGCTGGACTGCGTGATCGTCTCGGCCGACAAGGATTTCGGCCAGCTTTTGGGCGAGCGCGATCTGCAATGGGACTGGGCGCGCGACGCGCGCTGGGGTCCGCGGGGCGTGTTCGAGCGCTTCGGCGTGTGGCCGCACCAGCTCGCCGATTTCCTGGGCCTCGGCGGCGATGGCGCGGACAACATCCCCGGCGTCCCCGGCGTGGGGGCCAAGACCGCCGCCCGCCTGCTGGCACGACATGGTGATCTCGAAACGCTGCTGGCCAGCCTGGCGCAGCTGGCCGCCGACCGCAGTCTGCGCGGCGCGGCTCCGCTGGCCCGGCGGCTGGCCGACCACGCCGCGCAGGCGCGGCTGTCGCGCCGCCTCGCCACCATCGCCTGCGATGCGCCGCTGCCCGAGCATTGTCTGGAGCGACGCCGCGGCGATGCCGCTGCGCTGTCGGCGCTGCTGCAGCGGCACCGCTTCGGACCCGGCACCCGCGCACGCGCGCTCACCCAGCTGGAGGCCTGCCCCGCATGACGCCCATCCCTGCGCCGCGGCCGGTGCCGTCCCGGCCCACCGCCCGCACCTTGTACGAGGGCGGCTGGCTGCGCCTGCGCGCCTGCGGCGCATGGGAATACGCCGAGCGCACCCGCGCGCGCGGCGCGGTGGTGATCGTGGCGGTGACGCCGGCCGACGAGGTGCTGTTCGTCGAACAGTTCCGCGTGCCGGTGGCGCAATGGACCATCGAGATGCCGGCCGGACTGGTGGGCGACGGGGCCGGCATGGGCGACGAGAGCGCGCTGACCGCGGCCGCGCGGGAGCTGGAGGAGGAGACCGGCTGGCGCCCCGCGCGCGTGGACTTCCTGCACGAGGGGCCGTCCTCGGCCGGCATGAGCAGCGAGCAGATCGCCTTCGTGCGCGCCCGGAATCTCACCCGCACCGGT
This sequence comes from Pseudomonadota bacterium, assembly GCA_021792975.1. Classification (GTDB taxonomy): domain Bacteria; phylum Pseudomonadota; class Gammaproteobacteria; order Xanthomonadales; family Rhodanobacteraceae; genus Metallibacterium. Next base: position 17,349 of record JAJYTR010000003.1, on the reverse strand, counting down.
CCCGGCGGCGGCGACGCCAGCGAGGACATCCGCGTGCACGCGGTGCCGCGCCCCGAGGCGCACGCGTGGCTGCGCGCCTGCGCGCAGGCGGGGTATTCGATCGACCCCAAGCTATTCGCCGGACTGTGGTTCCTCGAGCACGGTGCCTGAGCCGTCTCCGCCGTGCCCAGCGGGCGCGAGATCCCATCCCAGCCGCTGCCGCACCTGTTGCGCAATCGCCACCGTCTCGCGCAGCGGCATGGCGGCGGCGCGCGGTGCGCCGGGTTCGACCAGCCAGCCGCCCGCACGCAGCGCCGCGTGGAAGCGCGCCAGCCGCGGCGGCAGCGGCGCGGCCAGCACCGTGTGCACCGGCACGCCGGTGGCCGCCGCCTCGCTGAGCATGTTCACCGAATCGGGGCTCACCAGCAGTCGATCGGCCCAGGCCAGCACGCCGGGATAGGGGTTGGCGCCGTCCCGCGCATCGCGCCACAGCCGCACCGGAACCCCGGGCAGCGCCCGCGCGATGGCGTCGGCCAGGCCCGGCGGCGTACGTCGCGAGGCCACCACCAGCGCGCTGCCGCCGCCGGCCAGCAGGCCGCGCAGCACGGCGGCGCAGCGCGCCTGCCAGCGCGCATCCAGCGCCACGCCGCGGCGCGGTCCGCCCAGCAGCACGCCGGTGCGCGGCGGCGGCAGCCGCGCCATCTCCACCCAGGCGGCGCGCGCATCGGCCAGCCACGTCGCATCCACCGGATGCAGCGAGCCCAGCGGCGCCAGCACGTTGCCGCCGGCCAGCGCATCGTGGCGCGGCGCGATCACCAGATCCCAGTACCGCGGCGGCGCACGCGGGTCGAGGATCTGCACCGTGCGCGTGAGTCCGCGCGAGAACCGGCGCAGCAGCCGCGTCGCCAGCGCCGCGTGGCGACCGCAGCCAATCGCCAGCGGCGGCCAGGGCGGGGTCAGGGCGGCGTATCCCTGCGCGCCCCAGACGTACGCGCCACCCAGCGCCAGCCGCGGGCCGAACCAGCGCCACGGCGCGCGCGGCCGCAACTGCAGCTCGCGCACCGGGCCACCCAGCGCCGCGGCCAGCGCCAGCGCCTGGCGCCGGTTGCCGGCCGCGCCGTCGCTGATGACCCAGATCGTCCGCATGCGGATCGCACGCCCCCGGCATTGTCCATGCGCGGCGCACACTGCATTGCCGCACCGCGCCAGTGTACGGCGCGGCGCCGCCCCTACACTGCGCGCGGTCAGCACCCATCCTCCGGAGACGACGATGAAGTCCGAACTGCCGGCCGCCGCGCTCGACCAGCTGTTCCGCGAAGCGCGCACCTTCAACGCCTTCCTGCCGCGCGAGGTCGGCGACGCGCAGCTGCGCGCGCTCTACGACCTGGCCAAGATGGCGCCCACCAGCGCCAACTCCTCGCCGGCGCGCGTGGTGTTCGTCAAGTCCTCCGAGACCAAGGCACGGCTGGCGCCGGCATTGTCCGAAGGCAACCGGGCGAAGACGCTGGCGGCGCCGGTGACCGCCATCGTCGGTACCGATTACGCCTTCCATGAGTACCTGCCGAAGCTGTTCCCGCATACCGACGCGCGCAGCTGGTTCGCCGGCAACCAGGCGCTGATCGACATCACCGCTTTCCGCAACGGCACGCTGCAGGGCGCCTACCTGATCATGGCCGCGCGCGCGCTGGGGCTGGACTGCGGTCCGATGTCCGGTTTCGACAACGCCATGGTGGACGCCGCGTTCTTCGCCGGCACCACGGTGAAATCCAATTTCCTGATCAACATCGGTTACGGCGACGCCGGCCGCGACCTGTTTCCGCGCAGCCCGCGCTTTGCGTTCGAAGAGGCCTGCCGCATCGAGTGATGCCGGTCGTTCGCCCCATCGTCCATCCAGGAGATTTTTCCATGCGTTCCACCGTTCTGATGCTTGCCGCAAGCCTGGGCCTGCTGGCCGTGCCCGCCTTCGCCGCGCCCATGACCTATACGCTGGACCCGGGTCACACCCAGGTGCGGTTCTGCTGGAACCACTTCGGCTTCTCCAACCCCTGCGCCAACATGAACACCATCCAGGGCACGCTGGTGTACGACGCCCGCGATCCGCCCAGATCCTCGGTGCAGGTGACCATGCCGCTGTCGGGTCTGGACACCCACGTGCCGGCGCTGGACACGCGTCTGAAGGAAGCCGACTTCTTCGACGCGGCCAAGTATCCGGATATCACCTTCAAGAGCACCAGGGTGATCCCCGGCGCCAAGCCCGACGATCTGACCGTCGAGGGCGAGCTGACCGCGCACGGCGTGACCATGCCGGTGACGCTGCACGCGCGCCTCAACAAGATCGGCGAGCAGCCGCTGCTGCAACGGCCGGCGATCGGCTTCAACGCCACCGCCGAAATCCGGCGCAGCGCCTTCGGCGTGGGCGCCTACGTGCCCATGGTCTCCGACGCGGTGCACATCAGCATCACCGTCGAGGCCGATGGCCCCAAGTCCGCCGCCGCGACTGTGAAGCACTGAGCGGCCTCGCAGCGGGCGTGGCCTTGCGCGCCGCGCCCGCAGCACGCGGTCCATGCTGATCCAACGCCCCGCCGCGGCCCACGGCGCGGATGTACGACTGGCGCCCGCACGCACCGGCGCAGCAAACCGTCGCGATCCGCGCGCCGCAGGCATGGCTGCAGGTGACGCGCGGCAGCGCGCGCGTCAATGGGCTCGAGCAGACGGCCGGTGACGGCCTGGCCCCGTGTACGGAACCGCATCTGCAGGTGGAGGTGGACGCTGCGGCGGAACTGCTGCTGATCGAACTGCCCTGATGCCGCGCCGGGGCCGGGGCGCGGCGCCTCGCACCCGTCGCGACGCGTCTGCGTGGCAGGGCCGATCCGGCCGCCGCCGGCGAGGCGTGCGCGTGGCCGGCCTCGCCGCGGCGGCGATTCAGGGCGCGGCGACGCCGTGCGCCGCCATCATGCCGGCACCGCCGAGCGCCGCGGCAAGACCGCCCGCAACCAGCCCCAGCACGATACCGATCACCACCAGCACCGCCGCATAGCCGGCTGCCCGCTCCTGCGGTACGCCCTGTACGGCCTGCGCGCCCAGATGCAGCAGCCAGACGCCGTAGCCCAATGCGACCAGTGTCAGCAGCATCGTCAGCGGACCCAGCGCCGGGATCAGATTCAGCACGCCGACCACCCACACCGGCGCCCAGGCATAGGCGATGACCTTCAGTGCCGCCACACGATCGCCGCGTCCGCCGAAACCCGGCGCCAGCGCCGCGGCGATCAGCATCAGCAGGTACACGATCAGCAGCGTCAGCGCGTACTGCGCCAGCATGCGCGCCAGCAGCGTGCCCGCGCCCAACCGCAGCGTGCCGACGAACGGCAGGGCGAGGCCGAATACCAGCAGGCCGATCAGGCTGGCCAGTGGCGTGATCGCTGCCAGCCAGAGAATCCAGTTGCGGTACAGGCCGCCGATGCTGTCCGATTCGGCGGCGATCTCGGGCCAGGCACTGCGCGGGGCGAGCAGCAGCGTGCGCAGACGCCGGGCCGGTCGTACGAAGTCCATGGCGGCACCCCCTCAACCAGCACGGAGTGCTCAGGATGGCACAGACGCCGGCAGGATTCACGGCCGGCGTGGTGGCGTCGCGCAACCGTTACACTTGCGCGCACGGAGGCGTCCATGAATCCAGCCCGAGCCGAGGCCGCACTGAAACAGGCCAACACCGAATACCGCTACGAGGTCGCCCGCACCGACCTGCCGCTGTCCTGTCCCATGCCGGACATGGCCCTGTGGAACTCGCATCCGCGCGTGTACCTGGCCATCGAGGACGAGGGCGGCGAATCGGTCTGTCCGTATTGCGGCGCCCGCTACGTACTGAAAGGCTGAGCGCCGCCGGCGCCCGCCAGCCCCGAACGCGCGTTTCCGGAGCGTCCGTGATCCAGCCCGAGTCCGCCCGCCGCAAGCTCACCGTGGTACAGCTGGTCCCGGCGCTCGACGGCGGCGGCGCCGAGCGCAGCACGCTGGAAATCGCGCGTGCGCTGGTGCACGCGGGGCATCGCGCGGTGGTTATTTCCTCCGGCGGACGCCTGAGCGGGCGCCTGCTGGCTGAAGACGCCGAACATCTCGCCCTGCCGATCGGGCGCAAATCGCCGACCGTCCTGGCGCAACTGCTGCCGCTGCGGCGCGCGCTGGCCGCTCTGCAACCCGACATCGTGCACGCACGCTCGCGCCTGCCGGCATGGCTGGCCGTGCTGGCGATGCGCGGACTGCGTCCGCGACCGCACTTCATCACCACCGTGCACGGGCTCCACTCGCCCAGCGCCTACAGCGCGGTGCTGACCCGCGGCGAGCGCGTCATTGTGGTCTCGCAGACCGTGCGCGACCACGTGCAGCAGCATTACCCCGACCTGCCGCTGTCACGTCTGCGCGTGATCCCGCGCGGCGTGGATCCGCACGAGTTCCCTTACGGCTACCGGCCCGACAGCCTGTGGCGCGCGGCGTTCTTCGCTGAATTCCCGCAGCTCTCCGGCGCGCCGCTGCTGACGCTGCCCGGCCGCGGCACGCGCCTGAAAGGCCACGTGCACGCGCTGCGGCTGCAGGCGGCGCTGCGCGCCCGCGGCATCGACACGCGCCTGCTGCTGCTGGGCGCCGACGAGCCGGCGCGTACCGGCTACGTGCGGGAGTTGTGGCAGCGGGCGCAGGCGCTGGGGGTCGCCGACCGCGTGGCCATCACCCCGCCGCGCAGCGACGTGCGGGAGGTGTTTGCCGTCTCCGACCTAGTACTGCAGCTGTCGACCCGGCCGGAGGCGTTCGGACGCACCGTGCTGGAGGCGCTGGCGCTGTGCCGTCCGGTGCTGGGCTACGCCCACGGCGGTGTCGGCGAGCTGCTGTCCGAGCTGTATCCGGCGGGACGCGTGCCGCCGCTGGACGAGGCACGGCTGGTCGAGCGTGCGGCCGAACTGCTGCGGCTGGCACCGCCGATCGCACCGCTGCACCGCTATCGGCTGGCCGACATGCAGCAGGCCACCCTGGCGGTTTACGGCGAGCTGGCGCCAGTGGACGCCTGAACGTGGCTGCAGGCCGCGGACGGGCGATCCCGGCCCGCGCGCCCGCGTACCCGGCAAAAGAAGGCCCCGCGTCCTGCGACGCGGGGCCGGGTGCGGGCGCAACGGCGTTTTCTCAGAAGCGGTAGGTCGCCGATGCCGCCAGCAGGTTGGCGCTGTTTTTGTAGTATCCGGTGATCCGATCCATCGTCGGGCTCTGGCTGTTGATGTGCGCATTGCTCACGAACAGGTGGGCATAGCCGACGTTGAGCGTGAAGTCGTCGGTGGGTCGGTAGCCCAGGCCCAGTGTGAGCCAGCGCCGGGAGGCGTCGGGCACGCGCGGGTCGCGGGTGGCCAGGTAGGTCGGTGTGGAGTCCACGCCCACGCCGGCGCGCAGCGTGAGGCTGCGGCTGAGCCGGTAGTCCCCGCCCACCGAGAAGAAATGCGTGTCGCGCCAGTTGAACGCCTCGGAGCTGGGCGGCTGCGCCGGATTGCCGTAGACCACGGTGAGGTTCTTGAACGACGACCATTGCGTCCAGTCGGCCTCGACGCCGGCGCTGAAGCGATCGTCGAACTGATGCCAGTAGCTGAAGTTGACGTAGGCCGGCGTGGCGAACGCAGCGCTGCCCGGGGTGTTGCGGAAGATCGGCAGTTGCGCGGCGTTGAATACCGTCTGCACCGTGGCCGGCACGGTGAAGTAGGCGGTGCCTTTGAGCGTCTGCGCGATCTTGGCGTGGTACAGCAGGCCGAAGGTGTCCCGCGCGGTGGGCTTCCAGGTGGCACCGACCTGCCAGCCCCATTTGTAGTTGTGCCCGGTGATCTCGGCGTAGCCGTCCGCCGACTGCGGCAGGAAGGTGGGCGCAAGGTTGAACGGCGCGCCCGCGAGAATCGCACCGAAGTTCACCGCCGAGGTGAGGTCCGCCGAAGTGCGCTGCAGGATCGCGCTGGCACCCAGCGAAAAGCTGTCGCTCACCCGATACGACACCGAGAAGGTGGCGTCGATGGACTTGAAATCGGAGTAGATCGCGCTGTAGCGGCCCACCCAGTTGGCGTCGTAGGAAGTCTTGAATCCGAATGGCACCGACAGCGCGGCGCCCACCGCCCACTGGTCGTTGATGGGGCGCAGATAGAAAAATGCCGGCACCGGGATGGTGCCGCCGGCGTTGCCGCCAGTGCCGCCGGAAATGGGCCGGCCCAGCGCATCGGTGGCGCCGCCGTGGAAACGGGAACTGAAGTCGATCGCGGTGGCATCCGCCTGCAGGTAGCTGTGCTTGAACCAGGCCATGGCGGCCGGGTTGTTGACCACCACCGAGACATCGCCGGGGGCGGCACCGCCGCCGGCATAGGCACGGCCCATGGCCTGGGCGCTGTTTTCCTTCAGCTGGAAGGCGCTGGCATGGGCGGCGCGCGACGCGCCCAGTGCGGCGACCACCGCCAGGGCCAGCGTAGTGCTGGCCCGCGCGGCGCGCGCGCGGCGCGGGATGGGATTGTTCTGGGGCATGACGTAGCAACTCCTGGTTGATCGATCGTGGCTCGGCTGAACCATGGATCCCCGCACACGGCGGCCGGACGGCAGCCATTGCGGCATCCGCGGCCGCGCGAGGCTGCACCGTACGCCGCAGTATTGCAAGGCCCAGCGCAGCACGCGCAACCGCCCCCGCGAGCGGTCGCTGCCTATACTGCCGCAACCGCACAACCACCGGCCCTTCCGGATGACGCCCACGCCCGCGCGCGCCCCGCTGTTGCCGGCCACGACCGGATTTCTGCCGGCACTGGCCTGCGCGCTGCTGGCGCTGGTGCCGCTGCCGATACTGCAGACCCCGGCGCTGCTGCTGGCCAACGCACTGGCCATGGCCGCGGCGGTGCAGGTACTGGACCATGCGCCCGCGCCCTGGCGCGCATCGACGCTGCGGCAGCTGCCGGCGCACCTGGTCCGTTTCGCGATGGCGTGCGCGCTCCTGTTCGTGCTGACGCTGTGGCCGCTGCTGCAGTTGCGACGCGCGCCCACGGCCGCGGCCTGGATCCTGCTGGCCGGCAGTCTGCTGCTGTGGATGCTGGCGCTGTGGCCGTTCTGGACGCGGCTGGCCGAGGTGTTCGCCGACGCACGCGGCACGCCGCAGGATATGGGCCTGGGCGAGGTCATCGCCGCGCGTTTCCGTCGCCGCGGCGCCAGCGCGCCGCGCCAGGCCCTGCCGGCGCTGCTGGCGTTGCTGGCCCTGTGCGCCGGCGTGCTGGCGCTGGGCGGATTGCCGCCGGTCGCCGACGCGCCGGTGGCGTTGCGTGCGGCATTGTTGTCGGCTTATGCGCTGCTGGTGCTGCCGGCGGCCACGCTGCTGCTGGCGTCGCGGGCGCGGACATCGGCCGCAGCAGAGACGGCGGCGGACGCCGCGCGCGATACCACCGCTGCGGCCGAGCCCGGCGCGGACGCCGCGGCCGATGCCGGTGCGCCGCCGGTCGCGGCGATCGCCACCGCCGCGCCGCCGCCACCGGCCGACGCGGCGACGCTGCTGGAAGCGGCGCGGCACGGCGAAATCGAAACCGCCCTGGCGCTACTGGCGGCCGGCGTTCCCGCCGACGCCGCGGCTCCGCCCGGCACGACCGATCAGCGCAGCGCCCTGGCCCTGGCGGCCGTGCTGCCCGACACGCGGCTGCTGCGCGCGCTGATCGCCCACGGTGCCGAGGTCAACCGTCTGCGCGGCGGCATGACCGCGCTGCACGCCGCCACCCGCGACAGTTGGCACGGCCGCGACGAGGCCGTGCTGGCGCTGCTGGCCAACGGCGCCGATCCGCGCCTGCGCGACAGCGAAGGCCGCACCGCGCTGCATGGCGCGGCGCTCAGCGGCAACCCCAACATCGCCGCCATGCTGCTGGATGCCGGCGTGCCGGTCGACGCGCCGGATGCGCAGGGTATGAGCGCACTGGCGCTGGCCTGCCGCGCCGGCAACTGGACGCTGGCGGTGTTCCTGCTGGAGCACGGCGCCAGCGCGCAGCCGGCCGACGGCGAGCCGCCGCTGGTGGCCGCCTGCAGTATCGGCGAGGACGACATCGCCGGCGCGCGCCTGCTGCTGAAGCACCGCGCCAAAGTCAACGCCTGCGACCGCCTGGGCCGCAGCGCCCTGATGGCCGCCGCGCTGGAAGGACACGCCGCGCTGGCGCACCTGCTGCTGGCCGCCGGTGCCGATGTGCGCGCCGCCGACCGCCACGGCACCACTGCGCTAATGGAAGCCGCGCGCGCCGGCAGCGCCGCGCTGATCGAAGCTCTGGGCGAGGCCGGCGCCGACGCGCTGGCCCAGGATGCGCATGGCCGCGACGCGCTCATGCTGGCCTGCCAGTCGCCGCGCAGCGATGCCGCCGTGGTGCGCGCCCTGCTCGCGCTGGGCGCCGACCCGCTGCGGCGCGGCGCCGATGGACGCAGCGCGCTGGATCACGCCAGCGCGGCCGGGCGCTGGGATCTGGTGGCGGCGCTGGCTCCCGACCGGCCTCTGCCGGCCAACCTGCGCGGCCTGGCACAACCGGCCGCCGGCGCCGACGCGCCGGCCGATCTGCTGGAGGCGCTGCGCGGCGAACACTGGGGTGTGGCCTCCAGCTTCGAATCGGCCTTCCTGCAGTGGCCGCAGGGCACGCGCGCCGGACTCTATCTGCAACTGGGCGCCGCCGGGCACGATCTGGCACGGCGCTGGCTGGCCGAGCACGGCGTCGACGGCGAACTGCGACTGGAGGACGGCATGCGCCTGTTCGACGCGCTGGTGGCGCGTCTGCCGGACACCCTGGAAGCGCTGGAGGATCTCTCTGGCGCCGGCGCCAGCCCGGCCGGCGGCGGACTGCTGGCGCGCGCGCTGGTGCACCTCGTGCCGGCGCCGGAGGGCGCCGCGCTGACCGCGGCATGGCTGGAGCGAGGCGCCGATGCCTTCGGCGCCAGTCCCGACGGCCGCGTGCCGCTGGGCCTGGCCGCCGCCGCCGGCTGGCAGGCCGCCGCCGAAGCGCTGCTGACGCGCGGTGCCGACCCCAATGCGCGCGACGCACGCGCCCGTACGCCGCTGCACCATGCGCTGGCGCTGCCGGCGACAGACGCTCTGCCTCTGGTGCGCGCACTGGTGCGCGCCGGCGCCGATCCGCTGGCCGCCAACGACAGCGGCGAGACGCCGCTGGGCCTGGCGCTGGCACGCGGCGACGCCGCGCTGATCGATTGGCTGCGCTGGGATGGCGGCTGGCCGCTGCCGGGCCGGCCGCTGCGCCCGGAAGACATCGCCGCCGCCGCCGCCGCGGGCGATGCCGCCGCGGTGCGCCGGCTGCTGGCGCTGGGGTTCGCCGTCGACCAACCCGATGCCGAAGGCTACCGCGCGCTGCTGCACGCCTGCGGACGGGGTCACGCCGCGGTGGCGCAACTGCTGCTGGACGCCGGCGCGCGGATCGACGCGCTCAGCGCCAGCGGCGTCAGCGCATTGGCCGCCGCGGTCAACGGCCGCCGCACCGCGCTGGTCGATCTGCTGCTGCAGCGCGGCGCCCCGCTGGGGCAGACGCTGGCGGGCGGTGCACAGGTGCTGATGCTGGCCGCGGCACGCGGCAACGCGGCACAACTGGAACAGCTGCTGGCCGCCGGTGCCGACGCCAACGCCGCCAGCACCCACGGCCAGACCGCCCTGCTGGCGCTGGCGCGCTTCGCCTTCGACCAGCGCGACAGCCTGGCTGCGCGCCGCGGCTTCGAGCTGCTGCTGCGCCATGGCGCTCACGTCAACCAGACCGACGACCGCGGAACCAGTGCGCTGCTGCTGCTGCTGGGTGCGCACGCTCCGCCCGGCCAGGACGGTGACGCCACCCACATCGGTGCGCTGCTGCCGCTGCTGCTGGACCACGGCGCCGAGGCGGCGCACGCCGACCAGCGCGGCGTCACCGCGCTGCACTGCTGCGCGCTGCATGCGCTGCTGGGTCCGGCACGCCTGCTGATCCAGCGCGGAGCCCCGCTGCAGGCGCGCGATGCATGGGGGCGAACCCCGGCGCAGGTGGCGCAGAAGCTGGGTTACAGCGATCTGGCACTGGAGCTGGAGGCGCGCGCGGCGCCGGGCGTCAGGCAGACCCTGTTGCGTCCGGCGGCGGACGACTGAGCGGCGCATCCGCGCGCGGCGCCGGGTCGGATCCGGCCGCATCGGCCTCGAACAGCCGCTCCAGATCCGCCAGCGCCTCGCGCGTGGACTGCATCAGCTTCGCCTCGTCGTCGTACACCTCGTGCTGGGCCCGCAACAGCGTCTCGTCGTGGCGGCGGAAGCGCTCGACATGCGACGCCGCGGTGTCGGCATCGAGGCCCAGCGTCTCCAGCACCTGGCGCGCCATTACCAGGCTGGAATGGAACGTCTCGCGCACCACGCGGTGCGGCTGCAGGTCCATCAGCCGGAACGCATGCTGGCGGTTGCGCGCGCGGGCGATCACCTTGATGCCGGGATACAGCCGGCGCACCAGCCGCGCGGTGCGCAGATTGGCCTCGGGATCGTCGGTGGCCAGCACAAACACTTCGGCCTCGGCGGCCTGCGCGGCGCGCAGCAGCTCGGGGCGGCCCGGATCGCCGAAGAAGATGCGCATGCCGCTGTAGCGGCGCGTGGTCTCGACCTGCTCGATCGAATGCTCCAGCGCGGTGTAGGCGATACCGTGCGCATGCAGCACGCGCGCCACGATCTGCCCGACGCGCCCATAGCCGGCGATGATCACCCGCGGCGGACGGCCGCCCGGAATGTCCTCGTAGGGCGGCTGCGCCGGCTGCGCGTGCCGCGCCAGCAGCGCGTGTGCGGCCGCGCTCAGCAGCGGCGTCAGCGCCATGCTCAGCGTGATCGCCAGCACCAGCCGCTGCTGCAGCGGGGTCTGCAGCAGGCCGTGCGCCTGCGCCAGCTGGAACACCACGAACGCGAACTCGCCGCCGCCGGCCAGCAGCACGGTCAACCGCACGGCGTCGGCGTGCGTCCGCAGCGCGGCCCGCCCCAGCAGATACAGCACCGGCGCCTTCAGCAGCAGCAGCACCAGCACCAGCGCCGCGATCAGCAGCGGCTCGCGCAGCAGCAGCGGCAGGTTGGCGGCCATGCCCACGCTGATGAAGAACAGCCCCAGCAGCAGCCCCTTGAACGGCTCGATGTTGGATTCCAGCTCGTGGCGGTATTCGGAATCGGCCAGCAGCAGCCCGGCCAGGAAGGCGCCCAGCGCCATCGAGGCGCCGGCCTGCCCTACCACCCAGGCGGTGCCCAGCGCCACCAGCAGCGCCATGGCCGTGGACACCTCCACCTGCTGCACGCGCGCGGCGATGCGGAACAGCGGCCGCAGCAGCAGACGCCCGCCCAACACTACGGCCAGCACCACGCCGACCACCTGCAGCAGGTGCGGCCACAGCGCGGCGCCGGCCTGGCTGCCTTGCGCCAGCAGCGGCACGGCGGCGATCAGCGGGATGGCCGCGAGGTCCTGGAACAACAGCAGCGAGAACGCCAGGCGTCCCCACGCGCTGGGCAGCGCCTTGCGCTCGGCCAGGATCTGCAGCCCGAACGCGGTGGAGGACAGCGCCAGCCCCACCCCCACCACCACCGCCGCATGCGCACCCAGGCCCAGCGCAGCGTGCGAAGCCACGCCCAGCAGCACTGCCGACAGCACTACCTGCAGCGCGCCGTAGCCGAATACCTGGCGCCGCATCACCCACAGGCGCTGCGGCGAGAGTTCCAGGCCGATCAGGAACAGCAGCAGCACGATCCCCAGTTCGGACAGGGTCTGCAGCAACGCGCCGCCATGCACCCAGCCGAGACCATGCGGGCCGATCAGCATGCCGGCACCCAGATAGCCCATCACCGCCCCCAGGCGCAGGCGTCCGGCCAGCGGCACCGCGACCACGATGGCCAGCAGGAAGATCAGCAGGGGCAGCAGCGGAGAGTCGGCGTGCATGGCCGGAAGGCATGGGGACTGCGGGGTCACTTTACCCGCGGCCGCTCCGGTGCAGGGTGCGGCGGAAGCGTCGAACCGTATGCAAGCGCCGGGGCTTGCGGCAAGCTTGCGCGATGCGCACTGACCCGATGGATGCCCCTCCCCGCGCCGCCGCGGCGTCCAGCCGCCGCGCCTGGCTGCTGCTCAGCGCCCTGCTGCTGGTGCTGGGCCTGGCGTTCCAGGGCACGCGCGGACTGTGGAGTCCGGATGAGGGCCGCTTCACCGGCGGCGCCGTACAGATGCTGGACAGCGGCCATTGGCTGGTACCGCGCTACAGCCCGGACCAGCCCAACCTGTCCAAACCGCCGGTCACCTACTGGGCCATCGCGGCATCGGTGGCGGCATTCGGCCACAACACCTGGGCGGTACGCCTGCCCTGCGCGCTGGCCTACCTGCTGACCTCGCTGCTGGTGGGCCTGATCGCGCGCGAGTGGCTGGGCCCTCGTGCCTGGATGGCGGCGCTGGTGTACGGCCTTGCGCTGGGACCCTTCCTCACCGCCAACATCGTCAGCACCGACGTGCCGCTGACGCTGTTCGAGACACTGGCCATGCTGGGTTACGTGCGCGCCGAGTTCGCAGCCGGTGCGCGTAGGCGGACACGCTGGGCCATGGTGATGGGGCTGGGTTTCGGCCTGGCCTTCCTGACCAAGGGCCCGCCGGGACTGCTGCCGCTGCTGGCCGCCATACCCTTCAGCGTGCGTCGTCACGGCTGGCGCGGTCTGGCGCGCTGGGCCACGCTGCCCGGTCTGGCGCTGTTCCTGCTGGCCGGCGGCGGCTGGTACCTGGCGGTGATGCTGCGCGAGCCCGGCGCCGTGCACGATTTCCTTTACCGCGAGGTGTACGAGCGCATCTTCACCGCCACCCAGCAGCGCAATCCGCAATGGTACGGCGGCTTCGTGGTGTACCTGCCGTTCCTGCTGCTGGGCACGCTGCCCTGGTGGCCGGCGCTGGTGCGCGCCGCGCGTGCCCTGTCCGCGGCCGGTGCCTGGCGCGCGTGGTGGACGCAGGCCGATCCCCGCCTGCTGCTCTGGCTCTGGCTGCTGCTGCCGCTGCTGGTGTTCTTCCTGGCGCGCTCGCGGCTGCCGCTGTACGTGCTGCCGCTGCTGGTGCCGCTGGCGCTGCTGGCGGCGATCGAGCTGGCGGCGCGCATCGACCTCGCGCGCCGGCGCCAGCAAGCGGCGCTGGCGCTGTGGGTGCTGCTGCTGCTGCTGGTCAAGGGCGGCGTGGCGCTGTACGCGCACAGCGCCAACGACGAGCGCGCGCTGGCAGCGAGGCTGCAGAGCGTGACCGCAGCGCGGCCCTATGCCGCACTGATGTTCGTGGAAGATGCGCAGACGGCGTACCAGCGCGAACAGCGCACGCCCTGGGGCCTCGACCTCTACCTGCGCCGGCCGGTGTACGCGGTGGCGTGGGGCATGTCCGCCGACCGCGCGCGACTGTGCGGCACGCTGCGCACGCGCGGCGCACTGCTGGTGGTGGCCGACGCGGCCATCGCCACACCGGTGCGGCAGGCACTGGCGGCCTGTGCGGGCGAGGTACAGCCGCTGGGCCGCCAGCACGGCACCGAACTGCTGTGGGCAGTGCCCGCGGCGGCGCGCTGAGGAGGCACGCATGTGCGGCATCTGCGGCATCGTCGGCTGGGACGCGCGCATCGGCGCCGGGCGCGCCCTGGAGCACGCGCGCATCATGCTGGCGCAGATGGCGCACCGCGGCCCCGACGGTGGCCTGCTGCACCAGCAGAACGGCGTGGTGTTCGGTGCTGGACGTCTGGCCATCCGCGGCCTCGACTCCACGCGGCCGCCGCTGTACACCGCGGCGCCGGGCGTGCTGGCGGTATGCAACGGCGAGATCGACAACCATCTCGCGCTGCGCGCCGAACTGCAGCGGCGCGGCGTCGCGGTGGCCGGCGGCAGCGACGTGGCGGTGCTGCCCGCGCTGTACCAGGCCTTCGGCGCGGACTTCGTGCAGCGCGTCGAGGGCGTGTTCGCGCTGGCGCTGTGGGACGCGCGCGCGCGGCGTCTGATCCTGGCCCGCGATCGCGCCGGCGAACGCCATCTCTACTACAGCCTCGAGGACGGCTGCGTGCGTTTCGCCTCCGAGCTGGCGGCGCTGCGCGCCGGCGCGTTCGCGGCGCCGGCGCTGGATCGCGCCGCTCTCGTCGCCTATCTCGGACGCGGCTCCTGCCCTGCGCCGTACACGCCCTACGCGGATTACCGCAAGCTGGAACCCAGCGAACGGCTGGTCATCGAGAACGGCCGCGCGCAGACACGGCGCTACTGGAGCGTGCCCTGGGGCCAAGGTGCGGCGGCGCCCGACATGCAGGCGTTCGATACCGTGATGCGCCAGGCGGTGGCGCGGCAGAGCGCGGTGGACGTGCCTTTCGGCGTGATGCTCAGCGGCGGGCTGGACTCTTCGCTAATCGCCGCGCTGGCACGGCGGCTGCACCCGCAGCGCACGCTCAACGCCTACTGCGTACGTTTTGCCGAAAGCTCCTACGACGAAGGCGCGCAGGCCGAACAGGTGGCGCAGCGGCTGGGCTGCCGCTATGTGGCGGTGGGCATCGGCGCGCTGGAGTTCCCGCCGCTGCTGCGCGACCTGATCCGGCACAGCGGCGAGCTGCTGGCCGATCCGGCGTGGATCCCGCTGGCGCGCCTGTGCCAGCGTGCGCGCCAGGATGTACCGATGCTGCTGGCCGGCGAAGGGGCCGACGAGCTGTTCGGCGGCTATCCCACCTATCTCGGTGCACTGGCGGCGGCACGCTACGCGCGGCTGCCGGATGCCCTGCGCGCGCTGGCCGAGGCGCTGCTGGCGCGGCTGCCGGTGAGCGACCGCAAGGTGACCGTCTCGTTCCTGCTCAAGCGGTTCGTGCAGGGCGCCGGACTGCCGCCGCTGCAGCGGCACCGGCACTGGCTGGCGCCGCTGCCGCCGGCGCTGCTGGCGCGGCTGGGACTGCCGATGGATGCGTCCGGCGCCGAGGATGCGGGCGCGGACGGGGACACGCCGGCGCTGCTGGACCGCCTGCAACGCTACGACTTCACGCAGGGGCTGGCCGAAGCGCTGCTGGCCAAGTCCGACCGCGGCGGCATGCGTTTCGCCGTCGAGCTACGTGCACCGTTCCTCGATGCCGGGGTGATCGACTTCGCCGCACGCCTGCCCGAAGCGCAGCGCGTGCGCGGGCTCACGACCAAGGTGTTCCTCAAGCGCTACGCGCGGCGCTACCTGCCGCATGACGTGGTGTACCGGCGCAAGCGCGGACTGTCGGTGCCGCTGGCGGCCTGGTTGCGCGATCCGCTGCGCGAATGGGCACGGCAAAGGCTGGGCCATCCGGGGTTGGGCGAATTGGGCCTCGATGCACGGGCGCTGCAGTCGCTGCTGCAGGAACACTGCGCGCGACAGGCCGACCATGGCCGCGCGCTGTGGACGCTGCTGGTGCTGGCCGAATGGCTGGACTGGCACGCCGGTGCCGGGCTGGATGCCGCACTGGCCGCCGCGCGCCGCAGTCGCGGTGCGGCTTTCGCACTCGAGACCGCGCCCTAGCGCGCTCAGTCGCGCAGCCAGCGCGCGGCGGCCAGTGCGTAGTAGCTGAGGATGGCGTCGGCACCGGCGCGCTTGAGCGCGGTGAGGGTCTCCAGTACCACGGTTTTTTCGTCCAGCCAGCCGTGCTGCGCGGCGGCCTTGAGCATCGCGTACTCGCCGCTCACCTGGTACACGAACGTCGGCATGCCGAAGCGCCGCTTGACCCGGTACAGCACGTCCAGGCAGGGCAGGCCCGGCTTGACCATCACCGCGTCGGCGCCTTCGCGGATGTCCAGTTCGACCTCGCGCAGCGCCTCGTCGCTGTTGGCGATGTCCATCTGGTAGGTGTGCTTGCCGCCCTTGCCGAGGCTGCCCGACGAACCCACGGCCTCGCGGAACGGACCGTAGAAGCCGGAGGCGTACTTGGCCGAATAGGCCAGGATGCGTGTGTGGATGTGCCCGGCCTGCTCCAGCGCGGTGCGGATGGCGCCGATGCGGCCGTCCATCATGTCCGAGGGCGCGATGAAGTCCACGCCGGCCGCGGCCTGCGCCAGCGCCTGGCGGACCAGCGCCTCGATGGTGGGCTCGTTCATCACGTAGCCGTCCGCATCGACGATGCCGTCCTGGCCATGGGTCGTGTAGGGATCCAGTGCGATATCGCCGATCAGGCCGAGTGAGGGATGGCTCTGCTTGAGCGCGCGGATCGCGCGCTGCATCAGCGCATCCGGATTCCAGGCTTCGCGCCCGTCCGCGCTCTTGACCTGCCCGCCGGGCGCCGGGAACAGCGCCAGCGCGGGAATGCCCGCGGCCACACAGTCGCCGGCCAGGCGCTGCAGGCGGTCGATCGAGAGGCGCTCGACGCCCGGCATCGAAGGTACCGGCTCGCTGCGGTCCGTACCCTCGCAGACAAAGGCCACCATGACCAGATCGGCGGCGGTGAGCACCGTCTCGCGCATCAGCGCGCGCGAAAAGGCATCGCGGCGCATGCGCCGCAGGCGCGTGGCGGGGTAGCTCATGGCGCGGCTCCGGAGAAAACGCGCCATCTTACGCCGCGCCGGCGTTGGCAAACGCCACACGCAGCTGTGCACAGTGCCGCGGGACGCGCGCCGATCGCCGTCGCGCGGACCCGTGCTTGCGTCATCCTCGCGGAATCCACCTCCGCCCTCATCCCGTCGTAAACCGGGATGCAGTCGCTCTTGCGGAGCGCTCATCTGGATCCCGGATCGGCCCTGCGGGCCGTCCGGGATGACGTCGGAAAAGCGTGCACCGGCCGCGATGACGTCAAAAAGAGCACACCGTCTTTATGCTGTCATCCCCGCGGAAGCGGGGATCCAGTCGTCTTGCGAGGTGCCCGTCTGGATCCCGGCTCGGCCTTGCGGGCCGTCCGGGATGACGTCGGAAAAACGTGCACCGGCCGCGATGACGTCAATTAAAGAGCACACCGTTTTTGCTGTCATCCCCGCGAAAGCGGGGATCCAGTCGTCTTGCGAGGTGCCCGTCTAGATCCCGGCTCGGCCCTGCGGGCCGTCCGGGATGACGTCAGTAAAGCAGGGGGCGCCGTCCGGGATGACATCAGAGAAAGAACGCGCCGGCCGGCACGACATTGCTTTTTTGCTGTCATCCCCGGGCGCGCGCAGCGCGAACCGGGGATCCAGTCGTACTCGCGAGGCGCCCGTCTGGATCCCGGCTCGGCCCTGCGGGCCGTCCGGGATGACGTCGGAAAAGCGTGCGCCGGCCGCGATGACCTCATGAAACGGAGCGCACCGGCCACGATGTGTCGCCCCAAAATCGCAACACGCTCGTCCCGAGTCCCGAGTCCCGAGTCCCGAGTCCCGAGTCCCGAGTCCCGAGTCCCGAGTCCCGAGTCCCGAGCCCCGAG
>JAJYTR010000094.1 GCA_021792975.1 Pseudomonadota bacterium | reverse complement strand
GCCGCGATGGCGATCAGCCCGAAGGCAACTAGTACGAGGATCACGATCACGGTCGAGAACTGACGCAGGAAGCGCTGGTCGGAAGGGCTGATCGGTCCGCTCACGAAAACACCTCGACAGGATGCGGGAACGTCCGCCCGCAGGCGGTCATGCGACGAAGTATAGCCAAGCGCGCCGGGCTCTCAACCGGACGGCCCGCGCGCCGTCGCGGCGCTGATCCGTGCAAGAATATGCGGCCACGCGCCCGTAGCTCAGTCGGATAGAGTAGTGGCTTCCGAAGCCATTGGTCGGGGGTTCGAATCCCTCCGGGCGCGCCATCCGATGCAGCGCCGGCCCCGCCCGTTGTGGCGGTTCCTCGCACCTACCGGCGTGACGGCGCGGCGATCCCCACCACAGAGCATCCCAATGAATCCTCTGATGTATGACGCTTCGGTCAAGGTATTCCAGCGCAGTCTGACGGCACTGGACGCGATTCTCGACAAGGCCGGCGCGCACGCCGCGGCCAAGGGCTTCGATGTCGCGGTGCTGCTCGGCGCGCGGCTGGCGCCGGACATGTCCGCGCTGACCCGCCAGGTGCAGATCGCCTGCGACACCGCCAAGGGCGCCGCCGCACGCCTGGCCGGCGTCGAGATTCCCAAGCACGAGGACACCGAGACCACGCTGCCCGAACTCAAGGCGCGCATCGCCAAGACCTTGGCGTTCGTCGGCAGCGTCCCGGCCGCCGCCTTCGCCGGCAGCGAAGACCGCGAGGTGACGCTGACGCTGCGCAAACAGACCGTGCAGATGCGCGGCGCGACCTATCTGTTCGAGCACGCGCTGCCCAATCTGTTCTTCCACATCACCACCGCGTACGCGATCCTGCGCCACAACGGAGTGGAGATCGGCAAGGCCGATTATCTCGGTCCGCGCTGAGCCGGCAGCGCCGCCCGCCGCTGCCGCTCAGCGCGGCAGCGCCTGCAGGATCACCTGCCCGAGCCGGTCGTAATCGCCTTCGTAGTGATGGCCGCCGGGCAGCGTGAGCAGGCGCGCCATGCGGCGCTCGGCCAGGCTGTCGCAATAGGTCTTGTGGCCCTCGGCCTGCCCGGACAGACAGATCACCGGAATCCGGGTGCGCGCGATCTCCGGGTCCAGCGGCACGTTGTACTGATGTTTGGTGGTGGTGAACCAGTCGCCGATGTGGATGTCGAACCAGCCCTCGGGATCGGGCGATATCAGCACCTCGGCGCCGACGCGCTGCTTGAGTTCGGGCGGCAGCAGGTTGTAGACCACCGGCACCACACCGGCACCGAAGGAATAGCCCATCAGCGTGTAGCGCGCGTCGGGATAGCGCGCGGTGTAGGCGGCGAGGATGCGCGCCACCGCCTGCGCCGCCTGCTGCGGCGTCTTCTTGTGCCAGAAGAACTCAAGCGAGCTCAGCCCGACCACGCGCACGCCGTGTTCGGAGAGCACCTTGGCCACGCCCTTGTCCAGGCCCGCCCAACCGCCGTCGCCGCTGATCATCAGCACCACGCGGCCGTCGGGTTTGCCCTTGGGTGCGATTTCGGTGAGCGGCAGGTCCTCCAGCTTGTCGGCGAAGGCGCCGGCGCTGAGCGTCGGCTTGCGCACCAGCGCATCCAGCGCCGCGGCAAGACGGGCACCGTCGGCGGGCGCGCGTACGGCGCGGCCGAAGTTCACCGGCGGGCCGATCTCGTGCGGGCCGGGGCTGCCGGCAGCCAGCCAGGGCAACGGCAGCGGCGTCACCGGCCGGAATCCGAATACCCGGCCCCAGGCCACGGTGGCGTTGCCGGCATCGCCGTTGCAGAACCCGTGCGGCAGCGCGAAACGGCCATCCCAGCCCAGCGTGACCATGCCGGCGAAGGTGCCCGAGGGCGCCTGCACGCCCAGCGCGTAGGTGAAATCGGCGCCACCGTCGAAGCCGACGATGAACGGCCGCAGATAGGTGGGCAGCTGCAGCGTCTTCTGCATCCAGTGCGACATCTCCTCGACGTGTCCGGCCGGGTAGCTGCAGCGCTCCTTCAGACCTTCCAGTGTTTTCAGATAGCGCGGCAGGTCCACGCCGATCACTAGACTGCCGGCCTGCTGCAGGCCGGTGGCATAGCGCGCCTCGCTGGCGCCCCAGCCGGCGGCGCGCGAGAACACGATCACCGCGCGCTTGGGCACGCCGCTGGGCTGGTACACGCGCACCGGCCCGAACAGCCCGTAATGAATCACCCGGGCGCCATAGCTGGCGTCGGCCACCGGCGGCCGCACGGCGTGCGCCGCCACGGCACAGCCGGCGGTCAGCAGAAACAGGGCGGCGACACACGACAGGATGCGGGGCATGCGCGGACTCGGCGGGCAACGAAGGCCGCGATTGTAATGAACCGGTGCCGCTCAGCGCGCCGCGCGCGCCTGCGCCAGCGCGTCCTCGAGCGCATCGGCGTGCCGGGGCAATGCCGCGGTCAGCACGTCGGCGCCGTCCGCGGTGACCAGCACGTCGTCCTCGATGCGGATGCCGATGCCGCGATAGCGCGCGGGCGCCAGCGCCTCGTCCGGCGCGACGTACAGCCCCGGCTCGACGGTCAGCACCATGCCGGGCTCCAGCAGGCGCGGCTCGCCTTGGATGCGGTAGTCGCCGGCATCGTGTACGTCCAGCCCCAGCCAGTGGCCGGTCTTGTGCGGGAAGTAGCGGCGGTAGTCGCCGCGCGCCA
>JAJYTR010000093.1:1455-2727 GCA_021792975.1 Pseudomonadota bacterium | reverse complement strand
ATGAGCAGTCCACCGCGCACCTGAATGCCATGAACCAGATCGGTCCGCATCCGTGGCCACTGAGCTTCAGCTACGGCCGCGCCATGCAGCAGGCGGCGTTGAAGCTGTGGGGCAAGGACATGCAGGGCAAGTACGCCGAGGCGCAAAAGACCGTCGCGCAGCGCGCGCGTGAGAACGGTCTGGCCGCGCTGGGGCAGTGGCGCAGCGGCGGCTGAGCGGGACCTATCGCGGCGCGCGGGTCAGCGCATGGATTTGCATATCGATCAGTCGAAACGCAACTCGACGGTGGCCGTCGGGTCGCCGAGGTCGCATCTGCAACCGTCTTTCCAGGCCGTGCAATACGTGCGGTTCGAACCCGGGAAAGCGGGGATTCGCCCCCGCCTTCTTTTTGTCTTTTCGTGCGGCATGCACGCGCGCCGGGGTGACTCAGATGCCCGGGTTGGCACGCCGCCGCCGCAAGGCTGCTCCGGCGCTCAGCGCAGCCAGTGCACTCAAGCTCAGCAGACCCAGGCCACCGCCACCGCCGCCACTACCCGGGGAGGGTAGGGGCGGCGGCATCGCCGCGGTCACGGTGCGCGTGGCCGTCGTGCTGGTGTTGAAGGCGTTGTTGGTACAGGTCAGCGTGGCGGTGTAGGTGCCGGCGGTGGCGTAGGTCACGGTGACGCCGCCGCTGCTCGAGGTGCTGGGACTGGCGCCGGTACCGAACGCCCAGCTCAGCGCCATGCTGCCGGGCGCGCCGTTGGCCGAGCAACTGCCGTTGAAGCTGACCGTGCCGCCGGGCTGGATGGTGGTGGTGTTGGCTGCGGGAGCGCTGATCGTGGCTGCAGGCTTGGGCGCGATCGCCGCCGCCGAGTTGTAGGCATTGACCATGCCGTAGCCGAACACGCCGTTGGGATTGCCGCTGCCGTTGCTGGCCGAACTGGTCAGTGCCTGCGCGCCGGCTTGCAGCATCGCGGAGGGCGTCAGAGTGCTGTTGGGGAACGCGCTCTTCAGCAGTGCCAGCACCGCGCCGGTGGCCTCGGGGGTGGCCGAAGTGCCGCAGAAGGTCGCGCTGGGCGGCGTGGTGTTGTTGTTCTGTCCGAAGCCGCCGACGCCAGTGACATCAACGCAATCCACGGCGGTGAAGTCGGGCTTTTGTCGCGTGCTGGTGCCGGTGGAGGGCTGCGAGAAAAATATCGGGCCTTCCGAAGCATAGGGCTCGATGCTGAAGTTGTTGGCCGCGGCGTCGGCGGCGCTGATCGCGGTGGTCGTCAGCTCATACGGCGCCGGCAG
>JAJYTR010000093.1:0-1355 GCA_021792975.1 Pseudomonadota bacterium | reverse complement strand
CCGGGGAAGCCCAGATCATCGGCGATGATGGTCGGCTTGAAGCCGCCATTGCCCGCCGCGAAGTTGTTCAAGCACGAGATGAAGTCCACCGTGGTGGCCGGGCCGCAAAAACCCAGTGCGGCACCGGGCGCCATGTCGTAGACGATTTCCATCATCGCCGCGCCTTCATTGCCGCTGCCGCCGCCGTTGACGGCGGTATCGACGTAAGGCGCCGGGCTGGTGGGCAGGTCGCCGGTGCTCTGGTCCTGGGTGATGTCGCTGGAGGTGCTGCCCGAGATCGTGCCGACGCCGTTCGAGATGATGCCGACCGAGATGCCGGAGCCGTCGAGGCCGGTGGCGGTGCGGAACTGCGCGGCACCCAGCAATGCATCGCCTTGCGTATCCACCGAGCCGCTGCGCGGCTTGGCGCCGATCGGCGCCAGATTGCGCGCCGGCACGGCATAGCGCGGAATGGTGACGCGCGCGACCTGCGGCAGCGCGGCGATCCGATACAGCGCGCCGGTCGGCACCCACGCCTGCACCACGCCCAGTTCCGGACTGGTGAGGATGCGCGTGGCGCCCAGCGCTTGCAGGGTGGCCGGCGCCGGCGCGCCCTGCTGCGCACTGAAATGCAGATACACCTGCACCTGGCCGTTGCTGTTGAAACGCGCGGCCAGCGGCGCGGGGCCGTAGGGTTGCTGCTGCGCCGCGAGCGCACGCGTTTGCAGGGTGTGACCTTCAGTGGTGCCCACCGTGGCGGCGATGCGCGCGATCTGCGCAGACAGTTTCGCCGCCACCGCCGGTGCAGGCGTGGTTGGCACCGTGG
This sequence comes from Pseudomonadota bacterium, assembly GCA_021792975.1. Taxonomy (GTDB): domain Bacteria; phylum Pseudomonadota; class Gammaproteobacteria; order Xanthomonadales; family Rhodanobacteraceae; genus Metallibacterium. The sequence goes on along the minus strand of JAJYTR010000093.1, from coordinate 550 downwards.
TCGGCGCCATGGCGGCACTGGCCAACAGCGGCAGTGCCGCCAGGATCAATGCGCACTTCAGTCGATGCTGCATGGGTTTGCCCCCCTTGGGCATATCCGGTCAAGTTTGACGAAGCCTGCCGCGGTCGATGGGGCCAACACGGCACCCCTGTCTGACCGTACGCTTGGCGCGAGTGTAGCCACACCGACGCTGAACGTGCCGGGACGTGTCATACGGTTTCGCAGGCCGCCGCGGAGCCTTGTTCGAATCAGGCGTGACGGCGGCGGAAAACCCAGATTGCCACCCCGGCCAGCAGCAGAATCGGCCCCAGATTGGCCAGCCACGCCGGCACGCTGTACACGATCGCCAGATTGACCAGCGCGCGCTGCAGAAAAAACCAGCCCACCGCGATCAGCAGACCAATCAGCAGGCGCTTGCCGAAACCGCCCGCGCGCAGCGTGCCGAAGGCCAGCGGCAGCGTGCACAGCACCAGCATCAGCACGTTCAGCGGATAGAACAGGCGCTGCCACAACGCATCGGTGTAGACGCGCGCGTCGAGGCCGTTGCCGT
>JAJYTR010000092.1 GCA_021792975.1 Pseudomonadota bacterium | reverse complement strand
TGGGAGTCGCTGCTGGTGCACGTGCTGCTGCCGCTGTTCGCGCTGATCGCCCTGCTGGCCAATGCGCTGGGCTGGTTCAGCCATCGGCAATGGCAGCGCAGCGCACTGGGCATGATCGGCCCGATTCTGGTGCTGATCGGGCGCTACACCTTCAGCGGCGTCGTGCTCTATGTCGGGCTGGCGTGGATGGTGATGGCGGCGATCTGGGATCTCGTCGCGCCCGCCCACCGCCGCTGCAGTCCCGAAGGTTGCGTGATGCCGGACCAGACCGGGCGCTGAACGCCTCGATCCGCACCTTCATCCATCCTTCCGAGGAGCCGTCCATGCAAACCTTGACCATCGAAGGTATGACCTGCAACGCCTGCGCCATCCACGTGCGCGAGGCGCTGGAGAACGTGCCCGGCGTGCACTCGGCGCAAGTCGCGTATCCGCAAGGCACGGCCGAAGTGCAGGCCGACGCTGGCGTGTCGTTCGCGGCCCTGGCGGCCGCGGTGGCTGGAGCTGGCTACGCCGCAACGGATGCCGCAGCAGATGCCGTGCGCGCCGTCCTGCAGCCGGCGGAGCCATCGGATTCGGTGGCGCGCGGCGGCGGCCGCGGTCTGCGCATCGCCATCCTCGGTAGCGGCGCTGCGGCGATGGCGGCGGCGATCCGGGCAGCCGGCGAGGGCGCGCGGGTCATGCTGGTCGAGCGCGGCACGATCGGCGGCACTTGCGTCAACGTTGGCTGCGTGCCGTCCAAGATCATGATCCGTGCCGCGCACGTCGCACAGGTGCGCCGTACCGGGCCGTTCGACGACGGCATCGCGGCGGCCACGCCCGTCATCCGGCGCGACCGGCTGCTGGCGCAGCAGCAGGCACGGGTGGACGCGCTGCGTCACGCCAAGTACGAAAACATCCTGGACGGCCAGCCCAATATCACCACGGTGCGCGGCAGTGCGCGCTTCGTCGATGCCCATACCCTCGCGGTGACGACAGCCACCGGCACGGTGCAGACCATCGGCTTCGACCAGTGCCTGATTGCCACCGGCGCGCATCCGGCGATCCCGCCGATCGCGGGCCTGAAGGACACGCCATACTGGACCTCCACCGAAGCGCTGGCCGCAGAGTCGATCCCCCCGCGCCTGGCGGTGATCGGCTCCTCGGTGGTCGCGGTGGAACTGGCGCAGGCCTACGCGCGGCTGGGCAGCCGGGTCACCGTGCTGGCGCGCAGCACGCTGTTGTTCCGCGAAGATCCCGCCATCGGCGAGGCATTGACGGCGGCCTTCCGCGACGAGGGCATCAGTGTGCTCACGCATACCCAGGCGAGTCGCGTCGAGCACGCTGATGGCGTGTTTACGCTGCACACCAGCCAAAGTGACATCCAGGCCGAGCGCCTGCTGGTGGCCGCCGGGCGCGTGCCCAACACCGACGAGTTGAACCTCGCTGCGGCCGGCGTCAAGCTCGATGCGCGTGGCGCGATCGCGGTCGACGGGCATTTGCGCAGCAGCGCGCCGCACATCTATGCGGCCGGCGACTGCACCGACCAGCCGCAGTTCGTCTACGTGGCCGCCGCCGCCGGCACGCGCGCGGCGATCAACATGCTGGGCGGCGACGCCACGCTCGACCTGTCGGCCATGCCGGCGGTGGTGTTCACCGAACCGCAGGTGGCCACGGTAGGTCTGAGCGAAGCCGAGGCGCACCTGCGCAACATCGAGACCGACAGCCGCGCTCTTGGCCTCGACAACGTGCCACGGGCGCTGGCCAATTTCGACACCCGCGGTTTCATCAAGCTGGTGGCCGAAGCCGGCACCGGCCGGTTGATCGGTGTGCAGGCCGTGGCCGCCGAGGCGGGCGAACTGATCCAGGCCGCGGCACTGGCCATCCACAACCGCATGACCGTGCAGGAACTGGCCGGGCAACTGTTCCCATATCTGACCATGGTCGAAGGGCTGAAGCTGGCCGCGCAGACGTTCAGCAGGGACGTCTCGCAGCTCTCCTGTTGCGCGGGGTGAAGCACAGCGTCGACGGCTCTGGCTCCGGCCCGGCCGGTGGCATACAGCCGATCGCTGGCAGACGGAGGATCGGCGGCGGGCCGATCGAGGGATGCGGCGATGTGACGCTGGCGAGCGGAGCGATGCCGGGCCGTCCTTGACTCTGGACCTAGCTCCATGGTCTAGGCTTGCGTCATGACCCCATCTGCCAGTCCGCTTGCCGCCGCGCCGCACCTGACCATCGGTCGCGTCGCGCGCGCCGCGGGCATCGCCATCGACACCATCCGCTACTACGAGCGCGAGGGTCTGCTGCCGGAGCCCGAGCGGCGCCTGTCGGGCTATCGCGACTACACGCCGGACGCGGTCACGCGGCTGCGCTTCATCCGCCGCGCCAAGGAGCTTGGCTTCACCCTGCCGGAAATCCGCGAACTGCTGGCGCTGTCCGTCGACCGCGAGCGCGGAGTGCGCGGTGTCAAGGCACGCGCGCAGGCACGGCTGGCGGAGGTCGAGCGCCGCATCCGCGAGCTGAAGCGCGTACAGCGCGGATTGAAGAACCTGATCGACGCCTGTCCGGGTCATGGCGCGCCGGAGCGCTGCCCGATCCTGACCGCCCTCAGCCGCGAGGAATCGCCATGACCATGCACGAACACCGCGACGATCCCGGACATGCCGCTGCCGCGCACGGCAGCGGTGGGGACACGCATCACGACGCGGTATCCCGCAGCGGTGCCTGCTGTGCGGGCGGCGATCATGCCCATGACCCCCGGCGGCATGCCGCGCAGGGGCACCCTGCGCACGGAGCACCTGCGGACAC
>JAJYTR010000048.1 GCA_021792975.1 Pseudomonadota bacterium | reverse complement strand
TCGATTCCCCCTACGAGCCCCCCGAACACCCCGAACTGCACCTGCACAGCGACCGCGACGCACTGCCGGCCATGGTCGAAACCGTGGTGCAGCGCGTACTGGCGCACTGAACCCGCCACCGCGGCGCGGACCGGGGCGGGCAGGGCGCGCCGACCGCGACGGAACTCCGCCCGGTCGTGCCGGTCCCATGGGCGCTCGCCCTCCGAGTTCACCGGGACGATTCCATGGATATCCAGACCATCGATCAGCAGTACCAGCAGTTGCAGACCGAAAGCCAGCAACTGGGCCAGCAATTGCAGGTTTTGGCCGGCAAGCTGCAGACCGCCGCGCAGGGCAGCAGCACCGACGCGCGCGAGTGGCTGCTCAATCTGCGCGAGGTGGCGCTGGCCATCCAGAGCGAACAGCAGCAGATGTCGGCGCTGCTGCAGGCGATCCACGGCATGTGGCAGAACCAGGCGCAGCAGGCGGCGGCCAATCCGGCCATGGCCGGATTCGGCGGCTCGCCCATGGGCGGCGGCGTGCCGCAGCAGGGCGGCGGGCTGATGGGCGCGCTGGGTGGCTTCCTCAACTCCGGCTTCGGCCGCGCCATCGAGATGGGCGCCGGCTTCGGCCTGGGCGACGATCTGATCAACCGGATCCTTTGATTCTCCGGCTCGATGTGTCCCTCCCGGCCGTCCTCAGTGCGGCCGGGCTTCCTGCAGCCGCGCCGCGGCTTCCTCGCGGATGCGCGACAGCATCGCCGCCAGGCCGTTGGCGCGCGTGGGCGAGAGCGCCTTGGCCAGACCGATGTCGCGGATGAAATCGGGCCGGGTGTCGAGGATCTCGCGCGCGCTGCGGCCGGAGTACACGCGCAGCAGCAGCGCGATCAGCCCGGAGACGATGGCCGAGTCGCTGACGGCATGCAGATCGATGCGCCGGGCATCGCCCTCGGCCACCAGCCACACCATCGACTGGCAGCCGTGCACGCGGTGCGCGTCGGTCTTCTGTGCGGCCGGCAGGTCGGGCAGTTTCCGACCCAGGTCGATGAGGTACTGGTAGCGCCCTGACCAGTCGCCGAACAGGGCGAACTCCTCGACGATGGCCTGTGCGGCGGCGGCGGCGCCGACGTCTTGCGGCATGCCCGGCACGCTCATGACGCGGCCACCTTCCAGCGCGTGCCCTGCGGGCCGTCCTCGATGGCCACGCCGATCGCGGCCAGCTGCGCGCGCAGCGCGTCGGCGCGGGCGAAATCGCGTGCGGCGCGCGCGGCGTTGCGCTGGGCGATCAGCGATTCCACCTGCGCGGCGTCCACGCGGCTGCCCGGCGCTGCCTGCTTGAACCAGGCCTCGGGATCGGCCTGCAGCAGCCCCAGCAGCGCGGCGGAGGCGCGCAGCACGGCACGCGCGGCGGACTGCGCCGGCGCGGCGGCCGCGCGCGCCGCGGCGGCAAGATCGGCCAGCACGCGCAGGGCTTCGGGCGTGTTGAGGTCGTCCTCGAGCGCCGTCAGCAGGCGCGCATCGGCTGTATCGGCGGCGCCGTCTGCTGCGCCGGCGAGATCGCGCAGCACGCCATACCAGCCGTCCAGGGTGGCGCGCGCCTGGCGCAGCGCGGCATCGGACCAGTCCAGCGGCTGCCGGTAGTGCGCCTTCAGCAGCAGCAGGCGCAGCACCTCGGGCGGGTGCTGCTGCAGCAGTGTGTGCAGCAGCAGCACGTTGCCCAGCGACTTGGACATCTTGCGGCCGTCCAGCGTGAGCATGCCGTTGTGCAGCCAGAAACGCGCCAGCGGCCGTCCATGCGCGCAGGCGCTCTGCGCCACCTCGTTCTCGTGGTGCGGGAACAGCAGGTCGATGCCGCCGGCGTGGATGTCGATGGTCTCGCCCAGATGCGCTGCGGCCATGGCCGAGCATTCGATGTGCCAGCCGGGCCGGCCGCGGCCCCAGGGGCTGTCCCAGCCGGGCAGTTCCGGCGGCGAGGGCTTCCACAGCACGAAGTCGGCCGGGTTGCGCTTGTAAGGCGCCACCTCGACACGCGCGCCGGCGATCAGTTCCTCGACGCTGCGCCCGGACAGGCGGCCGTAATCGGGATACCGGGCGACGTCGAATAGCACGTGGCCCGCGGCGGCGTACGCGTGGTCCGCAGCGATCAGCCGCCGGCACATGGCCACGATCGGGCCGATGTGCGCGGTGGCGCAGGGTTCGAGATCGGGCGGCGCCACCCCCAGCGCGGCCATGTCCTCGCGGTAGGCCTGCGCGTAACGCGCGGTGAGCACGCCGATGGGTACGCCGGTTTCCCGTGCGGCGGCGTTGATCTTGTCGTCGACGTCGGTGATGTTGCGCGCGAACACCACCCGCGGATAGCGCCGGCGCAGCAGGCGCACCAGCAGATCGAACACCACCGCCGGGCGCGCGTTGCCGATGTGCACGTAGTTGTAGACCGTCGGTCCGCACAGGTACACGGTGACGCGCTGCGGGTCCTGCGGGGTGAAAATCTCGAGGCGTCGGCTGAGGCTGTTGTACAGCTGCAGGGGCATGGAACATCGCGGCGGTGCGGGGATCTCGAGTCTATCAGCCGCCCGCGCGGGCATCGTTTTTAGGCCTGGATTCAGCCGCGCGATGCTCCAATCGCGCGAGAGGCCACCCCAGTGGCCCCAGCCCCGAACGAGGTCGCCATGCGCAAGTCCACACTGTTCACCGCCGCCCTGACTGGCCTGCTCGCCACCGCCGCCCACGCGCAGGACGGCGGTTACTGGCGCGATGCGCCGTCACCCGAGCGCAGCAACGTGCACTACGCCTGGGCCGACGTGCTGCGCGTGGACCCCGTCTACGACGTGGTGCAGGAGCAGTATCCGCAGCAGCGCTGCTACCAGCAGCAGGTGGTGGAACGCAGCGGCGGCAGCACCGCGGGCACCCTGCTGGGCGCCATCGTTGGCGGCGCACTGGGCCACCAGGTGGGTCAGGGCCGCGGCAACACCGCCGCCACCATCGGTGGCGCGGTGATCGGCGGCGTGGTCGGCAACCATGCCAGCGGCGGCGAGCGCGTGGTCGACCAGACCCGCTGCGAACAGGTGGGCGACCGCGTCAGCGAGCACCGCCGCATCGCCGGCTACAACGTCGAATACCGCTACCACGGCGACATCTACGTCTCGCGGCTGAACTACGATCCGGGCGACCGTCTGCGGATCCGCGTCGCGATCACGCCCGCCGACTGAGGCCTCGGGCGCCGGGTCCGCGGCCCGCGTGTTGCGGGGCAACACGCGCCGTGCCACTATCGCCCTGCATGAAACCGCACACCGCCACGCCCGAGGTCCTGTCCAGCGCCCGCATGGCCGCCGGCATGACTTCGCGCGCGCGCCGACCGGCTGTCCCATCCTGCCCGGCCGGCTAGCCGCGCGCGCACCGTTGCATGCGCCCGTTTCCGAAGCCCGGCCCCGCGCCGGGCTTTTTCGTTCCGCCGTCGACGTGACGGCCTGCTGCCCACGGAATGTCCCATGAGCCTCCGCCACTTCCTCACCACCCAGGACTGGAGCCGCGCCGAGATCGACGCCCTGCTCGAACGGGCGGCCGCGTTCAAGCGCGCGCCGCACGGTCGGCAGCTCGCCGGCAAGGCGGTGGCGCTGCTGTTTTTCAACCCGTCGATGCGCACGCGCACCAGCTTCGAGCTGGGTGCCTTCCAACTGGGCGGCCACGCCGTCGTGCTGGCGCCCGGCAAGGACGCGTGGCCGATCGAGTTCGAGGCGGGCAGCGTGATGGACGGCGACACCGAGGAGCACATTGCCGAGGTGGCGCGCGTGCTCAGCCGCTACGCGGACCTGATCGCGGTGCGCGCCTTCCCGAAGTTCCAGGACTGGTCGGTGGACCGCGAGGATCGCGTGATCCAGGCCTTCGCCCGCCACGCCACGGTGCCGGTGATCAACATGGAGACCATCACCCATCCCTGCCAGGAGCTGGCGCACGCGCTGGCCATGAAGGAGCGCCTGGGCAACCTGCAGAACCGCAAGTACGTGCTCACCTGGACCTACCATCCCAGGCCGCTCAACACCGCCGTGGCCAATTCGGCGCTGCTGATCGCCACCAGGCTGGGCATGGACGTGACCCTGCTGTGTCCCACGCCCGAATACGTGCTGGACCAGCGCTACATGGACACCGCGCGCCGCAACGCTGCCGAGAACGGCGGCTCGCTGCAGGTCTCGCACGACATCGAGTCCGCCTACCGCGGCGCCCATGTGGTGTACGCCAAGAGCTGGGGCGCGCTGCCGTATTTCGGCCGCTGGGAGCAGGAAAAGCCGATCCGCGACGCGCACCGGCACTTCATCGTCGACGAGGCGAAGATGGCGCTGACCGACCACGGCCTGTTCAGCCACTGTCTGCCGCTGCGGCGCAACGTCAAGGCCACCGACGCGGTGATGGACGCCCCGTACTGCATCGCCATCGACGAGGCCGAGAACCGCCTGCACGTGCAGAAGGCGGTGATGGCCGCGCTGGTGGCCCAGGGCTGAGTGCCGGCATGTACCTGCCTGCAGCCTTTGCCGAGACACGCCGCGCGCCGCTCGCCGCGCTGCTGCGGGCGTATCCGCTGGCCACGGTGCTGTTGCAGGGCGCGGCGGGCATCGTCGCCAACTGGCTGCCGCTGATGCTGGCCGGGGACGATCGCCTGCAGGGCCATGTCGCACGCGGCAACGAGCTGGCGCAGGCCGATGGCCGCGAAACGCTCGTGCTGTTCCATGGTCCGCAGGGCTATGTCAGCCCCAACTGGTATCCCAGCAAGCACGTCACCGGCCGCGTGGTGCCGACCTGGAACTACGCCGTGGTCGAAGCGCGCGGCTGCCTGCGCGTGATCGACGACGTACCGTGGCTGCGCGCGTTCCTGCAACGCCTCACCGACCGGCACGAAGCCGGCCTGCCGCAGCCCTGGCACGTGGACGATGCGCCATCGGACCACCTCGAGACCTCGCTGCGCGCCATCGTCGGCATCGAGATCGTGCTCACCAGCCTGCGCGGCAAGTTCAAGCTCGGCCAGAACCATCCGGCGGCCAACCGCGCCGGCGTGATCGCGGGTCTGCGCCGTCGCCGCGGCCCCGGCGACGGCGAGCTGGCCGAACTCATGTCGCGACAGGAGCCTCCGCCATGAACCACCCGCACCGTTACCGCGTCGAGGTGGAATGGACCGGCAACCGCGGCAGCGGCACGGACGGCTACCGCAACTACGGCCGCGAGCACGTGATCCGCATCGGCGGCAAGCCGGATCTTGCCGGCTCGTCCGATCCCGCGTTCCGCGGCGACGCCGCGCGCCACAACCCCGAGGATCTGCTGGTGGCGGCGCTGTCCGCCTGCCACATGCTGTCCTACCTGCACAGGGCCGCCGTGGCCGGCGTGGTGGTGACCGCCTACACCGATGCCGCCGAGGGCACGATGGTCACCGCAGGCGAAGGCGGCCGCTTCGCCGAAGTGGTGCTGCGCCCGGTGGTCACCCTCCGCGCCGGCAGCGACCCGGCCCGGGCGCTGGCCGCGCACGCGGACGCCCACCACGCCTGCTTCATCGCCGGTTCCGTGAACTTCCCGGTGTGCTGCGAGCCGCGCATCGTCGTAGAGCCGGGACTCGAAACTCGGGACTCGGGATTCGGCGATACGGACATCAAGCCATCCGATAGACACGCGTAGCGTTGCGTTGCCGTTCCCTTCTTTTTCTACCCAATGCACCCCAGTTCCACCGAGGCCATCACCATGTCGAACACTGCCACGAGTCCCGAGCCCCGGGTCCCGGGTCCCGCAAGCAACAGCAGAAATATCGTCCTCGCCTTCTCCGGCGGCCTCGACACCAGCTTCTGCGTGCCCTATCTCAAGGAACGCGGCTGGAACGTGCACACCGTGTTCGCCGACACCGGCGGCGTCGATGCGCAGGAACGCGCAGCCATCGAAGCCCGCGCCGGGGAACTGGGCGTGGCCAGCCACCTCACCGTGGACGGCGGCCCGGCGATCTGGGAGGGCTTCGTCAAGCCGTTCGTGTGGGCGGGGGAGGGCTACCAGGGCCAGTACCCGCTGCTGGTCTCCGACCGCTACCTGATCGTGGACGCCGCGCTCAGACGCTGCGCCGAACTCGGTACCCGCGCCATCGCGCACGGCTGCACCGGCATGGGCAACGACCAGGTGCGTTTCGACCTCGCGGTGAAGGCGCTGGGCGACTACGAGATCGTGGCGCCCATCCGCGAGATCCAGAAACAGCACACCCAGACCCGCGCCTACGAGCAGCAGTACCTCGAGCAGCGCGGCTTCGCGGTGCGCGCCAGGCAGAAGAGCTACACCATCAACGAGAACCTGCTGGGCGTGACCTTGTCCGGCGGTGAGATCGACCGTTGGGAGGCGCCGGGCGAGGGCGCGCGCGGCTGGTGCGCGCCGCGCGCCGAATGGCCGGCGCAGCCCCTGCGCGCGACACTGCGCTTCGAGCGCGGCGTTGCGGTGGCGCTGGACGGCGAGGCACTGCCCGGCCCGCTGCTGCTGGCGCGGCTCAACCGCACCTTTGCGGCCTACGGCGTGGGCCGCGGCCTGTACACCGGCGACACCACCATCGGCCTGAAGGGCCGCATCGTGTACGAGGCCCCGGGACTGGTCGCGCTGCTCAGCGCGCATCGCGCGCTGGAAGAAGCGGTGCTGAGCAAGCAGCAGAACCGTTTCAAGCCCGCGGCGGCGCGCAAGTGGGTGGAACTGGTCTACGAAGGCTTTTTCCACGACCCGCTGAAGACCGACCTCGAAGCCTTCCTCGCCTCCAGCCAGCGCTGCGTCGAGGGCGAGGTGGTGCTGGAGACCGCAGGCGCGCAGGTCACCGCGGTGGAGGTGCGCTCGCCGCACATCCTCAGTACCAGGGGCGCCACCTATGCGCAGTCCGCTGACTGGGGCGTGGCCGAGGCCGAGGGCTTCATCCGTCTGTACGGCATGAGCAGCACGCTGTGGGCGGAAGTCAACCGCAAGGCATGACCCTGCAATGAGCCAGGCACTGCGCATCAGCACGGAACGGGACGAGCTGGACGTCGACCTGATCCATGCCTTCCTCTCCGAAACCTACTGGGCACGCGGCATTCCGCGCGCGGTGGTGGAGCGCGCCATCGCCGGCTCGCTGTGCGTCGGAGGCTATCTCGGCGACCGCCAGGTGGCCTTCGCCCGCGTGATCACCGACGGCGCGACCTTCGGTTATCTGTCCGACGTGTTCGTGCTTCCCGAACACCGCGGCCGCGGTTACGCCAGAGCGCTGGTTGCGGCGGTGCTCGCGCATCCCGATCTGCAGGGGCTGCGCCGCCTCATGCTGGCCACCCGCGACGCACACGCACTGTACGCGGGGTTCGGCTTTGCAGCGTCCGCGAAGCCGGAGATGCTGATGGAAAGACTCGATCCGGACATCTACTCGAGGACTTCGCCCGAGTCATGAATCCGCTGCTTGCATCCGCGCTGGAGCATCTACGTGCGCTGGTCGCCGTCGACACGCGCAATCCGCCACGCGCCATCGGCACCGGCGGCATCTTCGACTACCTACAGCGTCAGTTGCCGGGCTTTGCCTGCACGCTGACCGATCACGGCGCCGGCAGCGTCAGTCTGCTGGCCGTGCGCGGCGCGCCGCGGTTGCTGTTCAACGTGCATCTGGACACGGTGCCGGATGCGCCGGGCTGGAGCGCCGATCCGTTCACGCTGCAGGTGACGGACGATCGCGCCATCGGCCTCGGCGCCTGCGACATCAAGGGCGCGGCGGCGGCGCTGCTGGCGGCGGCCGTGCGCAGCAGCGGCGACTGCGCCTTCCTGTTCACCGGCGATGAGGAAGCCAACGACGCGCGCGGCGTGGACGCGTTCCTGCGCGCCCATCCGCCTGCCCGGGTTCCGGTCCCGACCCCGTCTTCCCCGGTCCCCGCTCCCCGGTCCCCGGTCCCGGCTGCCGAGGTTCCATGTTTCCTGGGCGTCCTGGTGGCCGAACCCACCCGCGGCGCGGCGGTGCTGGCGCACCGCGGCATCAGCTCGCTGCTGCTGCGTTTCGCCGGCAGCGCCGGCCACGCCTCGGGCGTGCAGCAGGCCGGCAGCAGCGCGGTGCACCAGGCGCTGCGCTGGGGCGCGCGTGCGCTGGAGTTCGTGGACACCCAGGCGCACCAGCGCTTCGCGGGGCTGACCGGGCTGCGCTTCAACATCGGCCGCATCGAGGGCGGCATCAAGGCCAACGTCATTGCACCCGCGTGCGAGGTGCGCTGCGGCTTCCGCCCGTTGCCCTCGATGGACAGCGACGCCATCGTGGCGCGGCTGCGCACGCTGGCCGATCCCGCGCCGGCGCACTTCGAGGAGACCTTCCGCGGTCCGCCGCTGCCCGCCGGGACCGTCGCCGACGCCGAGGCCCGCCGGTTAGCCGCGCGCGATCTGGCCGACGAACTGGCGCTGCCGGTGGGCAACGCGGTGGACTTCTGGACCGAGGCCGCGCGGTTCTCGCAGGCGGGCTACACCACTTTCGTGTTCGGCCCCGGCGACATCGCCCAGGCGCACACCGCCGATGAGTGGGTGGCGCTGGACCAGTTGGCCGCTTATGCCGCGCACGTGCATCGCATCATCGATTCGGGACTTGCCTGAGATGGACGCCCACAAGAACCTGCGCCAGACCATCGTGCGACTGCTCTCCAGCATGGCCAGCGCGCGCGAGATCCAGCAGTACCTCAAGCGTTTCTCCGAGCTGGACGCCAAGCGTTTCGCCGTGGTCAAGGTGGGCGGCGCGATCCTGCGCGACGAACTGCCCGAACTGGCCTCGTCGCTCGGCTTCCTGCAGCAGGTGGGGCTGACGCCCATCGTGCTGCACGGCGCCGGCCCGCAGCTCGACGAGGAACTGGCCGCCGCCGGCATCGCCAAGCAGACCCTCGACGGCCTGCGCGTCACCAGTCCGCAGGCGCTGGGTATCGTGCGGCGCGTCATGCAACGCGAGAACCTGCGCTTGGTCGAGGCGCTGCAGGCGCAGGACACACGCGCCACCTCGGTGCTCTCGGGCGTCTTCGGCGCGCGTTATCTCGATCGCGCACGCTACGGCATGGTCGGCCAGATCGAGCGCGTGGACCTCGCGCCCATCGAGGCCAGCCTGCGCGCGCAGTCCATTCCCGTCATCGCCAGCCTGGGCGAGACCGGCGAGGGCCAGATCCTCAACGTCAACGCCGATTTCGCCGCCAACGAACTGGTGCGCGCACTGCAGCCGTACAAGATCGTCTTCCTCACCGGCACCGGCGGTCTGCTGGACGGGGAAGGGCGCATCATCGATTCCATCAGCCTCGCCACCGACTACGAGCGGCTGATGGCGCAACCCTGGGTGAGCGGCGGCATGCGCCTCAAGCTCGAACAGATCGCCGACCTGCTGGCGGCGCTGCCGCTGACCTCCTCGGTGTCGATCACGCGCCCGGCCGAGCTGGCGAAGGAACTGTTCACCCACAAGGGCTCGGGCACGTTGGTGCGGCGCGGCGAGAAGGTGCTGCGCTTCGACGGCTGGCAGGGCGTGGACGCCGCGCGCCTGCGCGTGCTGATCGAATCCAGCTTCGGCCGCGCGCTGGCCGGCGATTACTTCGAACGCGTGCGTCCGGCGCGGGTGTACATCAGCGAAAACTACCGTGCGGCGATGATCCTCACCGTCGAGGGCGACCTCACCTACCTCGACAAGTTCGCCGTGCTGGAAGATGCGCAGGGCGAGGGCCTGGGCCGCGCGATCTGGCAGGTGATGCGCGGTGAGAATCCGCGCCTGTTCTGGCGCTCGCGCCACGGCAACGCCATCAATCCGTTCTACTACGCCGAGTCCGACGGCTGCTTCAAGCAGATGCGCTGGAAGGTGTTCTGGTACGGCATCTACGATTTCGCCACCATCGAGCGCTGCGTGGCGCACTGCGCACAGCGTCCGGCCACGCTGGCGGACTGAGGTCATGACTCTTCCCGTCACCGATCCCTGGCTGCAGCCGCCCGTGCTCGAAGGCCGCCACGTGCGGCTGGAGCCGCTCGCCCGTGCGCACCAGAGCGCGCTGGCGGAGGTCGTGCAGGACGGGGCGCTGTGGCGGCCGTTCTACAGCAACGTGCCGGAACCCGCCGCCGCCGGTGCGTACGTCGAGACCGCGCTGGCCGAGCAGGCGGCGGGCCGGGCGCTGCCTTTCGCGGTACGCGACGCGCACGGCGTCATCATCGGCAGCACGCGCTATTACGACCTCGCGCGTGCCGTGCCGCGGCTCAGCATCGGCTACACCTGGTATGCCGCGCGTGTGCAGCGCACCGGCCTCAACACCGAGGCCAAGCTGCTGCTGCTCGAATATGCCTTCGGCACGCTGGGCTGCATCGCCGTGGAGCTGCGCACGAGCTGGTTCAACCATGCCTCGCGGGCCGCCATCGCACGGCTGGGCGCCAAGCAGGACGGCGTGCTGCGCGCCCACATGCGGCACCGGGACGGCAGCGTGCGCGATTCGGTGGTGTTCTCGATACTCGACCACGAATGGCCGGCGGTACGCAGCAACTTGCGTACACGGCTGGCGCGATACGACGCCACCGTCGCCGCGCCCGCGGGGAGCGGCGCGCCATGAACGTTCGCGTCCAGCACCGTGTCGGCATCGTCGGCGCACGCGGGCACACCGGCGCGGAGTTGATCCGGTTGATCGCCGACCATCCGCGGCTCGAGCTGGCTTTCGTGTCCTCGCGCGAACTGGCCGGCCGGCCGGTGGCTGCCCAGGTGCCGGAATTCGCGGGCAATCTGCACTACGAGCAGCTCGATCCCGACGCCGCCGCCGCGCGCGGCGCCGATGCGGTGATCCTGGCGCTGCCCAACGGTCACGCCGCGGCCTGGGTGGCGGCTTTCGATGCGCGCGCGCCGCGCACGGTGATCGTGGACCTCGGCGCCGATTTCCGCTTCGACGACACCTGGTACTACGGCCTGCCCGAACTGACGCGGGCGCGCTATGCAGGCCAGCGCCGCATCGCCAATCCCGGCTGCTACGCCACCGCGATCCAGCTCTGCGTCGCGCCGCTGCAGGACGTGCTGGCGGCACCGCCGGCATGTTTCGGCGTGTCGGGCTACTCCGGCGCCGGCACCACGCCCTCGGACCGGAACGACCCGGACCAGTTGCGCGACAACCTGATGCCGTATTCGCTGACCGGCCACACCCACGAGCGCGAGGCCAGCCGCCACCTGGGCCGGCCGGTGGAGTTCATGCCGCACGTGGCACCGCACTTCCGCGGCCTCACCGTCACCGCCAACCTGCATCTGTCGCAGCCGCTGCAGCGCGAGGACGTGCTGGCGCGCTTCCATGCCGCCTACGATGCCGAGCCGCTGCTGCGCGTGCTGGACGAGGCGCCCTGGGTGAGCCGCATCGCCGGCAGGCACCACGCCGAGATCGGCGGCTTCGCCATGGCGGCCGGCGGCCGGCGCACGGTGGTGGTCGCCACGCTGGACAATCTGCTCAAGGGTGCGGCCACGCAGGCGCTGCAGAATCTCAATCGGGCGCTCGGTCTCCCCGAACTGGAGGGCATTCCCCATGACTGAGCCGTTGTGGCAGAAGGATGGCGTGCGCATCGACGCGCACATCATGCAGTTCACCGCCGGCGACGACGTGCTGCTGGACCGCACGTTCTTCCTGCACGACATCGAGGCCAGCAAGGCGCACGTCGAGGCATTGGCGCGCATTGCGGTGATCCGCGATGATGAAGCCGCAGCGCTGGCCCGCGAACTGGACGCGCTGGCGGCCAACTTCCGTTCCGGCGCCTTCGTGCTGGACGATCGTTACGAGGACGGCCACAGCGCCATCGAGGCGCGCCTCACCGAGCGCCTGGGCGATACCGGCCGCAAGGTGCACACCGGCCGCAGCCGCAACGACCAGATCCTGGTGGCCACGCGGCTGTGGCTGAAGGAGCGCCTGGCCGAGCTGGTGCGCCATTGCCGCGACGCCGCCGCAGCATGTCTGCAGCGCGCCGCGCGCGAGGCGCTGCCCATGCCGGGCTACACGCATCTGCAGCGCGCGGTGGTGTCCTCCACCGCCATGTGGTTCGCCGGCTACGCCGAGGCTTTCATCGACGACGCCGCGCGTGCGCGCGACACCCTGGCCTGGATCGACGCCAACCCGCTGGGCAGCGCCGCCGGCTACGGCGTCAATCTGCCGCTGGACCGCGAGCACACCACGCGCGCGCTGGGCTTCGCGCGGATGCAGGTCTCGCCGGTCTACGCGCAGCTCTCGCGCGGCAAGTTCGAGCTGGCCGCGCTGGAGGCGCTGGGCTCCGCGCTGCTGGACCTGCGCCGCCTGGCCTGGGACCTCAGCCTGTTCACCACCGCCGAGTTCGGCTTCGTCACGCTGCCCGTGGAGTACACCACCGGCAGCTCGATCATGCCCAACAAGCGCAACCCCGACGTCATCGAGCTGATGCGCGCGCGCTACGCCAGCGTGGCTGCCGCGCGCACCGAGATCGAACAACTGCTGTCGCTGCCCTCGGGCTACCAGCGCGACCTGCAGGTCAGCAAAGGTGCGCTGTTCCACGGCTTCGGCCAGGGGCTGCCGGCGTTGGCGCTGCTGCCGGACCTGCTGGCGCGCCTGGAGTGGAACGGGCCGGCGCTGCGCACCGCCATCGAGCCGTCCATGTACGCCACCGACCTCGCCATCGAGCAGGCCGCCGCCGGCGTGCCGTTCCGCGAGGCCTACCGCAAGGCCGCCGAGGCCGCCGCGCAATCCGGCGTCGGCCGCACGCCCGAAGCCAGCCTGGCCGCGCGCGTCTCGCCCGGCGCGGCGGGCGATTTGCGTCTGGACGCGCTGCGTGCACGGCTCGATGCGTTGGGCGGCTGATCCGTCCCGCGCACCACGACCATGCAGACCTCGCCCTCTCCGCACTTGTTCCACGCACCGTCGGCCGGCGTCAGCGGCCACCCGAGGATGCGTCCTCGCCGGATGCCACCCTCCCGGACGATGCGCCCCTTCTTTCTGCTGTCCTCCCGGCCGGCGCGCAGCGCCGAGCCGGCCCCGTCATCCCGGACGGCGCGCAGCGCCGGGCCGGGATCCAGACGGGCGTCGCGCAAGAGCCACTGGATCCACGCTTCCGCGGGGATGACAGCAAAAGGGCGATGCCGCGCGTATTTACGGGCGTCCTCCCAGCCGGCGCGCTCCTTTTCCTTGATGTCATCCCGGACGGCGCGCAGCGCCGGGCCGGGATCCAGACGGGCGCCGCGCAAGAGCCACTGGATCCCCGCTTGCACGGGGATGAGGCAAAGAAAAACCCGCGCGGTCATGGCTCGAAGGAAAGCCTGCGCGGGAACGAGGCCTACCTGCGGAGCGGGTTCAGGCCGGGCCGATCCCGCGTCCACGAACGAACGCGTGCGCGCGCCGGGGAGCATGTCGTGAGCCCTGCGCTACACGATCCGCTGCACGACTTTCCCGCGCAGCCGCTACCGCCGTGGCGGCGTGCGGTGCTCAAGGTGGGCAGCAGCCTGCTGGCCGGATTCGCCGACGCGCCGGGACTGGACGCGCGCCACGCGCGCGGTCTCGCGCAGTTCGTGCAGGCCGCGCGCGCGGCCGGGCGCGAACTGGTGCTGGTGTCTTCCGGCGCGGTCGCGGCGGGGCGCGCGCGGCTGGCCGCAGCGGGCGACGCGCTGGTGCTGCGCCAGGCCTTGGCCGCGCTGGGCCAGGCGCAGCTGATCGGCTTCTGGCAGGGACTGCTCGACGCGCCGGTGGCGCAGGTGCTGCTGAGCCACGACGACCTGCGCGATCGCCGCCGCTATCTCAACGCGCGCGCCACGCTGCGCGAGCTGCTGGCCATGCGCGCGCTGCCGGTGATCAACGAGAACGACACCGTGGCGGTGGACGAGCTGAAACTGGGCGACAACGACAACCTCGCCGCCGCCGTCGCTACGCTGGTGGACGCCGACCTGCTGCTGATCGCTACCGACGTCGGCGGCCTGTACAGCGCCGATCCCGCGCGCGACGCCGGCGCCGTGCCGCAGCCGCGCATCGCCCGCGTCACCCCCGCGCGGCTGGACGCGGCCGGCAGCGCCGGAAGCATCGGCACCGGCGGCATGCGCAGCAAACTCGAGGCCGCGGCCAAGGCTGCCGCCGGCGGCATCGCCACCGCGCTGTTCTGCGGTCGCGATGCCCGAGTGGTGGATGCCCTGGCGCGCGATACGCTGCACGGCACGCGCGTCGACGCCGCAACCGACGCGCTGCCGGCGCGCAAGCAGTGGCTGCGCCACGCCCCGGCGCCGGGCCGCATCGTGGTGGACGCCGGCGCCGCCGCCGCGCTGCGCACGCGCGGTGCCTCGCTGCTGCCCGGCGGCGTGCGCGCGGCTGAGGGCGCGTTCCGCCGCGGCGACGTGGTCGAGGTGGCCGAGGCTGGCGCGCGTCCGCTGGCGCGCGGACTGGCGCAATACGGCAGCGACGAGGTGCGCCGCATCGCCGGCCGGCGCAGCGGCGAGATCGAATCCGTGCTGGGCTTCCGCTACGGCGAGGCGGTGATCCATCGCGACGATCTGGTGCTGCTCGAACCGGGGGAAACGCCGTGAGCGCGTTCGACGTCGCCGCCCTGGCGCGCGCCGCGCGTGCGGCGCAGCCGGCGGTCGCGGCGCTGGACGGCACGGCGCGCGGCGCGCTGATCCGCGCCATGGCGCGGTGCATCCGCGACGCGCAGGCAAGCATTCTCGCCGCCAATGCCGAGGATCTGGCGCGCGCGCAGGCGGCCGGGCAGGGTGCCGCGCTGCGCGACCGCCTGCGCCTAGACCCCGCGCGCATCGAGGCCATCGCCCGCGCGCTGGAGGAGATCGCCGCGCAGCCCGAGGTGCTGGGGCAGGTGACGCGCCGCGAGACGCGGCCCAACGGCCTGGTGGTGGAGCGCGTGCGCATCCCCCTGGGCCTGGTGGCGATGATCTACGAGGCGCGCCCCAACGTCACCGCCGAGGCCGCCGCGCTGTGCCTGAAAGCCGGCAATGCGGTGCTCCTGCGCGGCGGCAGCGAGGCGCGCGCCAGCAATGCCGCGCTGGCGCACTGCCTGCACGCGGCGCTGCGCGAGGCGGGCCTGCCCGATGCCGCGGTGGGCGTGATCACCGACCCGGCGCGCGAGCACGTGCTGGCGCTGCTGCGGCTCGAGGAGCTGGTCGACCTCGCCATCCCGCGCGGCGGCGAGGGCCTGATCCGCTTCGTCGCCGAACACGCGCGCGTGCCGGTGATCAAGCACTACAAGGGCGTGTGCCATCTGTACGTGGATGCCGGCGCCGACCTCGACAGCGCGTTGGCGCTGCTGATCGACGGCAAGACCTCGCGCCCGGCGGTGTGCAACGCCATCGAGACCCTGCTGGTGCACGCCGCCATCGCGCCGGCGTTCCTGCCGCGCGCCATCGCCGCGCTGCGTGCGCGCGGGGTGGAGGTGCGCGGCTGCGAGCACACGCGCGGCTACGACGCCGGCATCCGCCCCGCCGGCGAGGACGACTACGCCGCCGAGTTCCTCGACCTGATCCTGGCCGTGCGCGTGGTGGACGACCTCGACGCCGCGCTGGCGCACATCGCGCGCTACGGCTCCGACCACACTGAGGTGATCGTCACGCGCGACGAGGCCGCCGCCGCGCGCTTCGTCGCCGGTACGCGCAGCGCGGCGGTGATGGTCAACGCCTCCTCGCGTTTCAACGACGGCGGCGAGCTGGGCCTGGGCGCGGAGATCGGCATCTCCACCACGCGCCTGCACGCCTACGGCCCGATGGGGGCAGAGGCGCTGACCATCGAGCGCTACGTGGTGCGCGGCAGCGGGCAGGTGCGGCATCCGCGCTGAGGGCCCGCCCCTGAGCCGCATCGCCGCCGCTGACGCCGGCATGGCCGTGGCGCAGCCGGGGCGCCGCGCGCATCCTCTTGGCGTTTGC
Source organism: Pseudomonadota bacterium (assembly GCA_021792975.1). Lineage (GTDB taxonomy): Bacteria > Pseudomonadota > Gammaproteobacteria > Xanthomonadales > Rhodanobacteraceae > Metallibacterium. The sequence goes on along the minus strand of JAJYTR010000048.1, from coordinate 1,376 downwards.
ATCCCTGAAGGCCATCATTCGCTCCGGCGCGGTGCGCCGCATTCGACCTGCAGCGGGGGCCCCGTGATCACCGGTGACATCAAAAACCAGATCGACCGCATCTGGGATGCGTTCTGGTCGGGCGGCATCTCCAACCCGCTGGAGGTGATGGAGCAGATCACCTACCTGCTGTTCGTCCGCCGCCTGGACGAGCTGCAGGCGCTGGAGGAAAACAAGGCCAACCGGACCGGCGAACCCGTGCAACGTCGCATCTTCCCCGAGGGTGAGGACGCGCGCGGCCGGTCCTACGAAGACTACCGCTGGTTGCGGTTCAAGAACTTTGCCCCGGCCGACATGTTCGCCGTAGTCGGCGATCACGTGTTTCCCTACCTGCGCGACGGCCTGGCCCGACAACTGGGCAATGGGGACTCCACCTACGCGCAGCACATGAAGGACGCGCGCTTCACCATCCCCACGCCGGCGCTGCTGGCCAAGGTGGTGGATCTGCTCAACGCCGTGCCGATGGAGGATCGCGACACCAAGGGCGACGTCTACGAGTACATGCTGGGCAAGATCGCCAGCGCCGGGCAGAACGGCCAGTTCCGCACGCCGCGTCACATCATCCGGCTGATGGTCGAACTGACCGCGCCGCAGCCCAGCGACGTCATCTGCGATCCGGCCTGCGGCACGGCCGGCTTTCTGGTGACGGCGGGCGAGGCACTGCGCGAGCGCCACCCGAACATCCTGCACGACCCGGTGCTGCGCGAGCATTTCCACCACCGCATGTTCCACGGCTTCGATTTCGACAACACCATGTTGCGCATCGGCAGCATGAACATGCTGCTGCACGGCGTCGAGAACCCGGACATCCGCTACCGCGACTCGCTGGCACAGGACCACGCCGGCGAGGAAGAGAAGTACACGCTGGTGCTGGCTAATCCACCCTTCGCCGGCAGCCTGGACTACGAGAACACCGCCAAGGATCTGCTGCAGATCGTCAAGACCAAGAAGACCGAGCTGCTGTTCCTCGCGCTGTTCCTGCGCCTGCTCAAGCCCGGCGGCCGTGCCGCGGTGATCGTGCCCGACGGCGTGCTGTTCGGCTCCAGCACCGCGCACAAGGCGTTGCGCCGCATGCTGGTCGAGGACCAGAAACTCGACGCCGTAGTCAAACTGCCCGGCGGCGTGTTCCGGCCCTACGCCGGCGTGTCCACCGCGATCCTGCTCTTCACCAAGACCAACTCCGGCGGCACCGACCAGGTCTGGTTCTACGACGTCGAGGCCGACGGCTGGAGCCTCGACGACAAGCGCACGCCGCTGCTGCCCGAGGATTTGCTTGGCCCTGTCCCAAGCCATCATCGCGATCTCTCACTTCGTCATCCCGGCGAAAGCCGGACCAG
>JAJYTR010000091.1 GCA_021792975.1 Pseudomonadota bacterium | reverse complement strand
GGACTGCTGAACGAGCTCGCCGTACGGATGGTCTGCGTCTCGGATACCCAGCGCCGCGAGGTGGAGGCGACATTGCGCTGGATGCGGGCGGACGAGCGTCTCGGCGCGCGCACCATCTACAATCCCATCGATGACGCACTGGTGCCGGACGGCTCGCCCGTCGATGCGCGCAAGCTGGTGTTTCTCTCCTCACCCAACAAAGGACTGAGTTTCACGCTGGATGCGTTCCGCGCGTTGCGGCGCCGCATGCCGGACCTGAGGCTGGTGGTTGGCAACCCCGGGTACAAGCAGGGCGCTCTCGGGCGGGTCGCAGGGGTCGAGTTCCTCGGCCCGCAGCCGCAATCGCGCATGCATGCCGAGGTGCGCTCCGCTCTGTGCACCTTCTTCCCCAACTTCGTCATCCCGGAAACCTTCGGTCTGGTGTTCGCCGAGTCGAACGCGCTCGGCACGCCGGTGCTGACCCACGATTGCGGCGCGGCCCGTGAGGTCATCGGCGATCAGCGCCAGATCCTGCCCGTGACGGCAGCGCTGCGCGCCTACGAGAGGCTGCTCGGACCGCTGCCGCCGCGCTGGCGTGCTGCACCGGCGCGCATGGCGGACGCGATCGGGTTGTTCGATGTCTATCTCGAGCGCATCCGGGCGTGGCGCGCCGGGGAGCGGCCGGTGAGCGGACCGGATCCGCGCTTCTGTCTCACGGCCGTGACCGCGCGCTGGCGCGAGGAACTCGCGCTGGCGCGCTGAGCGGCGCGCAATTGCTTGCACGCCGCGCGCGCCGGGCGGGCACAATAACCGGCCCGGCTTCGGTGGCGTGCACTCGGGCGCCGTCCGGGGCCGGTCTGTGCGGGAGTCGGGGTGAGCGTAGACGCAGTGCGATCAGATGGTTTTGCCTTGCCGGCGGCGCCGCGCACGCCGGCAAGGCCGCTGCATCCGTTCGTGTTCCGCCACGGCCGCATCGGTGACATGGTGATGATGACGGCGGTGCTGCGCGCGTTGCACGCCCGCTACGGCGCGCCGTGTTATGTGGTGGGCATGGATCCGTGGATCCACGACATGTATCGTGATCACCCGGACGTCGCGGGGTGTTGGCACGTGCCGCGCAAGTGGCCGTTCGTCTTCGGCCTGGCCTGGCCTTCAGTGCTGCGCGCCCTGCGGCGCAGCGCCCCCGGACCGGTGTACGTCTTCGAGCACCACCGGCGCGAGGTGCCGCGCATCCGGCGGCTGCTCGCCCTCGGCGGCGTCGATCCGCGCCGTTGCCTGTATATCGACGAGGAACCCGGCACGGATCGGCTGTGGCTCGATGTCCTGTTGGAATTCGCCGCGCGCACGCCGGCTTGCGTGCCGGCATGTGCGTATCCGCAGACCGGGGCCGAGGGCCTATGGCGGCCGCGGCTGCGGGTGAGCGAACCGGAGCGGCGTGCGGCGCGCGAGTGGCTCGCGGGGGTCGGCTGGCGGGGCGGACCGCTGGTGCTCGTGCAGCCCGGCAACCATCGCACCATGGGCCGCCGGCGCATGCGCCACTGGGTCGAGCGCGACGACAAGGCATGGCCCCTCGATCACTGGGTCGAGCTGCTGCACGCGATCGGCGCCGCGCAGCCCGAGGCGCTGGTCGTGCTGCGTGGCGCGCCGGCCGAGGCCCCGATTCTCGAGCGGATCGCGCGCGCGGCGGCCAGGCCGAGCGTGGCCGTCGCCGCCTGCGGGCTGCGCCGGCTGTTCGCCCTGTGCTGCCTCGCCGACAGCATGATCTCCATCGATACGGGCCCGGCGCACGCTGCCGCCGCGCTGTGCCTGCCGCTGGTGGTGCTCTACGGCGTCCAGTCCGCCCGGGTGTGGCTGCCGCGCAGCGGCGGGCAGTCTCCGGTTCTGCCGCTCGAGTCGCCCCACGTGAGCCAGATTTCCGCGGCGCAAGTGATCGAGCGGTGGCGTTCGCTGCCGCGCGCCGGCGACCCGGATCGACGCGGGTGCGGCGAGGATCGAGGCTAGGGAGGGGGCGTGAATACACCGTCGCCGGCGCTGAGGCCGAGCGTGATCCTCTTCGGCCGCGTCGGGGACATGATCATGCTCACTGCGGCGCTGAATCTGCTCCACCGCCGCTACGGCCGACCGTGCCTGGTGGTCGGCGCGGGTTCCTGGAACCGCGATGTGTACCGGGCACACCCGGACGTGAGCCGCTGCTGGGGCCTGCCGCGGCACCTGCCATTTGCACTCACGCCGGCCTGGATGAGCGTGGTGCGCGCGTTGCGGCACGCGGCGCCGGGACCGGTGTACGTCGCCGAGGCGATGCCCCGTCAGGTCCGGCGCATCCGTTGGCTGCTGGCGGCGAGCCGCATCGAGCCGGCACGGTGCGTGTTACTCGAAGGCGGCTCCCGCCCGGGTGAGCACTACGTCGATCTGCTGCTGCGGCTGGCGGAGCGTACGCCCGCAGGCCTGAGCGCCGGGCAGTATCCGCTGCCGGGAGCGGCGGCACCGCGGCTCGCGACGCTCGCGCCCGAGCGCGCGCAGTGCGCGGCGCTGCTGCGCGAGCGCGGCTGGCAGGGCCGGCCGCTCGTGCTCATCCAGCCGGGCACGGGGCGGACCCTGAGCGCGCGCAGCCGCAAGCGCTGGGAAGCGGACAACGACCGCTCGTGGCCGGTGGCGCGCTGGCGAGAGCTGCTGCACGCGCTGCGTGCCCGCCAGCCCGGCGCGTTGCTGGTGCTGCGCGGCGCGGTGAGCGAGCTGCCGCTGCTGCGCGAGCTGCATGCGGCGCTCGGACTCGAGGGCGTGCAGATCGCCGGACTCGGTCTGCGCGAGAGCTTCGC
>JAJYTR010000090.1 GCA_021792975.1 Pseudomonadota bacterium | reverse complement strand
CTTCGAGACCTTCACCGCCGCGGTCACCGGCTACTTCCTGATGAGCCTGGGGCTGGTCTCGCGCCAGCTGGTCGAGCGCGCGGTGCTGTTCGAGTGGATCCTGATCCTGCTCAGCGGCATCCTCGGTACCGGCCACCACATGTACTGGGTGGGCGAGCCCGGCCTGTGGATCGGCGTGGGCAGCATGTTCTCGTTCCTCGAAGTGCTGCCGCTGTTCCTGCTGGTGATGGAGGCCATCGATCAGCGCCGCCACATCGCCGAGCAGAAGGACTTCCCCTACCGCCTGGCCTACCTGTACATCCTCGGTTCGGCGTTCTGGAACTTCGTCGGCGCCGGCGTGTTCGGCGGCGGCACGCTCAACGCGCCGCTGGTGAACTACTACGAGCACGGCACCTTCCTCACCCTCAATCACGCGCACACCGCGATGTTCGGCGCCTTCGGCCTGCTGGCCATCGGCCTGGTGTACATGGTGCTGCGCTACCTCAACGGCGAACGCGAATGGAGCGACCGGCCGGGGGTGTGGGCGTTCTGGCTGTACAACATCGGCGTGGTGATGTGGATCGTGTTCAACTTCTACCCGATCGGCTGGCCGCAGCTGGAGGCGGTGTACACCCACGGCTACGCCTGGGCGCGCAGCATGAAGTTCTACGACACCACCCTGTTCTGGCAGTGGATGCGCATGCCCGGCGACATCGTGTTCGCGCTGGGCGCGCTGCTGATGAGCTGGGACTTCGCGGCCAAGCTGTGGTCACGGCGCCGCGCCGCGATCCGCGGCGAGGCGGGCACCACGCCGGCCGCCCGGGGCGGCTGAGCGCAGCCCTGCCGCGATGCGTACGGGGCCGGCTTGTCCGGCCCCTTTTTTGTGCGCCCCGCCGCGGACGGGGCACTGCGACCGCACGCCGCGGCGCGAATTGATCCAGATCAGGAGCCGCGTGCACGCTGCGGGCAGACTCACAACCGTGTGATCAAACCCACGGAGAGCCGTATGAAACGCATCCTCGCAACCGCCATCGCGCTGGCGCTCGGCGCGGCCGGGTTCGCCGGCAGCGCCCACGCCTCGCCACTGCCCGCCGGCTGGACCTGCACGCCCGCCCTGTGCGGCGCGCCCCAGGGCAAACCCATCGTCGAGCACCTGCTGCCGCCGCCCGAGGTACCGCCGCCGATCACGCGCCGCCGTCCGGCCACGGTGATCGTCAACCTGGAAGCGAAGGAAGTGGTGGGGACGCTGGCCGACGGCGTCCAGTACGACTTCTACACCTTCAACGGCACCGTGCCGGGACCGATGATCCGCGTGCGCGTGGGCGACACCGTTGAGATCCGCCTGAAAAACGCGCACGGCGACCACATGCCGCACAACGTCGACCTGCACGCGGTGATGGGCGTGGGCGGCGGCGCGCCCAACTCGATCGTGATCCCGGGCCACGAGGCCGCGTTCGCGTTCAAGGCGCTGCACGCGGGGCTGTACGTGTACCACTGCGCGATGGCGCCGGCCGCGGTGCACATCGCCAATGGCATGTACGGCGCCATCCTGGTGGAGCCCGCCGACGGCCTGCCCAGGGTGGACAAGGAGTTCTACGTGATGCAGGGCGAGTTCTACACCAAGGGCGCCTACATGCAGCCCGGCCTGCAGCCGCTGGACATGACCAGGCTGCTGGACGAGCAGCCGACCTACGTGGTGTTCAACGGCCGCGTCGGTTCGCTCACCGGCGAGCACGCGCTGCGCGCGAAAGAGGGCCAGACGGTGCGCTTCTTCTTCTCCAACGGCGGACCCAACCTCACCTCCAGCTTCCACATGATCGGCGGCATCTGGAACACGGTGTGGCCCTGGGGCGGCTCCAACGAAGACCATAACGTGCAGACCATCTCCGTGCCGCCGGGCGGCTCGGCGATCGCCGACGTGAAGCTGGTCGTGCCCGGCACGTTCATGCTGGTGGACCACGCCGCGGTGCGCATGTTCAACAAGGGCGCGCTGGGGCAACTAGTGGTGTCCGGGCCCGAACAGCCGGACCTCTACCGCAAGCTGTGGAACAAGCCGTTCCCGCCCGCCGGCGCAAGCCCCGCACCCGCGGCCGCCAGCAGCACGCACTGACCCGCGCCGGCCGCGCGCGGGTCGCCGCGCGCGGCCGGAGAGGACGCCGCATGCCGCGCGTACCGGCCATCGTCCTGCTGACGCTGCTGCTGGCGCAGGCCGCCTGCGCTGGCGGCGCACCCCGTTTCGTCGCGGTGCCGGGCGACCACTTCGTCAGCAGCCTGCTCGACGGCACGCGAACGGTGACGGTGCGGATGGCGCCCTTCGCGATGATGGACGAGCCCGTCACCGAGGCGCAGTTCGCCGCCTTCGTGCGCCATCATCCCCGGTGGCGACGCGGTCGCATCGCGCCCCTGTTCGCCGGGCCGCATTACCTCGCCGGCTGGCGCACACCCACCGACCCGGGCGACGCCGGAGCCGCGCGCCGGCCGGTGACCGGCGTGAGCTGGTTCGCGGCGCGCGCCTACTGCGACAGCCTGCATGCCGAACTGCCCAACTGGTACCAGTGGGAATACGCCGCGGCCGCCGACGCCACGCGCCGCGACGCACGCGCGGACGGGGCCCGCCGCAATGCCATCCTGGCCGCGCTGATGCACGCGACGGGGCAACGACCGGGCTTGATCGGCCAACGCCCGGCCAATCTCTACGGTCTGCGCGACCTCAACCGGCTGATCTGGGAATGGGTGGGCGACGTCGGCGCCCTGTTCCCCGAGGCCAACGGCGATCTCGGCAGCGCCGGCTCCGGCCCGGTGCTGCGCCTGTGCGGCGGCGCCGCGCTGGCGTTCCGCGATCCTTCCGACTACGCGCTGGCCGAGCGCGTCGCCGCGCTGTCCATGCTCGCCCCCGCGGACGCATCGCCGTTCGTGGGCTTCCGCTGTGTCCGCAATCCCGGAGCAAACCCATGAAACGCATCGCATCGC
>JAJYTR010000047.1 GCA_021792975.1 Pseudomonadota bacterium | reverse complement strand
GCCTGGTCGGCAACCGGCTCAAGCCCTGGACCCACGCCAGCCAGCAGGCGCTGGAGGCGCTGCGCGGCTTCGCGTTTCCGCTGGTGGGCGAGCTGCGCGACAGCCAGGCCTATGCGCTGCTGGCGGGACTGGGCAAGAGCCTGTTCGACTTCAATTCCGAACAGGTGCGCAACCACCAGCAGGACTGGGTGCCGATGCTGCGCTGGATCAAGCGCAGCGCCTGAGTCGTGGGCGCGCCGGCCGCTTCCGCCATGACCATGCCGCACGCGGAGCTGGTCCTGCTGCGCCACGCCGAGGCCAGGCCGCCGCATGGCCGGCAGGACGATTTCGACCGCGTGCTCAGCGCGCGCGGCGAGGCCGATGCCGCGCGTTTGGGCGATTGGCTGCGTGCGCAGGCGCTGCTGTTCGACCGTGTGCTGTGCTCGCCGGCGGTGCGCGCGCGCAGCACGCTCGCCGTCGCGCTGCCGCAGTGGGTGGTGGCGGCACAGTTGCTGCCGCAGTTGTATCTGGCCGATGCGGCTGTCTTGCACGCGCTGCTGGATGCGCAAGCGCCGTCCGGTCGTATGCTGCTGGTCGGCCACAACCCCGGGCTGGAACATCTGGCGCAGGCGCTGTGCAGCACGCCGCTGCCGGGTGCGCTGCACACCTGCGGCCTGCTGCGCCTGCGCGCGCAGAGTGAACGGCGCTATGCGCTGATCGAAGCCTGGCAGCCCTGAGATGCGGCAGCCGCAGTTGCGTTTTCGTGTAGCCGCCGCGATGGGCTGTGCCGGTCTGGTGCTGCTGGGTACCTGCGCGCATGCGGCGCCGCGACTGACCATCGATGCGGCGCGCTCGCACGTCGAGTTCGGCGTGCGCGTGCTGTGGTTCGGCAAGGTGGTAGGCGTGCTGCAGCGGCTCGAAGGCACGGTGCAGGCGGTGGGCGCAGGCCGCGTGCGGGTGGACGTACGCGTGGATGCGCGCACGCTGCGCATGCAGAACCGCGACTACGAACACTTCGCCAGCGGTCCGGGCTTCTTCGACAGCGCGCAGTATCCCGACATCGAGTTCCACTCGGCGCCGTTCGCCCTGCGCCGCATCGTGTCGGGTGGTCCGGTGCATGGCGAGATGACGCTGCGCGGCATCACCCACGGGGTCGAGTTCCGGCTGCTGCCGCAGCCCTGCGCCGATCTGCCGGCGCTGCTGGCGGCGGCCGCCGCGTCCGCACCGGCGGCGGCATCCTCCGGCGCAGACGCCGCGACGGCGCCAGTCCTCCCCGCTGCGCAGACGGTGGCCGGCGTAGTCGCCGCCGCGGCGAGTATCGGCACGCCCCCTGCCGCTGCGGCGGCGGCGGCGACGGCGGCGTCGGCACCGACGGTACCGACTGCGGCCGGCAGCGCCGCGGCGGTTGCTGCTCCCGCTGCCGCCGCCACCGCGGGGGCCGTCACCGCGCCGCCCGCGGAGCCCGCGTGCCGCGTGCTGGCGCGCGGTTACATCCAGCGCAGTGCGTTCGGCATGCGCGGCCACCGCTTCATCATCGCCAACCGCATCGAGCTGGGCCTGGTGCTGAACCTGACGGCCCCACGCACGCCGGCACCGCCGCAGCGCGCGCCGGCCGCGGCGGCGACGGGCTCGATCCCGCCGCCGTCCTCCGCGCACCTCCACGCCGCCGGCGGCGGATCCTGATCGGCCACCCCGGGTTGCCGCCGGGGGCGGCCGGTCCATCCCGCCGCTGCGTCCGCCGCAGTCCTCTCCGTGCACAGACGGGAATGCGGAAGGCGAGTCGTCCGCGCGCCCCCGGCATCGGTCCCGTCCCGCGAATGGGCGTCGACCCGGTGCCCCGTTCGGGCGCGGGGGCCGGCGGGACCTGCCGCGATACCGCTGGATCCCGGGTTCCGCCTGCGGCGGCCCCGGGATGACGTCAATAAAGAGGGACGCCGGCCGGAATGACCTCATGAAACGGAGCGCACCGGCGGGGGGACGGCAACAAAGAGGAGCGCGGCGGCGGCGAGGACGTTTTGCTTTTCGGCTGTCATCCCCGGGCGCGCGCAGCGCGAACCGGGGATCCAGTCGTCTTGCGGGGCGCCTGTCTGGATCCCGGATCGGCCCTGCGGGCCGTCCGGGATGACGTCAGTAAAGCAGGGGGCGCCGGCCGGGATGACGTCAAGAAGAGGGGGCGTCGGCCGGGATGACGTCAAGATGGAGAGCAGGCCGGCGGGGAGGACGGCAACAAAGAGGAGCGCACCAGCCGCGAGGACGTTTTGCTTTTCGGCTGTCATCCCCGGGCGCGCGCAGCGCGAACCGGGGATCCAGTCGTCTTGCGGGGCGCCTGTCTGGATCCCGGCCCGGCCCTGCGGGCCGTCCGGGATGACGTCAGTAAAGCAGGGGGCGCCGGCCGGAGTGACCTCATGAAACGGAGCGCACCGGCCGCAGTGTGCCGCCCCCAAAAATCGCAACACACTCGTCCCGAGTCCCGAGTCCCGAGTCCCGCCTCTCAGAACGGCAACTTGAGATCGCCCTGCAACGCCAGCAGTTGGGCGCGGAACGCCTCCTGGATGCGCCGCAGCGCCTCGGCCGAATCGGCGGCGAAGCGCAGCACCAGCACCGGCGTGGTGTTGGAGGCGCGCACCAGGCCGAAGCCGTCCGGCCAGTCGACGCGCACGCCGTCGAGCAGGCTGACGCGGCCGGCCTCGAAGCGCGCCTGCGCACGGAAACGCTCGATGAAGGCGTGGTGCTCGCCCTCGGCCAGCGGGATCTTCAGCTCGGGCGTGCAGACATCGCGCGGCAGCGCCTCGAGGATGGCCCCGGGCGCGCGCCGTCCGGGATCGGCGGCGAGGATCTCCAGCAGCCGGCAGGCGGCATACAGGCCGTCGTCGAAGCCGTACCAGCGCTCGCGGAAGAAGAAGTGTCCGCTCATCTCGCCGGCCAGCGCGGCATCGGTCTCGCGCATCTTGGCCTTGATCAGCGAGTGGCCGGTGCGCCACATCAGCGGCACGCCGCCGCCGCGCAGGATGGCCGGGCCCAGGTGGCCGGTGCATTTGACGTCGAAGATCACCGTGGCGCCGGGATCGCGGGTGAGCACGTCGGCGGCGAACAGCATTAGCAGGCGGTCGGGGAAGATAATCTCGCCGGCCGGCGTGACCACGCCCAGGCGGTCGCCGTCGCCGTCGAAGGCCACGCCCAGATCGGCGCCCATGCGCTTGACCGAGAGGATCAGGTCCTCGAGGTTGTGCGGGTCGGAAGGATCGGGGTGGTGGTGGGGGAAGCTGCCGTCCACCTCGCAGTACAGCGGGATCGCCTCGACGCCGATTGCCTCCAGCAGCTGCGGCGCGATCGCGCCAGGGATGCCGTTGCCGCAGTCCACCACCACTTTCAGCGGCCGTTCGAGCTGCACGTCGCCGGTGATGCGCTCGAGGTAGTCCTGCACGACGTCCTGCCTGCGCACGCTGCCGCCGGGCTGTGCGGTCAGGCGGTTCTCGCTGATGCGCGCGTACAGGTCCTGGATGGCGTCCTCGCTCAGCGTCTCGCCGCCGATCACCATCTTGAAACCGTTGTACTCGGGCGGGTTGTGGCTGCCGGTCACCGCCACGCCGCAGCCGGTGTTGAGCTGGTAGGTGGCGAAGTAGACCACCGGCGTCGGTACCGCGCCCAGATCGATCACGCTGCAGCCGGCCGCGCGCAGGCCCTCGCCGAGCGCCGCCACCAGTGCGGTGCCGGAGCCGCGGCCGTCGCGACCGACCACGATCTCGCGCAGGTTCTTCTCCTGCATCACGCTGCCCAGCGCCTGGCCCAGCAGGCGCGCCACCTCGGCGGTGATCTGGCTGCCGACCATGCCGCGGATGTCGTAGGCGCGGAAGATGCTGCGGTCCAGCGCCACTGCGGGCGCCGCGGCAACCGTCGAGGCAGCGACCGCGGGTGCGGCGGCGGGACGGGTGGGCGCCGCGGGCCTGCCGGCAGGCTGCTGCTTGAGGACTTCGGTCAAGGTGGGGGCTCCGAGGTGCAGATGGACCCGCTGCGCCGCGCGCCAGCGCAGCCACAGCAGGAACACGCCCAGCGCCAGGCTGGCCAGGGCCAGCAGCAGCGTGGCAGGCAGCGAATCGCTCAGCAGCACGAAACGGTAGGGCGGCAGCGCGCGCACCATCATCGCGCTGCCCGGCACCGGCAGCCCTGCATCCACCGCGCCGGGCTGGGCGGTCGCGCCGCGCGCCAGCAGCAGCAGGCCCTGCTGGCGCAGTTCCAGCCGCGCGGCGTGCCGCAGCGGCAGCGTGTCGAAGTCCCGCGCCAGCGGCGCGAAGGGAAACTCGAGCCAGGCGTAACCCAGCAGCCGCGCGCCCTGTCGCACCGGCGCGGCCAGGCTCAGCATGCGCCGGCTGCCGATGATGCGTGCCTCCAGCGGCACCATCGTGGCGTCGGTCTGCGCGCGCAGCAGTTGCGCCGCCTTGGCGTAGCCGAAACGCGCGTAGTCGGCGTGCACCACATCGGTGAGGTCCGGTCCGTACAGCGCGATCTGCCGCGCCTGCGGCAGCAACGCGGCCAGCCGCGCCTGCGCGGCCGCGATCCCGCCGGCGGCCAGCGCGTCCTGCATGCGGACGTCGTCCAGCGCCCGCGCGATCTGCCGGCGCAACTGCCGCACCTGCGTGCCCAGCACGCGCACCGCGACCAGCCGCGTGGGCGTCAGCGCCGCCAGCGCACGCTGCACCTGCCAGAGCTGCCAGCTCTGCCACGACGAGAAGGCGCTGAACAACAGCGCCAGCGTGGCGCCTGCCAGCGGCAGCAGCCGGCGCAGATCGAACGATCCGATGCGCTCGCGCCAGCCGCCGTGTCCGCCCGCCGCAACCTGCCGCTTGCCCATGCGCCCCGTCCTCGCGCTAGTCCACGCCGGTGGAACCGAAACCGCCCGTCCCGCGCGCGCTGGGGGCAAAGGACTCCACCCGCCGCAGCCGCGCCTGCGCCACCGGCAGCAGCAACAGTTGCGCGATGCGATCCCCGGGCGCGATGGTAAAGGGCGTTTCCCCGCGGTTCCAGCACGAAATCATCAGCGGGCCCTGGTAGTCGGCATCGATCAGGCCCACCAGGTTGCCCAGCACCAGGCCGTGGCGGTGGCCCAGCCCGGAACGCGGCAGCACCAGCGCGCACCAGCCGGGATCGCCGATGTGCAGCGCCAGACCGGTGGGCACCAGCGCGCTGGCGCCGGACGCGAGCGTCAGCGGCTGCTCGGGCGCGGCGCGCAGATCCATCGCGGCGCTGCCCGCGGTGGCGTAGGCCGGCAATGGAATCGACTCGCCCAGGCGCGGATCGAGCACGCGGTACTGCACGTCGATCATGCCGGCCGTGCCTCCCGCGCCGCGTGCCGTTCGACGATCAGGGCCAGCAGCCGGCGCGCCAGCAGCGCCTTGTCGGCGCGCGCCAGCACGTGCTCGCCCCCGTGCCAGAACACGTGCAGGGCATTGTCGGAGGTCTCGATGCCCAGGCCTTCGCCGACCGTGTTGGCGGCGATCATGTCCGCTCCCTTGGCCGCCAGCTTGGCGCGGGCGTTGGCCTCGAGCGCGTCGGTCTCGGCGGCGAAGCCCACCAGGAACGGGCGCGGCCGCAGCGCGGCGAGATCGCGCAGGATGTCCGGGTTCTCGACCAGTTCGAGCCGCAGCGCGCCGCCCTGTTTCTTGATCTTGCGCGCGCTGGTCTGCGCCGGCCGGTAGTCGGCCACCGCCGCCGCGGCGATCACGAGGTCGGCCGCGCGGGCCTGCTCGAGCATGACCGCGTGCATCTGCGGCGTGCTGCGCACGTCGATGCGCCGCGCCACCGCGGCCGGCGTCGGCAGCGCCACTGGTCCGGCCACCAGCGTCACCGCGGCGCCGGATTCGGCGGCGGCGGCGGCCAGCGCGAAGCCCATCCGCCCGGAGCTGCGGTTGCCGAGGAAGCGCACCGGGTCCAGGTCCTCGAACGTGGGGCCCGCGCTGACCAGCACGCGCAGGCCCCGCATCGCCACGGCCGCCGGCGGCGGCGCCAGCGCCTCGAGGATCTCGTGCGGCTCCAGCATGCGTCCTTCGCCGGTCTCGCCGCAGGCCTGCGCGCCGCTGGCCGGACCCAGCACGCGCGCGCCGCGCGCGCGCAGCGTGGCCAGGTTGGCCTGCGTGGCCGGATGCGCCCACATCAGGTGGTTCATGGCCGGCGCCAGCCACAGCGGACGGTCGCTGGCCAGGCACAGGGTGGTCAGCAGGTCGTCGGCCAGGCCGTGCGCCAGCCGCGCCAGCAGGTGCGCGGTGGCCGGCGCGATCACGATGGCCTCGGCCCAGCGCGCCAGCTCGATGTGCCCCATCGCGGCCTCGGCGGCGGCATCCCACAGCGACGCGCGCACCGGCTGCCCGGACAACGCCTGGAAGGTGGCCGCGCCGACGAAATGCCCGGCGTCGGCGGTCATCACCACGCGCACTTCGATGTCGCGCTCGCGCAGACGGCGCACCAGCTCGCAGGCCTTGTAGGCGGCGATGCCGCCGCAGACCCCCAGCAGCACGCGACGCGGCAGACCGGCGCTCATGTGCGATGCGCGCCGGTGGCGATGCGGACGGAGGATCGGCAGGCCATGTGCGCGGGGTCCGACAGTGGCGGAGGCCGCAAGCTTACCGGATGCGCGCGCGGCCGCCGCTGGCGGCGGATGCGGGCCCGCGGCAGCCTGCCGGGATGAGCATCCGTGACTGGCCCGAGGATTCCCGCCCGCGCGAGCGCCTGCTGCGCCACGGACCGGCCGGCCTGGCGCCGGCCGAACTGATCGCCGTGCTGCTGGGCAGCGGCGTGCGCGGGCTGAGCGCGGTGGAACTGGGGCAGCGCCTGCTGGCGCAGGCCGGCAGCCTTTCGGCCCTGCTCAACGCGCCCGAGGCCTGCCGCGGCGGCGGCCTGGGGCCGGCCAAACGCGCGCGCCTGCTGGCTGCGCTGGAGCTGGCGCGGCGCAGCCTGGGCGAAGAGCTGGCCGCGCGCCCGGCGCTGAACACGCCGGCCGAGAGCGCCGCGTTCCTGCGCGCCCAGTTGCGCGACCGCGCCTACGAGGTGTTCGCCGTGCTGTTCCTCGACAACCGCCACCGCGTACTGGCCTTCGAGGAGCTGTTCCGCGGCACGCTCGACGGCGCCAGCGTGCCACCGCGCGAGGTGGTGCGCGCCTGCCTGCGCCACAACGCGGCGGCGGTGATCCTGGCGCACAACCACCCGTCCGGCGTGGCCGAGCCCAGCCAGGCCGACGTGGCGCTGACGCAAACACTGCGGCAGGCGCTGGAACTGGTCGGCGTGCGCGTGCTCGACCACCTTATCGTTGGCGCCGGGGTACCGGTGTCGCTGTGCCAGCGCGGGCTGTGCTGAACCCGCGGCCGGACCGGGAAACGCGAAGCCCGCCGGACGGCGGGCTTCAGCAGCGAGCCGCGGGCGGCGGCCGCGGCGTTACTTGATCTTGCCTTCCTTGTAGATCACGTGCTTGCGCACCACCGGATCGTATTTCTTCACTTCCATCTTGTCCGGCGTGTTCTTCTTGTTCTTGTCGGTGGTGTAGAAGTGGCCGGTGCCCGCCGACGAGGTCAGCCGGATCTTGTCGCGCTTGGATGCCATGGGTGTGCTCCTCAGACCTTTTCGCCACGGGCGCGCAGCTCGGCGATCACGGCTTCGATGCCCTTCTTGTCGATGATGCGCAGAGCCTGGTTGGACACGCGCAGCTTCACCCAGCGCTTTTCGCCCGGCACCCAGAAACGGCGCTCGTGCAGGTTGGGCAGCCAGCGGCGGCGGGTCTTGTTGTTGGCGTGCGAGACGTTGTTGCCGACCTGCACGGCCTTGCCTGTGACTTGGCAGACGCGGGACATCGGAGACTCCGGGTTGCGACGGGAACCGTCCTTGGCCAGGACGGCGGCGGCCCAGCGGCCCGAAACGCGGGCCGCGCGATGCTGGAAGCGTGCCGCCGGGCCCGCGCATCGCGCCGCGCGGGCACCCCGCACGGACGGGGCGGCATCAACGAGCCGCCGATCATAGCGGGCCGGACACGACCGCGGCAAGCCACGGGCGCGCGCAGATGCGTCGACCGCCCGCCTGTGGGATGATTCACCCCTTTGCATTGCCGCATCCTGCGCGCTTACGGAGTCCAACCATGGCAGAGACCCTCACCAACGGCCAGGCCGAACAGCCCCAGCTGGCCCTGCAGAAGCTGTACGTGCGCGACGTGTCCTTCGAGGCACCCAACGCGCCGCAGGTGTTCCAGGACATGGGCCGCGCGGAGGCGCAGCCGCAGATCCAGCTGAACCTCAACCAGAAGGCCGCCGAACTGGGCGAAGGAGCCTACGAGGTGGTGCTGACGCTGACGCTGACCTGCACCCTGGACGAACGCACCGTGTACCTGGCCGAAGTGCAGCAGGCCGGCATTTTCACCGTGGCCGGCTTCGACGCCGCCAACCGCGACGCCATCCTCGGCGCCTATTGCCCCAACGTGCTGTTCCCCTACGCGCGCCAGGTCGTTTCCGATCTGATCCAGAACGGCGGCTTCCCGCCCTTCTTCCTGCAGCCGATCAACTTCGACGCCCTGTACGCCGAGCAGCAGCGCCGCGCCGCCATGCCGGAAGCGCCGGCCGCGCACGTCTGAGGTCATGACCGCTCCCACGCGCGTCGCGGTGCTGGGGGCCGGTTCGTGGGGTACCGCGCTGGCCGCCACGCTGGCGCGCCAGGGCAGCGACACCGTGCTCTGGGGGCGCGACGCCGCGCAGATCGAGGCGCTGGCCCGCGCGCGGCGCAATCCGCGCTACCTGCCCGAACTGGAGCTGCCGCCCGCGCTGCGCTACACGCACCGGCTGCAGGAAGCGCTGGCGCGGGCCGACCTCGCGCTGGTGGTGGTGCCCAGCCATGCCTTCGCCCACCTGCTGGAGCAGATCGCACCGTGGCTGCCGCCGCAGGCGGGCATCGCCTGGGCGACCAAGGGCTTCGAACCGGGCACCGGCCGCTTCCTGCACGAACTGGCGGCCGAACGCTTTCCGGCGCATCCCGCGGCGGTGGTCACCGGCCCCTCGTTCGCGCGCGAAGTGGCGCAGGGCCTGCCCACCGCCCTGACCGTGCATGCGCAGGACGCCGGGTTCGCGCAGCAGGTGGCCACGCTGCTGCACGGACCGGCGCTGCGCGCCTACTCCGGCACCGACATGCTGGGCGCCGAACTGGGCGGGGCGATGAAGAACGTGCTGGCGGTGGCCACCGGCGCCGCCGACGGCATGCGGCTGGGTCTGAACGCGCGCGCCGGCCTGATCACGCGCGGCATGAACGAAATGCTGCGCCTGGGCGTGGCCCTCGGCGCGCGCGCCGAAACGCTGATGGGGCTGGCCGGCCTGGGCGATCTCGTGCTGACCTGCACCGGCGAGCTCTCGCGCAACCGCCGGCTGGGCCTGCTGCTGGGCCAGGGCGTGCCGCTGGCGCAGGCGCTGGCCGAGATCGGACAGGTGGTCGAGAGCGTGCTCACCGCCGAGGAGGTGGCGCGTCTGGCCGAACGGCTGGATCTGGACCTGCCCATCAGCCTGCACGTGCGCGCCGTGCTGCGCGGAGAGATCACCCCCGCCGAGGGCCTGCGCCTGCTGCTGGCGCGCGAGCAGAAACCCGAGTATCCGGCCGACCTGTTCTGCGGCCGCTGAGTCCGCCGCGCTGCCGCGGTGGGCGGGCGGTGCTACGCTCCGGCGGTTTGACACCGGCAAAACCCCCGGAACCGCTCCCTTGGCCAGCACGCCCCCGCGCCTGCAGACTCCTCTCCCCGCCGACGAGCGGTGGGCCGAACTGCCGGCCGCCTGGCGCCGCCAGTTGGCGGGGCCGGCACCGGCGGCCGCGGCCGGCAGCGTGCTCGGCTTCCTGCTCGAGGTCGATACCGGCGAGGGCCAGGCGGCCGCTGGGTTGGACGTGGCGCCGGTGCTGCTTACCGCGCTGGGCAACGGGCGCTATGCGCGGCCGCTGCCGCTGGATGCGCGCCACCTGACCGGCAGCGGGCTGGCGCTGGCGCAGCAGCGGCTGGCGGCCAGCGTGCTGGGCCTGCCGCAAGTGGCGCGCAAGGGGCGCAGCTACGCCAGGCTGTCCGGTGCGCTGGGCGATGCGCTGCTCACCGAGATGCTGGACAGCGCCCCCTGCCTGTTCGGCGGCGTCGCCGGCCTGCACATGCAGCGCGGCGCCGCCAAGCCGCTGCGCTGGCACTGGCAGCTGGACGGCGAGGGACGACAGCGGCTGCTGCCGCAACTGGTCCCGGGCCAGCGCCTGCTGCGTATCGGCGCGCTCTGGCTGCTGGATGCCGAACACGCCGCGCTGGCCCTGCTGGAAGGCAGCACCGCCAGCGCGCACTGGCTGGATCTGCCACCGCTGCCGCCGCAGTCCAGTACGGCGCTGGCCGCGTTGCTGCCGGGCACGCCCTGGGCCGCGCTGGTGCCGGCGCCGCACCGGTTCGACACGGTGGCGCGCGCCGATTTCAGCCCGCGCGCGGTGCTGACCCTGCATGCGCTGACCCGGCATGCGCGACTGGCCGCTGGCACACCGCCGCTGGCCTATGCCCGACTGAGTTTCGACTACGGCGGCGAACGCCTGCCCGGCCGCGGCGGCGAAGGGCTGGTGCGGCGCGTACGCGAAGGCCGGCTGGTGGAGATCGCGCGCAAGCGCGCCGAAGAGCTGGCCGCGATGGAGCGGCTGGAGGCCGCCGGCCTGACCCCGGCGGTGGATACCGACGGCCTGCCCTGGGATCTGGCCGACACCCTGCCCGAGGACGCCTGGCTGTTTCCCGGCACCGGCCACGCCGGCGCGCTGGAGGTGAACACGCCGGCGCGCTGGCTGGCGCTGCGCGCGCGGCTGGAAGCCGAAGGCGTGCAGTTCGACTACGCGCCCAGCTTTCCCTTCGAGGTGCTGGAAGGCGCGCCGCAGTGGTACGGCGTGGCCACGCCGGAAGGCGGGGGCCAGCAGTTCGCGCTGGAGATCGGGCTGGAGCTGGAAGGGCGGCGCGTCAACCTGCTGCCGGCGGTGGCGCAGGCGCTGGCCGAGCGCCAGATCAGCCTGGCGCCGGCCGCGCACGAGCCGGGCGATGCGGTCTGGTACGCCCCCGTGGATGCGCGCCGGCGCATCCCGGTGCGCCTGGCCGCGCTGCGCGCGCTGCTGGCCCCGCTGGCCGAATATCTGGAGCGCCCGCGCGAGAAGCTGCTGCTGCCGCGCGTGCAGGCCGGGCGGCTGGCCGAACTGAGCGCGGCGCTGCCGCCGGAGCGTCCGCTGCAGGCACCCGCCGAACTGGCCGGTTTCGCCGAGCGCCTGCTGCACGCCGCGGCGGAAGCCAGCGACGCGCCACCACCGCAGTTGCGCGCCGAACTGCGCGGCTACCAGCGCGAAGGGCTGCGCTGGATGAACGCGCTGGCCGAGGCAGGACTGGGCGGCGTGCTGGCCGACGACATGGGCCTGGGCAAGACGGTGCAACTGCTGGCGCACCTGCTGGCACTCAAGGCGCGCGAGGCGCTGGACGCGCCGGTGCTGCTGGTGGTGCCCACCAGCCTCATCCCCAACTGGGAGCAGGAACACGCGCGCTTCGCGCCCGCGCTGCGGCTGCTGACGCTGCACGGCGCCGGCCGCGGCGAGCGCTTCGCCGCCATCACCGGACACGATCTGGTGATGACCACCTACGCGCTGCTGCCGCGCGATGTTGCCGTGCTGCGCGGCCAGCACTTCAGCCTGGCCGTGCTCGACGAGGCGCAGCAGGTGAAGAACCCGCGCACGCGCGCGCGCCGCGCGCTGAAGGAGCTCGGCATCCCGCGCGTGCTGGCGCTGACCGGCACCCCGCTGGAAAACCACCTGGGCGAACTGTGGGCGCAGATCGATCTGGCCGTACCCGGCCTGCTCGGCGACGAGCACAGCTTCCGCAGGTTCTACCGCCAGCCCATCGAAAAGCAGGGCGACGCCGAGGCCCAGGCGCGGCTGAACCGGCGCATCGCGCCGTTCATCCTACGGCGGACCAAGGCGCAGGTGGCCCGCGAATTGCCGGCCAAGACCGAGATCACCCGCACCGTGCGCCTGGAAGGACGCCAGCGCGAACTGTACGAAAGCCTGCGGCTGACGCTCACCGAAGAGCTGCGCCAGGTGATCGCGCAACGCGGCATCGAGCACAGCGGCATCGTCGTGCTCGACGCGCTGCTGAAGCTGCGCCAGGCCTGCTGCGATCCGCGCCTGGTCAAGCTGGAGGCGGCACGCGGCGTGCAGGAATCGGCCAAGCTGGAGCTGCTGCTGGAGATGCTGCCGGCGCTGGTGGACGAAGGCCGCAGCATCCTGCTGTTCAGCCAGTTCACCAGCATGCTGGCGCTGATCGCGCGCGAACTGGACCGCCTGCGCATTCCCTACGTGCTGCTGACCGGCGACACCCGCGACCGCGCCACGCCGGTGCGCCGCTTCCAGGCAGGCGAGGTGCCGCTGTTCCTGCTCTCGCTGAAGGCCGGCGGGGTCGGCCTCAACCTCACGGCCGCCGATACGGTGATCCACTACGACCCCTGGTGGAATCCGGCTGCCGAGGCGCAGGCGGCGGACCGCGCGCACCGCATCGGCCAGGACAAGCCGGTGTTCGTCTACCGCCTGGTGGCGGCCGGCACCGTGGAGGAGCGCATCGAGGCGCTGAAACAGCGCAAGGCGGCGCTGGCCGAAGCGGTGCTCGACGGCGGCGGCACCCGCGAGAAGCTCAGCTTCGACCAGGACGATCTCGACCAGTTGCTGGCGCCACCCGCCACCGAGTGAGCCCCGCGCGCTGTTGCCGCGCGGTGCACACTGCGTGCGCGCGCCGCGCATTGCCGCGCGCGCCGTGCGGCCGCACCGTAGCCCCAAGCGTGCCGCCGGCACGCCGGAGCCCCGCCATGACCCCGCGCACCCTCACCCACCGCGTCCGCGGCCTGCCCACCCACGACGGTGCCGGCGTGCGGCTGACCCGCCTGATCGGCCAGCCGGCGCTGGAGATGCTCGATCCGTTCCTGCTGCTGGACGCCTTCGGTTCGGACCGTGGCAGCGACTACATCGCCGGCTTCCCCGACCACCCGCACCGCGGTTTCGAGACCGTCACCTACATGCTGGCCGGGCGCATGCGCCACCGCGACAACCACGGCAACGGCGGCCTGCTGGAAGCCGGCGGCGCGCAGTGGATGACCGCCGGCCGCGGCCTGGTGCACTCGGAGATGCCCGAGCAGACCGAGGGCGAGATGCGCGGCTTCCAGCTCTGGGTCAACCTGCCGGCGGCGCACAAGATGATGCCGCCGCGCTACCAGGACATCGCCCCGACGCAGATTCCCGAGGTCGAACCCGCGCCCGGCACGCGCGTGCGCGTGGTCGCGGGCGAGGCCTTCGGCGCGCAAGGTCCGGTGCAGGGCATCCTCACCGCGCCGCTGTTCGTGGACATCGCGCTGGCGCAGGACGCGCGCCTGGCGCTGGCGCTGCCCGCCGCGCACGCCGCGTTCGCGTACGTCTTCGAAGGCGACGGGCTGGCCCTTGGCGACGGACTGCTGGCCCGCGGCGAACTGGGCGTGCTGGGCGCCGGCGACACGGTGGCGCTGGCCGCGCCGCAGGGCGCCGCGCGCCTGATCCTGGCGGCCGCCGCGCCGCTGCACGAGCCGGTGGCGCGCTGGGGCCCGTTCGTGATGAACACGCCGCAGCAGATCGAGCAGGCGCTTTCCGACTACCGCGCCGGACGGCTGTAGCCCGGCGCGGCACCCCGGTTTCAGTGCAGCAGCCGGCCGCCGCGGCGACCGGCGGCGGTGCCGGTGCCGGTGCCGTGCCCGCCCGCGCCGCCGGCCAGCGCCTGCTCGCGCGCGGTGGGCGGATGCACCCGCCAGTACTCGGCCAGCGCGCCGACGGTGTCCGGCAGCTCCGCCAGGAATCCGTCGTAGGTGGCGTCGTCCAACGGCTCCACCGCGTCGTCGCTGTCCAGCGCGCCGGCGTCGATGGCCAGCGCCACCACCGGCCCCAGCAGTTGCATCAGCTCCTGGTCCTGCTCCAGCCGGGTTTCCCACAGCCCGGCGCGCAGGTTGATGCCGTGCGCGAAGCCGTGGCACCAGCCGGCGGCGCTCAGCGCGCTGCCGCCCTCGTCGGTATCCACCTCGCCCAGGATGGGCTCGTAGCGCTCGTCCTCGATCTCCACCGCGATCGAATCGTTCAGCCGCGCCAGCAGGCCGAGGATGCGGTTGCCTTCGGCGGCGTCGGCGAACGGCGCGTGCAGCACCTCGGGCAGCCATTCGTCCGGGCGCGCCGGTTCGGGCCCGACGGAGAGCGCGGTCAGCAGGCCGTGCACGCCGTCCAGCAGCGGGCCGTCCTCGGTGTTGTGGCGGCGCAGGAACAGATCGAGTTCGTCCAGCTCGGCGTCGCTGAGGGACAGCGTGGAATCGTCGTTCATGTCAGCTCCAGCAGCACCGGCGCGTGGTCGGAAGGCCGCTCCCAGGTGCGCGGCGTGCGGTCGATGCGCGCCGCGCGCAGCCGTGGCCGCAGCGCGTGGCTGCTCAGGATCAGGTCGATGCGCAGGCCCATGTTGCGGCGGAACGCACCCTGGCGGTAGTCCCACCACGAATAGTGTCCGCCCTCCGGCTCGAACACGCGAAAGCTGTCGTCGAGGCCCAATGCCAGCAGATCCCTCAGCGCAGCGCGCTCGGGCGTGCTGCACAGGATCTGCTCGCGCCAGGCCTCGGGATCGTGCACGTCGCGGTCCTCCGGCGCGATGTTGAAATCGCCCAGCACCACCAGCGCGCGCGGCTGCGCCAGCTCGGCCTGCAGATGCGCGTGCACGGCCCGCAGCCAGTCCAGCTTGTAGGCGTATTTCTCGCTGCCCACCGCCTGCCCGTTGACCACGTACAGATTGACCACGCGCAGCCCGTCGACATCGGCGGCGATGAACCGGCGCTGCGGGTCATCCAGGCCAGGCACCTCCGCCTGCACGCGCTGCGGCGGGGTGCGCGCCAGCAGGGCCACGCCGTTGTAGGTCTTCTGGCCGCTGTAGACGGCGTGATAGCCGGCGGCGGCCAGTTCGGCAGCGGGAAAGCGCGAGTCCTCGAGCTTGGTCTCCTGCAGCGCCAACAGGTCGGGCTGTTCCGCGGCCAGCCACTGCAGCACCTGCGGCAGGCGCACGCCCAGCGAGTTGACGTTCCAGGTAGCCAGCTTCATCGCCGCATTGTCGCGCATCCGCAGGCCAGGACGCGGCCGCTCCGTCGCGGCGCCTTGCGCAATCGTAGACAGACCGTGAACGGATCGCCGGAATGCGGTCATGCGGCGCAGCTACGCTGCCGCTAGCGTGTCGGCACCCACCGCGGAGATCTGTCATGCGCGCATCCGTTCTGGCCGTGCTGGCCGCAACCACGGCGTTGCTGCAGCCCGGCATGCCGGCACGGGCGTCGGCCGCGGTCGCCGCGCAACTGCCCAGCGGCCGCCGGGTGACGCCCGTCGGCATGCTGGCGGCGACGCCCAATTTCCCCATCGCCGTGGTGGCGCGCGCAGGCGGGGTGGCGCTGATGGCCGCCGGCGCCGGCAAGCGCCAGAGCGTGCGGCTGTATGCGCGGGCGGGCCTGGCACCGCGCGGCGCGATCGACGCGCTGCTGGAGCGCGCGCGCGAACCGGCGGTACCGGGCGCGGTGGTGGCGCAGGGTGCGCCCAGGGCCGGAACTCGTGCGCCGGCCGCAGCGGCACTGCAGGGTCAGAGCCTGTTCCAGGGCCTGGCCGCGGCACCGGACGGCATCCTGTACGCCACCGGCGGCGCCAGCGACGATCTGCTGGCGCTGCGCGCGGCGGCGGGCCGGCTGCGGTTGCTGCACCGTTACGCGCTGGCGTGGCAGGCGTTTCCGCGCACGCAGTACCCGTACCGCTACGCCGGCAACCGGCAACAGGCGCGGCGTTTCTATCCGGACGCGGTGGTGCTGGGGCCGCACGCTGCGCACGCCTATGTCACCGGCCTGCTGGCCAACAGCCTGGCGCGCATCGATCTCGCCACCGGTGCCACCGACTACCTCGACGTCGGCAGCTATCCGTTCGCGGTGGCGCTGGCCGACGGCGGCACGCGGCTGGTGGTCAGCGACTGGGGCGGCAACGGCGTCACCGTGGTCGATCGGGCGGCGTGGAAGGTGCTGGGCGAAGTCCCCACCGGCCCGGTGCTGGGGCCGCACAGCTTCGCCGCCGGCGCGCACCCCACCGCGCTGGCCGCACAGCCCGGCACACCGCTGGTGTGGGTGGCCGACGCCAACCTCGACCGCATCGTTGCGGTGGACACGCGCACGCTGAAGGCGGTGCGCGTGCTCGACGACGCACCCTATCCCCACGCGCCGCCCGGCTCCTACCCGGACGCGCTGGCCATCGCGCAGGGGCGGCTGTTCGTGGCCAACGCCGGCAACGACGACGTGGCGGTGTACGACCTCGCCAGCGGTCGGTGCACAGCGCTGATTCCGACCGGTTGGTATCCCACCGCGCTGGCCGTGCAGGGCGATGCCCTGTACGTGGCGAGCGCCAAGGGCCTGGGCAGCGGCCCCAACCTGCGCCACCAGTGGGTGGGCGATTTCATGCACGGCCTGCTGCAGCAGGTGGATCTGCGCGACCTGCCCGCGCAGGCCGGCACCTGGACCGCGCAGGCACTGCGCGATGACGGCTTCGGCGCCGCGCAGCGCGCCGCGCTGGCCGGCGCCAACGCGCGCGCCGCCGGCTGGCTGCATGCGCACATCCGCCACGTCGTGTTCATCCTGCGCGAGAACAAGACCTTCGACGAGAATTTCGGCGACTACGCCGCCGCCGGCCGCTGGGCCGACCCGGCGCTGGACCTGTACGGTCCGCGGGAGCTGCCCAATCTCTACCGCATGGCCGCGCACGGCGCGCTGTTCGTCAATTTCTACGCCGACGGCGAGGTGACCTCGCAGGGCCACCAGTGGACCACCGCCGGATCCGATTCGGACTTCCTGCAGCGCACCTGGCCGCTGTACTACTCGGACCGCGGCTACATCGCCAACTCGGGCTGGACGCAGGATCTGGCGCCCGACGCACCCGGTGCGCGCAATCCCTACGCCATCTACACCAACCTCTCGGCGCTGGGTCACTGGAGCAACCCGTGGGTCACCTATCCGGGGCGGCTGTTCCTGTTCGACGACCTGCTGGCGCACCGTGTGAGTTTCGAGGACTTCGGCGAGTTCGCCGCGCGCGACAAGATCGGCGACATCTCGCCGGCGCTGCGCGCGCACCTGGCGATGAACTACCCGGCCTGGGACCGCATGATCCTGGACACGCAGCGCGCGCGCGTGTTCGACGACTGGGTGCGCGCGCACGCCCGCGATCTGCCGCGCGTGCTGTACATCTGGCTGCCGGACGACCACACCGCCGGCCGCGCGCCCTGCATGGCCAGCCCCGACAGCTACGTGGCCGACAACGACCACGCCACCGCCGAGGTGATCCACACGCTCTCCACCCTGCCCGGCTGGAAACACACCCTGGTGCTGATCACCGAGGACGACGCGCAGTCGGGCGCCGACCACATCGACGCCCACCGCACCTTCGCGCTGGCGCTGGGGCCGTGGGTCAGGCCCGGCGTGCGGGTCGCGGAGCACCTTTCGCAGGTGGACCTGCTGCGCACCATCGAGGCGGTGGCCGGCGTCCCGCCGATGTCGCAGTGGGATGCCAACGCGCACGTGCTGGCCGGCCTCTGGCGCGCGCGGCCCGACGATGCCGCGGTGCCCGTGCTGCCCATGCGCACGGCGATGCAGCGCAATCCGGGCCGCTGCCCCGCCGATTCGCCGTTCGCGCACTGGCCGGTGGCCGCGGTGCCGGGCGCGCACCGCATCGCCTGGAACCGGCTGCCCGCGGCGCGCCGCTACACGCCCACCGCGCTGCTGAAGATCGATGGACCCGAACAGATGCGCCAGGAATGGCTGGCCAGCAAGGGTCCGGCTGCCTACACGGCGGTGATGGCACGGCTGCGCGCGATGGCCGCGCGGCAGCACCGGCCGTTGCAGAGCCTGGTCGCGGGCGACGCCGGCGACTGAGCCGCCGGGCGGCGGCTCAGCGCACCGCCTCGCCGCTGGCCTGCTCGAGGCTGACGCGGCGCGTCTCCGGGATGCCCACCAGCGTCAGCGCGGCGCCCGCCAGCGCGGTGACCGCCAGGAAGGCCACGGCGAAACTCTGGCCGTAGTGCTCGAACAGGCGGGGAAAGACGAACACGCCCAGCGCCGCGCCCAGCCGCCCAGCGGTGACGCTGAGCCCCTGCACCAGCCCGCGCACGCGCGTGGCCGCCATTTCCACGCCCAGCATGCCGGCGCCGCTGATCGAGCCCGGCCCCGCCTGGTTGAACAGGAAAAACAGCCCGTACAGCATGATGCCGTACAGCGGCGCGCTTACGCCGGGGTGATAGGTGTACGCATACAGGCCCAGCATCGCCGCCATCAGCACGAAGCCCAGCGCCTGCATCGGCTTGCGGCCCCAGCGATCGATCAAAAGCACCGCGACGAAGCTGCCGCTGACGCTGAAGATCGCCGAGTTGATCAGCTGGAA
>JAJYTR010000089.1 GCA_021792975.1 Pseudomonadota bacterium | reverse complement strand
GGTGTCCTCGCTGTGGGTTCTGCCGGTTGGAGCCGCCTCACTGAGGCGCGAGGCGGACCGGACCCGCGAAGCGGGCGAGCAGGCAGCGGGCATGACAGAGCGCAACGACCGCGAAGCGGCTGGCGTGACCGATGCAGGCGAGGGGCCAACGAGCGGGGCGGCTTCAACTGGCAGTGGCAGCGAAGATTCCTGGACCTGCGCACGCCGGCGCACGGCCCTGGGCGTGCTCTGGATTTGCTGTGCCGCGTGGACGTGTATTGCGCAATACACATCCACCGAGCGAATGCGTGGAGCGAGCATTGAGCGAGGGATGCGCTGCGGGCGTCTGGACGTCCAAACGCAGGCGAAGAAAAGGCCGGCACAGGGCCGGCCAAAGGTCGCGCGGCATGGGCGACCGCGCGAGGTCAGGCCGCCTCGACGGCCGCCGAGCGCGGCAAATCGTCCCAAAGCCGCAGCAGATCGGCACGCGCCGCACGCACCTCAGCGTCGGCATCATCGGCCTGCGGCTCAGGCCCGAACCAGTGGCCGACAATCGGACCCTCGGGAGTCTGGTAATCGGTCATCAGCCAAGTCTCGCCCTCGTGCGCACACTGGAAATGCGTGACGCCCATCGGCACGTTCTCCATCACATAGCTCTCGATGAAGAAGCGGCTCGCGGCGGCGGCGAAGAACTTGACGGCATGGACCGAGTAACCCTCGCCGCACGCATCGCAGCGGCCGCCGTGAAGGGTCGTGTAGAACCCATCGGCAGCAGCCTGCGCCGGGCTGAGCTCAGGCCCGATGTCGAGATTCTCGCCGCCATCGATCCAATACCGCGGCGGCGGGTTCAACGCCGCGCCAAAGTCAGGCTTGCCGGAGTCGTGAGCGCCGACCACCAGAGCCACCGCGCCACAATGCGGGCAGCACAGCTGCATCGGGTCGGTGATCGGGGTGATCGTGATTTTGCTGTTCGCGTTCATGGTTTTGGTCCTCTGTGTTTGAGAAGGGGACGTGGACCTCGCGGCCCGCGCCGTTGTGATCAGTGGATGTGGGCGCCGTTCCGCGCCACGGCCTGCGGCTGCTGCGGCAGCGGCAGCACGCGGGCTGGAGAACTGCCCCAGCCGTCGCCGACGACTTCCACCTGCTCGCCGATGGCGAGTGGCGGCGCGGTTTGCGCCTGCGTGACCGCGATCGTCTGGCCGCTGTCGTAGCCTCCGGTCAGGCGCACCGTGATCTGCACGCCCGGCACGCGATAGAGGCGCTGCGCGGCGATGTCGCCGCCGATGCCGCCTCCGATCGCGCCGGCGACCGTCGCCAGCGTGCGGCCGTTGCCGCCGCCGACCGAGTGGCCGAGCAGGCCACCGGCCAAGGCGCCGAGCCCCATGCCTGTTTGGCCCTCGGCACCACTGGCCCGGATCATCACGGGTTGCAGGGCGATGATCGTGCCGGTGCGCACTTGCTGGACCGTCTGCGCACCCGCAGGGGCATAGACGGTGGGGCTGTAGGGCTGCGTGGCGTTCAGGCCTGGCGGCAGGCTGGCGCAGCCGGCAAGGGCGAGGGTGAGCGCCGCAGCGATCGCTGCGGCGCAGGGGATGATGTGGTTGTGCTTGTTCATGGCAATTCCTCTGTTTGTGTTTGGACGTCTATACGGTCTGGAAGTGGCGCGGGCGGCAAGGCCCGCGCCACCTGAGTCAGGAGTCAGTGCAGGTTGATGCTGAAGCCGACGCCGACGCTGGTGCCCGCAGAGCTGCTGCTGACGCCCGCCGTCCACGCGGCGCGCCCGCCTGCGACGCTGTGCCGGAAACCGAGCGCTACTGCGCCTTGGCCCGATTGATCGCCCCAACCCGCGGCGATGCAGTTGCGGTCGCCCGAGCAGGCCAGCGCCATCTGCGCGCTGGCCTGCTCTGAGGCGCCCAGGCCGTTCAGCCGATTGCCGAGTTGCGAGACAGCCATGCCAAGGGCGCTGATCTGGTTGTCGATCGGCATGACCGCAGCGCTGATCGCTCCATCCATCTGGCCGACGCTCGCCGCGTCGGTGGGCGCGATGCCTGCCGCAACGTTCGTGATGCGCCGCGCGATCAGCGCCTCACCGCCACCAACACTGACGGTGTTCGGGGCAGTCGCGACACTGCCCGCGCCGATCGCCACACTGCCGGGGGCGTTCGCAACGGCGTCGGCGCCGATCGCCACGGCGCCCGTGCCGCCGGCGTCGGAGCTGGTGCCTTCGGCCACGCTGCCCGTGCCGGTCGCGGCCGCGCCACTGCCGGTCGCGGTGGCGAAGTTGGCGTCGGCAACCGCGCCGGCGCCGGTGGCCGTGGACTGCATGCCCGTCGCGGTGGCCTGGAACCCCGTCGCGGTGGCCTCTGCACCGCTGGCGTTCGCGCCCTCGCCGTAGGCGCTGCTGCTGGTGCCGCTGGCGTTCGCTAACGTACCGGTCGCAGTTGAAGCCGCGCCGGTCGCGCTCGCGTCGCTGCCGAGTGCGGTTGCATAGCCGCCGGAGGCAAGCGATTCGAACCCGAACGCTGAGTCGTTGAACATCGCCGCCAACGCGTTTTCACCGACGGCGGTCGCGCTCTGCCCGGTGGCAAAGGTCGCCTCGCCGATGGCAATAGCGCCATCCCCGGCGCTCTGCGCGCTGATTCCAACAGCAATGCTGCCGTTGCCGGTCGCTTGGGTGCCGTTGGGGTTGTTGGGGTTCGGCGCGCACGGCGGCGGCGGGTTGCCGCCGGCGCTGTTGACGCACATGGAAATGTAGCCGCCGGCTCCGGTGGTCTGCGGCGGCGCGACCTGTGCCAAGACAGCGGTCGGGGCGGCAATCAACGCAGCGAGCAGCGCAGCGGCGAGGATGCCGTGGCGTGGGGCAGTAGTTTTCGTCTGCATGGTCTGGTCTCCTCGGGCTCGCGACATGCGGCCCGTACCCAATGCAGTGCCCCCGAACTATTTTTTTTCGCGCGCCGCGATCCGAATAAAAAAGCCCCGGTCGAGGCCGGGGCATGTTGGTTCGCGCGCGCAGGATCAGAGCCGGCCGCGCGG
>JAJYTR010000046.1 GCA_021792975.1 Pseudomonadota bacterium | reverse complement strand
GTCGACGTCGATGCCGTAGAAGCTGGCGCGCTCGCTGTAGTAGTGCGCCATGATCGAGCCGGCCAGGATCTGCACCAGCAGCACGCCGGCCACCACCAGGAAGTACTTCCACAGCGCCTTCTGGCTGGGGGTGGGTTCGGCGAAGCCGCGCAGTGCCGGCTCGTAGGTCTCGCCGGGCGACTTCGGCTCGATCCACAGGCGGAAGATCACCAGCACCGCGCCGATGGCGAAGAACACCAGGGTGAACGAGGCCCACGTCCACTGGAAGGTGGCCGCCGTGGGGGCGTTGCCCACCAGCGGCTCGGCCGGCCAGTTCGCCGTCCACGAGTAGTCCTTGCCCGGCCGCAGCGCCACCGTGGTCAGCGCCGAATACAGCAGGAAATCGGCGGTGTGCGCGGCGCTGGTGTCATCCAGCGCGTGCGCGCGCGTGTAGCCCTTGGCGAAGTTGTCGGTCAGCAGCGATTGCGCGATGCGCGCGCGCAGCGTGGCGATGGCGTCGGCCACCGCCTGCGGCAGCACCACCACGGACCGGCTCAGGTCGATGCCCTTCAGTTCGGCCCGCATGCTGCGGGTGATGCCGGACTGCTGGTCGGCACCGAGCGCCGCGTAAGGCTTGCCGTAGCGTTCCTGCGCCAGGTTCTCCTGCACCTGCCGGCCCAGTTGCACCAGATATTCGGCGGTGTAGTCCTCGCCGAAGTACGAGCCCATGCCGTACAGGCTGCCGTAGTCCATCAGGTCGGCCTTCTGGAAACCCGACTTGCCGGCGACGATGCTGTCGTAGCTCATCACCGCGGTGCCGCCCGCGGTGACCATCTTCTGCGGCAGCGGCGCGGCCTGCTCGTAGGTTTCCACGGTGGCCACCACCATCGCCGTCCAGCAGACGACGGTGACGATGATCATGATCCAGATCAGCACCCTGCTGGTGCGGTCCTGCGGTCCGGCCTGGGCCAGTGGCGTTGCAGCGGTTTGCATGGCGCGCTCCTTTTGCAGGTGGAAGGTGCAGCGAATGCTAGACAGCGTGTCGTAAGCAATCCTTGATCCAGATCATGTCGGCTGCGGCACGCCGACGCAGGCTCAGCGGTCCAGCACGTTGCGTGCCAGCGCGTGCAGGTGGTCGGCCTCGCGCAGCGCCACTTCGCGGCCGTCGAGATCGATCAGACCGGATTCGCGGAACCGGCCGAGGATGCGGCTGACGGTTTCCGGCGCCAGGCGCAGGTGCGCGGCGATGTCGTTGCGCGACATGGCCAGGTGCAGCCGCCGGGCGGGGAATCCCTGCGCGGCGTAGCGCTCAGCCAGGTCGACCAGAAACGCCGCGACGCGTTCGTCCGCGGCGTGATCGCCGGCCAGCCGCGTGGCCATGCCCAGTTCCTTGGAGATCAGCCTGAACAACTGCTGCTGCAGCCCCGGCATGCGCGTGGCCAGGGCGCTGATAGCCGGGAACGAGAAGCGGCAGAAGAAGCTCGGTTCCAGTGCGATGGCGTCGCAGGGATAGTGTTCGGGATAGATCGCGTTGAGCCCCACCACCTCGCCGGGGATGTGGAAGCCCAGCACCTGCTCGCGGCCGTCGGCGTCGACGACCACGGTTTTCACCGCGCCGGCGCGCACGGCGAAAATGGCGCGGAAGGGATCGCGCGCGCGGAACACATGGTCGCCCGCCGCGTAGGGGCCCACGTGCTCGACCAGCACGTGCAGATCGCGCAGCGCCGGTTTGTCGTAGCCGGCGCGCATGCTGGCCTGCGAGAACGCGCAGGTGCTGCAGAAGTGCAGCGCGTCGCCGTCGTCGGCGATGGGTGCCGGATACGGCAGATCCTGCGGGAAGGGGCTCATGTCGGCAGGCGTCCGGAGTGGCTCCAGTCTAGCAAGCCGCGGCGCCGCGCCGGGGCATGCGGCCCCCGGCCGCAGGCCCGTCCGGTCCGCTGCGGCGGGCGGGCGCGGTCTTGCGATGGAAGCAGCTCGGGCCTGCACGGCGCCGCGCCGGCGCGGAGGCGGCTTCCATCGCGTGCGCCGGAGCGGCTCCGAAGCGCCTGCGGCGCGTTCGCTGCACACGATCGCATGCGCGCATGCTAGTTTTGCTGCATGAGCACAGACCCGCGCAGAACCAAGATCGTCGCCACCCTGGGCCCCGCCACCGACGCGCCGGAGGTGCTGGCGCGCACGCTGGCCGCGGGGGTGGACGTGGTGCGCCTCAATCTGTCGCACGGCAAAGCCGAGGACCACCATCGCCGCGCGCGCGCGGTGCGCGAATGGGCCGCCGCCCATGGCCGCGAGATCGGCATCCTCGCCGATCTGCAGGGCCCCAAGATCCGCATCGAACGCTTCGCCGGCGGTCCGGTGCAGGTGTCCGCCGGCCAGCCGTTCGTGCTGGACTGCCGCGCCGACGCGCCGGCCGGCGATGGCACCCGCGTCGGCGTCAGCTACCTCGGCCTGCCGCGGGACGTGCGCGCGGGCGACGTGCTGCTGCTGGACGACGGCCTGGTGGCGCTGACCGTGCGCGAGGTGGCCGGCAGCGAGGTGCGCTGCACGGTCAAGGTGGGCGGCATGCTGGGCGACCGCAAGGGCCTCAACCGCCAGGGCGGCGGACTCAGCGTGGACGCGCTGTCCGACAAGGACCGCAGCGACATCCGGCTGGCCGCCGAGATGGAGGCCGATTTTCTCGCCGTGTCGTTCGTGCGCTCCGCCTTCGATATCGAAGAGGCGCGGCGCCTGCTGCGCGCCGCCGGCGGCGACGCCTGGCTGGTGGCCAAGATCGAACGCGCCGACGCCATCCCGGTGCTGGAGGAGATCATCGACGCCTCCGACGCGGTGATGGTGGCGCGCGGCGATCTGGGCGTGGAGATCGGCGACGCCGAACTGCCCGGCCTACAGAAGCGCATCATCCGCGAGGCGGTCGGCCGCAACCGCGCGGTGATCACCGCCACGCAGATGCTGCAGTCGATGGTCAGCGCGCCCATCCCCACGCGCGCCGAGGTGCTGGATGTGGCCAACGCGGTGCTGGACGGCACCGACGCGGTGATGCTCTCGCAGGAATCCGCCTCGGGCGCGCACCCCGACCTCGCCGTGGCCGCCATGCAGCGCATCTGCCTGGGTGCCGAGCGTCAGTTCCGCCCGCAGGACTATGCCAACACCAGCCCCGGCGCGCAGCGCCTGGACCGCACCGACCAGGCCATCGCGCAGGCAGCCATGGACCTGGCCAATCGCATCGAGGCGGATGCCATCGTGGCGCTGACCGAATCGGGCGCCACCGCGCAGTGGCTGTCCCGCTACCGCTCGGCGGTGCCCATCTACGCGCTTTCGCGCAATGCCGCGGCGCGCCGGCGCATGCGTCTGCTGCGCGATGTGCAGCCGGTGGCGTTTGCCGGCGGCGAGGCGGGCAGCGATTCGGCGCAGCTGGTCCAGGCCGCAATCGGCCATCTGGTGCAGCACGGCCTGCTGGCGCCGGGCGCCCGCGTGCTGCTGACCCAGGGCGACCAGGTGGGCCGTCACGGCGGCACCAACACGCTGAAGCTGCTGTCGGTGGGCGAGTCCGGCGAGGCGCGCAGCCCGCGCGAACTGTGAGCCGGATGAACCGCACTGCCGGCGCCCGCGACGCCCGCGTCCGGCGGCACTATGCTGGTCGCACCCATTCCCGGATTGCCGTCATGGACCTTTCGAACTGCCGTCGCCTGCCGGTGCTGGTCCTCGTCCTGGCGTGTGCGGCCGCCGCCGCGCCGGCACAGGCGCAGGCCATCCCGCGGGTGGCGCCGGAGAAGATCGGCGATTACTGGGTGATGGACGCCACCCACGTCGATGTCACGCTGCCCTACACGGGGGTCAACCTCGGCAAGCCGGGCTGCGTGGCGGTCAGCTTCGTGATCGGCAGCGACGGCAGGACCCTGGACGTGCGCGCCGCCAGGGTGGTGCCGCCCAGCGACCTCGGGCCCTCGGCGGTCAGCATGATCCGCTCGATGCACTACCGCCCTGCCGCGGGCAACCGCGCGCAGCAGCCCATCGCCAGCTATCTGATCGTGCCCTTCAACCTGCCCTCGGCGCGCGCCGGCATGCCGGCCGCCGAGCGGCAGCGCATCGCCGCCGAGCGCATACGCCGTCTGCAGCCCTGCGTGCTGCCGGGTTACGGCAGCACGCGCTGAGCGCGGGTACCGCGCCGCTATACTCGGGGCCGCGCGCTGCGTGCGCGCCGCCATCCCGATCCGCGGAGCCGATATGAGCATCGAGCAGCTGGAAAGCATCGCCCAGGCCATGGTGGCGCCGGGCAAGGGCATCATCGCCATCGACGAGTCCACCGGCACCATCCGCAAGCGCTTCGAGGCCGTCGGTGTGGACAACACCGAGGAAAACCGCCGCGCCTATCGCGAACTGCTGCTGACTGCGCCGGGCCTCTCCGACCACATCGCCGGCGCCATCCTCTACGACGAGACCATCCGCCAATCCACCCGCGCCGGCAAGCCGTTCACCGAGGTCATGCGCGCGGCCGGCATCCTGCCCGGCATCAAGGTGGACATGGGCCCGCAGCCGCTGGCGGGGTTCCCCGGCGAAGTGGTCACCGAAGGCCTGGACGGCCTGCGCCAGCGCCTGGCCGACTACACGCGCCTGGGGGCGCGGTTCGCCAAGTGGCGCGCGGTGATCCATATCGGCGAGGACACGCCCAGTTCCACCTGCATCGAAGCCAACAACCACGCGCTGGCGCGCTACGCGGCGCTGTGCCAGGAGGCAGGGCTGGTGCCCATCGTCGAGCCCGAGGTGCTGATGGACGGCGATCACGACATCGAAGTCTGCTACGAGGTGACCGAAGCGGTGCTGCGTTCGCTGTTCGCCTCGCTGTACGAGCACAACGTCATGCTGGAAGGTGCCATCCTCAAGGCCAGCATGGTGGTTTCCGGCAAGGACTGTGCGGAGCAGGCCGGCGTCGAGGAAGTCGCCGAGTCGACCGTGCGCTGCCTCAAGGCCACGGTACCCGCGCTGTTGCCGGGCATCGTGTTCCTCTCCGGCGGCCAGAGCGACGAGCAGGCCACCGCGCACCTCAACGCCATGAACCAGATCGGCCCGCACCCCTGGCCGCTGAGCTTCAGCTACGGCCGTGCCATGCAGCAGGCGGCGCTGCAGCTGTGGGCCCGCGACATGCGGGCCAACTGGGTCGAGGCGCAGAAGACCGTCGCCCAGCGCGCCCGCGAGAACGGCATGGCTGCGCTGGGGCAGTGGCGCCCGGCGGCCTGAGCGCGGTTTTTCTCCGGCCCGACGGCAACGGACGCCCGCGGGTGTCCGTTGCCTGCGGCGAGGTGCCGATGGCCGCCGTGGTCAGCCGCCGCGCGCACCGTGCCGGCGCCGGCGCCGGGCTTCGGCGGCGGCCAGTACCAGCAGGGCGCCCAGCGCGGCCGGGCCCAGCGCGCCGCCGCCGCCACCGGCGGCGGGCGGCGGTGCCGGCGGCAGCGTCACGCTCACCGTGCGCGTGGCGGTAGCGGTGGTGTTGAAGGCGCTGTTGGTGCAGGTCAGCGTGGCGGTGTAGGTGCCGGCGCTGGCGTAGGTGACGGTGACGCTGGCGCTGGTGGAGGTGCCGGGGCTGGCGCCGCTGCCGAAGTTCCAGCTGAGGCTGGTGCTGCCGGGGGCGCCGTTGGCCGAGCAGCTGCCGCTGAAGCCGACCGTGCCGCCGGGCTGGAGGCTGACGTTGCCGGCCGGGGCGCTGATGGTGGCCAGCGGTTTGGGTGCCACCGCCGCCGCCGAGTTGTAGGCGTTGACCAGGCCCCAGCCATAGACGCCGTTGGGCGTGCCGCTGCCGTTGCCGGCGCTGTTGCTCAAGGCCAGGGCGCCGGCCTTCAGCATGCTGTAGCCGTTCTGGCCGGGGAAGGCGCCTTCGAGCAGGGCCAGGATCGCGGCGGTGGCCTCGGGGGTGGCGGAGGTGCCGCAGAAGGTGGCGCTGGGCGGGGTGGTGTGGTTGTTCTGGCCGAAGCCGCCGACGCCGGTGACATCGACGCAGTCCACCGCGGTGAAATCGGGTTTCGCCCGGGTGGTGACGCCGGTGGCGGGCTGCGAGAACAGCACCGGGCCCTGGGAGGCGTACGGTTCGATGGGGTAGCCGGCGCTGGAGGTGGCCTGGGCCGCGCTGACGGCGGTGGTGGTGATCTCGTAGGGCGGCGGCAGTGCGGACTGGCCGTAGATGCTGCCGGCCGGCGTGTTGGGGATGAGCAGGAAGCTGTGGTGGTTGGCGAACACCAGCACCTTCAGATGGATGCCGGGCGTGCCGAAACGGTGGTAGATGGCCAGGTGCAGGTTCTGCGTGCTGCCGGTGTTGTTGGTGTACTGGTTGCCCTGCACCGGCTGCGGGCCGGGCGAGGTGAGGGTGCCGGGATTGCTGCCGAGGTCGCAGTAGCTGGGCGAGGGCGGTGCGGTCGAACTGGCGGCGGGCCCGAGGTTGATGCCCATGTTGCAGGCGAGGATGTCGCCATTGGCGGCATTGGTGAGGAACACGTCGTAGTCGTTGGGATCGTTGGGCGTGGTCGCGGTCAGCGGCACCGGCCAGAGGTCGTCCCACTGCACGATGTAGGTCACGGTGTCGCCGGCGGCCACCGGGAAGCTGAAGGAGTCCAGCGGATTGCCGGCGGTGCCCAGGTTCTGCACCTGGGTGTAGGTGTAGGCGTTGACGGTGCTGGTGGGCGAGGGGCTGATGGTGGTGTTGACGGTGGCCGGGTTCCAGGTACCGCTCCAGAACTGCTGGGCGTCGTTGCCGGCGGCGGTGAGCAGCTGGATGCCGGAATGGGCGATGGCGAAGTTCTTCACCGCGGTGGCGAAGCTGCCGTCGGTGAACAGGGCCACGCCGGGGAAGCCGAGGTCGTCGGCGACGAGCCTGGGCTGGTAGCCGCCGCGGCCCTGGCCGAAGTCGGTCAGGCACTGCACGAAATCGACGGTGGTGGCTGGTCCGCAGAAGCCCAGCGCGGCGCCCGGGGCCATGTCGTAGACGATCTCCAGCATGGCGGTGCCCTCGTGGCCGCTGCCGCCGCCGTTGACGCTGGTGTCGATGTAGGGTGCCGGGTTGGTGGGCAGGTCGCCGGTGCTCTGGTCCTGGGTGATGTCGCTGCTGGTGGTGCCGGTGACGGTGCCGACGCCGTCGGAGATGATGGCCACGGGTACGCCGCTGCCGTCGAGGCCGGTGGCCTGGCGGAACTGCGCGCTGCCGAGGATCGCGTCGCCCTGGGTGGTGACCGAGCCGGTGCGCGGGCGGGCGCCCAGCGGCGGCAGGCTGCGCCGCACCACCGCGTAGCGCGGGATGGTCACCCGCGTCACCTGCGGCAGCGCGGCGGCGGCGTACAGCGCGCCCGGCGGCAGCCAGGCCTGCACCACCGCCAGCGGCGCGCTGGGGACGATGCGCGTGGCGCCCAGGGCCTGCAACGCCGCCGCGGCCGGCGCGCCCCGGCGCGGGTCGTAGTGCAGATACACCTGCACCTGTCCGGCGCCGTTGAAGCGGGCGGCCAGCGGCGCCGGGCCGTAGGGCTGTGCCTGCGCGGCCAGCGCGCGGGTCTGCAGGGCGCGGCCGCGCGCGGTGCCGGCGCTGGCGGCGATCTCGCGCAACGGCGCCGCGAGCTTGGCCTGTGCGGCCGGCGTCGGCGCGGCGGCGGTCGGCGCGGGAGCCAGCGCGGCGCTGGCCAGCAGCGGCAGCGCGGCCAGCGCCAGGGCATACAGCAGACGGTGGTGCATGCGGGGCCTCCTCGGGCCTGAAGTGAACCGGGCGGTCGCGGCGCAGGAATCCCCATCGGCATCCCTGTCCGATCGCGCAGTGCGCGCGAGTGTATCGAAGCGGAACGTGAACGCGGTGAAATCCCGGACGGAGCGTCCGGCCGTGGCATCGCCGCAATTCAGGCCGCCGCGCGCGCGCGCACCTTGCCGCGTTCCCGGCGGGCGCCCCGCCAGCGGAACAGCAGGCCGGCGGTGGCGGCCAGCAGCAGCAGCGGCCCCAGATTGGCCAGCCAGGCCGGCACGCTGTAGACGATGGCCAGGTTGACCATGCCGCGTTCCACGAAGAACCATCCCACCGCGATCAGCAGTCCGGTCAGCAGCCGGCGGCCGAAACCGCCGCTGCGCAGCGTGCCGAACGCCAGCGGCAGCGTGCACAGCACCAGCAGCAGCACGTTGAGCGGATAGAACAGCCGTTGCCACAGCGCATCGCTGTAGGTGCGCGCGTCCAGGCCGTTGCCGTGCAGGTAGTCGATGTTGCGCAGCAGATCGCGCAGCGACTGGGTCTGCGGACTCAGCACCGAGAGTTCCAGCAGACGCGGGCTGAGCGTGGTGTTCCACGTCGCCTGGGGCAGCCGCGTCAAGCTGGCGCCTGCCGGGCCGAAGCGCGTCAGGCTGACCTGCTCGAGCCGCCAGCGACCATCGCGATAGTGCGCGCCGGCGGCCCACTCGACCGCGCGCAGGCGGCCCTGCGCGTCGAAGCGGTAGATGCGCACGTCGCGCAGGTCCACGCCGACCCCCATCACCTCGCGCGTGGCCAGCGCGCTGCGCACGTTGACGATGGCGTCGCCGTCGCGCGCCCACAGCCCGCTGCCGGTGGCGGCGGCGAGGTTGCGCGACTGCACCGACAGCAGGATCGCCTGCGCGCGCGCTTCGGCCGGCGGCATGACGTACTCGGCGACCAGCAACGCCAGCGCGCTGAGCGCACCGACGAGCAGCAGCGCCGTCGCGCCGATGCGCAGCCGCGCCATGCCCGCCGCGCGCAGCGCGGTCAGTTCGTGGCTGGCGGCCAGGCCGCCCAGCCCCAGCAGGGTACCGATCAGTGCCGCGTTGCCGTACATCTCGAAGCTGCGCCGCGGCAGGGTCAGCAGGATGAAATACGCGGCCTTGCCGAGGGTGTAGCCGTTGCGGCCCAGTTCGCCGAGCTGGCGGGCGAACTGCAGGAACGCGTCGAAACCCACCAGCAGCACCCAGGTCAGCAGCACCGGCCCCAGAATGCCGGCGATCAGCAGCTTGTCGGCGCGCTGCAGCCGCGGCAGCCGCAGCGGGCTCACGGCAGGCGCCCGCGCACGCGCCGCTCGCCGTGCTGGCGGCGGAACCACACCAGTGCCAGGACGGCCACCGCCGCCAGTTCCAGCGCCATCAGCCAGGCGCCCGCGCGGCGGCCGGCCATGATCTCGGCGCGCCCGATGCCCAGCCCGTTGGCGAACACCAGGTAGGCCAGCACGGCGACGAGCAGGCGGCCGTAGAACGGCTCGCGCGGCTGCTGCCGCGCCAGCGGCAGCGCTAGCAGCGCCAGCACCAGGGCGCTCAGCGGGGCGACGATGCGCCAGGCCAGTTCGGCGCGATCGGCCGGCGCCCGCGCGCGCAGCAGCGCCCGCGTGCCCTGCTGGTGCGGCGAGCCGGCGGCGGTGTCCACGGTGCCGGCACGGATGCTGTCCAGCGAGACGACGTTGCGGCGGTAATCCAGCAGGCGCCAGCCGCGCTGGCCCAGGGTGCCGCTGTAGCGGTGGCCGTCGCTGAGCGCCAGGAAGCGATCACCGCTCTGCGGATCGACGAACATGCGCCCGCGCGCGGCGGTCACCAGGTCCACCTCGGGCGGATGGCCCGGCCGGGCGCGCTCGCTGGCCACGAACACGCGCGTCAGCCGCTGGCCGTCGGGGCTGAGCGCCTGCGTGTAGAGGACGCCGCTGCCGCCGGGCAGCTCGGTGAAGCGCCCGGCCTCCAGTCCGGCCGCGACCACCGAGCGGTTGGCGCTGTCGACCATGGCCTGCGCGGTGGCCGCCGACCACGGTCCCAGCCACAGGGAGATGGCGCCCACCAGCAGCGTCATGGGGATCGCCAGCAGCAGCGTCGGCCGCAGCAGGCCCTCCGGCCCCATCCCGGAAGAGCCCAGCACATGCATCTCGCTGTCGCGGTACAGGCGCGCCAGGCCCAGCAGCACGCCCAGGAACAGCGCCACCGGCAGCAGCGCCGACAGCGCATCGAGGATGCGCAGGCCCAGCACCGGCAGCATCACGCCGGCCGGATAGCGCCCGGCGGCCACCTTCGAGAGCACGTCCGACAGCGTGCCGCCCACGGTCACCACCAGCAGCAGCGCCGCGCTGCCGGCCGTGCCGAAAGCCAGTTCGCGCAGCAGATAGCGGTCGAGAATGCGCAACATCCACTACCATCCGCGCGTGCCGCCGCGCGGCCAAACCCCAAGTCTAGCCTGCGCCCGCGCACGTGGGCGCATCCCCGGAGTTCCGTCATGAGCGTCCAATTCAGTCTCGATTCCCTGCAGGCCGAGACCTGCGAAGCCGGCAGCGTGGTGGTCGGCGTCCACGAGAAGGGCGTGCTGGGCGCCGCCGCGCAGCGTATCGATGCCGCCTGCGGCGGCCTGATCGCGCGCCTCGCCGCCACCGGCGACTGCACCGGCAAGGCTGGCAGCAGCCTGCTGCTGCACGCGCTGCCGGGCGTGCGCGCCGAGCGCGTGCTGCTGGTGGGACTGGGCGCGGAAGGGCCGCTGGAACCCGCACGCTTCCAGCGCGCCGCGCTGGAAGCGGCGCGCGCGCTGGCGGCCGCGCCGGTGCAACTGGCGGTGAGCTTTCTCGGCGAGGCGGCCGTGGCCGGCAGGGATCTTTCGTGGGCGGTGCGCACGGCCGCGCTGGCGGTGGCGCAGCACGCCTACCGCTACACCGCCACCGTCAAGCCGCAGGGTCCGGGCGTGCGGCTGCAGCGCGTGGTGTTCGCGGCCGCAGCCGCCGCGGCGCGGGGGCTGGGGCAGGCGCGCGCCATCGGCGCCGGCGTGGACTTCGCGCGCGAACTGGCGAACCTGCCGCCCAACATCTGCAACCCGGCCTATCTGGCCGAGCGCGCGCGCGCACTGGCGGCTGCGCATCCCGGCGTCGGCATCGAGATCCTCGAGCGCGCCGACATGGAAAAACTCGGCATGGGCTCGCTGCTGGCGGTAGCGCGCGGCTCGGCCAATCCGCCCAAGCTGATCGTGCTGCGCTGGAACGGCGGCGGCGCGGCCAAACCCTATGCGTTGGTCGGCAAGGGCATCACCTTCGATACCGGCGGCATCAACCTCAAGGTGCAGGGCGGCATCGAGGAGATGAAATACGACATGGGCGGCGCCGCCGGTGTGCTGGGTGCGTTTCTGGCCGCGGTGGAGCTGAAGCTGCCGATCAATCTGGTGTGCGTGGCGGCGGCGGTGGAGAACATGCCCGACGGCGATGCCTACCGGCCCAGCGACGTGCTGACCACGATGTCCGGCAAGACCGTCGAGGTGCTCAACACTGACGCCGAAGGCCGGCTGATCTTGTGCGACGCGCTGACCTTCGTGCAGCGCTTCGAGCCCGCCGCCATCGTCGACGCCGCCACCTTGACCGGTGCCTGTGTCATTGCGCTGGGCAAACACGCCTCGGGACTGATGAGCAGGCACGACGATCTCGCCGCCGAACTGCTGGCCGCCGGCGAGGACACGCTGGACCGCGCCTGGCGCCTGCCGCTGTGGGACGACTACCAGCAGCAACTCGAGAGCGCCTTCGCCGACTTCGCCAACATCGGCGGCAAGGGTGCCGGCGCGATCACCGCCGGCTGCTTCCTGGCGCGTTTCACCGAGGGCCAGCGCTGGGCGCACCTGGACATCGCCGGCACCGCCTGGAACGAGGGCCGCAAGGGCATGGCCACCGGTCGCCCGGTGCCGCTGCTGGCGCAGTGGCTGATCGACCGCGCGCGCGTCGCGGCGTAAGGCCGGCGACGGGTCCGGCGCGGCGCCCGTGCGTCAGTCGGCGTCCGCGCCGCGATCGCCGTTGCCTGCGCCTGGCGTCGGCGGATGGCGCTGGCCCGGCATCAGGCCGCGCCACAGCACGCGGTTGTAGTCGCGCGTGGGGGCGCGGTCCTCGCGGGTCCAGTCGTAGCCGGCGGTCTGCGCCGCCCACCAGGCGGCGTCGTGCCGGTCGCGCCAGCGCGCCGTGCGCGTCGTTGCCGCCGGCTGCGGCAGCCGGGTGGCGGTCAACGGCGCCGGCCACGCGGCGGCGTAGGTCCAGTGCGGTGACCGGCGGATGTCGAAAGCGTCGCTCATGGGCCGTGCATAGGCGTCGTTGAGCGTCATCGGCCCGATGCCCAGCACGTCCTCCAACGTGCGCAGCAGGTTGACCGTGGAGTAGCGCGTGCTCACCACTGCGCCCTGCCGCACGTACGGCCCGGCGATGAAGGCCACGCTGCGGTGCGCATCGACGTGGTCGGGCCCGTCCTGGGCGTCGTCCTCGAGCACGAAGACCAGCGTCGAGCCGGCGTACGGCGAGTGCGCGACGGTCTCGATCAGCCTGCCGGTGGCCCAGTCGTTGTCGGCCACCTGGCGGCTGGGCGTGTCCACCCCGTCCAGCGCGTCCTCGAAGTTGCCGGTGTGGTCGTGCATGAAGCGCACCAGCGAGAGCGCCGGCAGATTGCCTGCGCGCACGTACCGGTCGAACTCGCGCCGCCATTCCCGGTAGCGCCAGTAGTCGGCCAGGCGGTTGTCGAAGCCGCGGAAGTACGGATCGGTGCGCGGCGCGAGCTGCGGGTTGGCGGCGACGGCCACCCGCGTGCGCGTGCGCCAGGGTTCGCGCAGCACCGGCAGGCCGCCCTGCGCCGGCGGTCTGAAGTAGCGCTGCAGATCGATGAAGAAGCCGTAGTTGCGCACGTCGAGCCCCCTGCGCAGGGCGGCGTCCCACAGATAGCCTTGCTGGAACTGGCCCTGCGGGCCGTCCGGCGCGGCCACGTTGTTGCCGCCCGGCAGCAGGTCGGGGTCGCGCGGATAGGCCGGATCGGCTGCGATGCGCCCGGCCAGCGCGGCGATGCC
This sequence comes from Pseudomonadota bacterium, assembly GCA_021792975.1. GTDB lineage: Bacteria > Pseudomonadota > Gammaproteobacteria > Xanthomonadales > Rhodanobacteraceae > Metallibacterium. Next base: position 5,963 of record JAJYTR010000046.1, on the reverse strand, counting down.
GACGTTGACGTTGCGGTTGCCGCCTTCCCAGTCGTAGGACAGTCCGCGCCGTGCGTAGCTGATGGCCAGCGCCTTGGCGCCGAGATCCGATTCGCGCGCCGACGTGCTCCAGGGCCAGCCGTTGCCGCTCACCTCGCCGGCATCGTAGAAGTTGTCGAAGGTGACGAACCGTCGCGCCAGTGCGTGCGCGTTGGGCGTGACCGCGGCGCCGAACTCGGCCAGCCGCGGATCGCCGTTGCCGCGGCCGAGATCGCCCAGGATCTGGTCGTAGCTGCGGTTCTCGCGCACGATGTAGATCACGTGCCGGATGCGCCGGTGCAGGAACTCCATCACCGCGCGGTCGGCGGCGCTTTCGCGGTAGTCGAAGCGGTTGTTGCGCAGCACCTGCGCGGTGAGCCGTTCCAGCGTGCCGGCAGCGGGCAGCGGCAGGGCCAGCAGGCCCGCCTTGGAACGCTGCAGGATGTAATCGTTGTGCGCCTGCCGCGGCGTGCACAGGCGGGCCGGGGCGTCGCGTGCCTCGGCGAATTGGCACGGGTTGGGCCCCGGGACGCTCTTGCCGTTGACCACGTACAGCCAGCGGCCGTCGCCGCCGATGCCGACATCGTTGGGGTAGTAGCCGGTCGGGATCAGGCCGACGACTTCCGGCCTGGGCAAGTTCAGCGCGATCACCGCCACCGAGTTGGTGCCGCCGTTGCTGACGTACAGGCGCGTGCCGCCGGGACTCAGCGCCAGCGCGTTGGGCGCGGTGCCGTGGAAGTAACGCGGCAGCCCGTTGCGCGCCGCCGGCGCGGTGGTGCGCAGAGTATCCAGCACGCGGTTATCGGCGGTGTCGATCGTGACCAGCACCTCCTCGTTGTCGCAGGTCACGTACAGCCGGCGGCCATCCTTGCCCAGCAGCAGGCGGTTGGGGTTGCCCGGCACCGCGATGCGCGCGGTCACCCGCGGGCGGGCGCCGAGGCGCACCACGTCGATCTCGCGGTCGCGCATGCTGGAGACGTACACCGTGCCGTTGCCGCGGAACGCCACACCGAACGGATACTCGCCGCCGGCCGCGCCGGATTCGCGCGCGTCGATCAGTCCCGGGCGCAACTGCACCTCGCGCACGCGCCGCGTGCGCAAGTCCACCAGCGAGAGCGAGTCGTTGTAGAAGTTGGCCACCGCGAGGGTGCGGCCGTCCGGGCTGATCGCCAGCCCCGCCGCCTGCGGCCTGACGCGGATGCCGACGCCGGACCGGTGGCCCAGCGCGATGGGTGCGCCGTCCTCGATCCAGCGCCCGTCCGCCGCCCGTGCGAACGCATGCACGCTGTCGTCCACGCCGCCGGAGACGTAGAAGCGCCGGCCATCCGGCGCGAAGGCGAGGCCTATGAACGTGTCGGGCAGCCGCAGTACCTGGATCTGCCGGGGCGCGCCGGCGGCGATGTCGTAGACGAACACGTATTCGCCGGAATCGGCGGCGATACGCCGGCCGGCGTCGTCGCGCACGAGGTTGTAGCCGCTGGTCAGCACCAGCAGCGTGCGCCCGTCGGGGCTCACCGCCGTGCTCACCGCCTGGCCGGCGGTGTGGCCGGGATCGTCGGCCAGATGCGGGTCGAGCGGCCGGAAGATCGCGCCCGGCGTTGCCGTGGGCGTCACTTGCAGGCCGCTGGGCGTGCGCGGCCCGGCCACCGTCGCGGCGGATGTCGCCGCCGCGGCCGCGCGGACGGCGGGCGGGGCGGAGCGTGGGCCCGGCGACGGCGCGCAGCCGGCCAGCGCCAGCAGCACGGCCAGGCCCAGCGCCCGCGGGCACGCGGAGAGGATGGAGTCGGCCATGGCTGCCTCGTTACGGAACGATGCCGGAGGCCTCAACCCTACCCGCAAAGCCGGTGTTGCGGGTGGCCGTGCCGTTGCAGGCCGATGACCGCGCCGGATTCAGGCGGGCGGCAGCGCGGCCTGCGCGGCGGCGAGGCTGGAGAACACGCGCACATCCTGCGCGGTCGCGGCGGGCGCGGCGGACAGCAGCCACAGCCGGCCGACGCCGGCACGGCGGCCGGCCTCGATGTCGCCGGCGCTGTCGCCCAGCAGGATCGAGCGCGGCAGATCCAGATGCAGGTCGCGCGCTGCCTCGAGGATCATGCCCGGCGCCGGTTTGCGGCAGGCGCATTCGCGTCGGTAGGTGCCGATACCCGCCTGGGGATGGTGCGGGCAATGGTAGACGGCGTCCAGCAGCACGCCCTGCGCGGCCAGATGTCCGCGCAGCCAGCCGCTGTAGGCGTGGTAGTCGTCCTCGCCGTAGTAGCCGCGCGCGATGCCGGCCTGGTTGGTCGCGACCACCAGGGCGTAGCCCAGCGCATGCGCGTGCCGGCACAGCGCGAGGATGCCCGGCACCAGTTGCGTGTCCTCGGGCCGGTGCACGTAGCCGTGGTCGAGGTTGATGATGCCGTCGCGGTCGAGGAACAGGGCCGGACGCGGCGGGCGGGCGGTGACGGGCGTCATGGCCGCATTCTGGCAGGCGCCGGCCGCAGCGCGGGCCATCGCAGCCGCCGTCGTCGTTATGCTGGCGTCCCTGCCGCAGGGGAATACCCGCCATGAGCATGACGCTGGAGGAGATCCGGGCCCAGTTCGCCGAGAGCGCTGCCGTCAAGCAGCGTGCGCTGGAAGCGCTGGCCGCGCCCACGCTGCACGCGGCGCAGATGCTGGCGGCGCGGCTGGCCGATGGCCGCAAGGTGCTGGCCTGCGGCAACGGCGGTTCCTCCGGCGACGCGCAGCACCTGGCTTCGGAACTGGTCAACCGCTTCGAGCGCGAGCGCATCGGCCTGCCCGGCATCGCTCTGACGCCGGATTCCAGCGTGCTGACCGCCATCGCCAACGACTACGACTACACGCGCGTGTTCGCGCGCCAGGTCGAGGCGCTGGGCGTGCCGGGCGACGTGCTGGTGGCGTTCACCACATCGGGCAATTCGGCCAACGTGCTGCAGGCGGTGCGCATGGCGCAGGCGCGCGGGCTGTGGGTGCTGGCGCTCACGGGTAGGGACGGCGGCCAACTGGCGCCCGTGCTGCGCGACGAGGATCTCGAGCTGCGCGTGCCCGCAGCGAGCACCGCGCGCATCCAGGAGGTGCATCTGCTGCTGATCCACACCCTGTGCGCCTATCTCGACCGCGTGTTCGCCGCGGAGACGCGGCCCGCCGCTGGCAAGGTGCACGCCGGTGCGGAGACGCTGGCGCCGCTGCTGCGCGGGCGACGCCCGCTGGTGTTCACCAACGGCGTGTTCGACCTGCTGCACCGCGGCCACGTGCATTACCTTGAAGCTGCGCGCGCCGAGGGCGCCTGCCTGGTGGTGGGCGTCAACGACGACGCCTCGGTGCGGCGGCTGGGCAAGGGCGGGGATCGTCCCGTCAATCCGCTGCAGGACCGCATGGCGGTGCTGGCCGGCCTGGCCGCGGTGGACTACGTGCTGCCCTTCGCCGAGGACACGCCGATCCGGCTCATCGAGGTGCTGCAGCCCGACGTGCTGGTGAAAGGCGGCGACTGGGCGGCGGACGCCATCGTCGGTGCCGGCCTGGTGCGCGGCCGCGGAGGGCGCGTGCTGTCCATTCCCTTCGCGCACGCGCGCAGCACCAGCGCGCTGTTGCAACGCATCCGCGGCGGCTGAGCCGCGGTCCGCCTCAGCGCGTGGCCGCGGGCGTGGCTTGCGCGGCGGCGGCCGTCACGGTCGCGCCGTGCACGGCCAGGATGCGCACGATGGCGTCCAGATCCCGGGTCGGGTCGGGCGGTGCCCAGTCGCCGTCGGGCTGGATCGGCCGCTGGTAGTTGTTGAGCATGATGCTGAAGGCCAGCCGGCGGCCCGCGCGCGTTTCGAGATAGCCGGACAGCGTGTACATGTGTGCCAGCGTGCCGGTCTTGGCCCGCACCGTGTCGCCGTCGGGCAGCCGGTGCAGGCGGTACAGCAGCGTGCCGTCGCGGCCGCTGTGCGGCAGCGCGCCGATCAGGTCGGCCGCCCACGGCTGCCGCGCGATCCAGGCCAGCAGCGTGGTGGTGGCGCGCGGACTCACCAAATCCTGCCGCGACAGGCCGCTGCCTTCGGTGAAATGCGCCTGCTCGCGGGTGATGCCGATTCCGCCCAGCAGCGTGCGCAGCGCGCACAGGCCCCACTGCGAGGTCCAGTGCAGCACCCGGCCGCAGGGGTCCATGCCCGCCTGCTTCCAGGCCAGGCCGGCCTGCAGCAGCAGCGTCTGCGCGTACAGGTTGTCCGACTGCTGCAGCATGTGCCGCAGCAGCAGCGCCAGCGGCGGCGACTCCAGCCGCGCGATCAGCCGGCGCCGCGGGGCATCGGGCAGCAGGCTGGACTCGGGCCAGCGAACGACGCGCAGGCGGCCGGTGAGCTCGACGCCGGCGGCCGCCAGCGCGTCGCGCAACTCGCGGCCGGCCATGCGCGCCGGATCGGGTGCGGCCAGGGCGTAACCGCGTTCGCGTACATCCGTCGGCAGGCTGCCGGTCACGTACAGCGTGTCGTGCCCCGGCGGGCGGTACAGCAGCAGGCTGGAGTCGTCGCCCGGCGTGGCGTCGACGCTGAGATTGCGCACCCGCACGCCCGCGCTGGCCGGATGCACCGACACCTCGCAGCAGCGCATGCCCGTGCGGCGCACCTCGACCCGGATCACGCCCTCGCCCACGGTGAGCGCGCCGACCTGCGGGGCGTAGTCGGTCATCACGTCGTCGGCGCCCCAGCCGGTACCGAACGGCGGATCGCGGAACAGCGTGTCGTCGACGACCAGGTCGCCGTCGATCCGGTGGATGCCGGCCGCGACCAGGTGTCCGGCCAGGGTGCCGGCCCAGTCCGGGCCGTCGTCGTCGCCGGTGTCCGTGCCCAGCGCCGGATCACCGCCGCCGGCCAGGATGAGATCGCCCTGCACGACGCCGTGGGCGTCGGGCGGAGCGCCGGCGTACAGCCGGGTGGCGAAGCGCGCCTGCGGGCCGAGCAGGTGCAGCGCCAGCGCCGCGGTGTAGAGCTTGGCGTTGGAGGCGGGCACGAACAGCTTGCCGGCATCGTGCGCGTAGACGGTGCGGCCATCGGCCGTATCGACGATATCGATGCCCCAGCGCGCGCTGGCGAAACGGGGTTGCGCGATGAAGGCGGCGACGGCCGCACCCAGCGTGCTGCCCGCCGGCGCGGCATCCGCGCGCGGCGGCAGGCGCGCGGCGGCGGGCAGCGCGGGCAGCAGGGCCAGCAGCAGCGCTGCCAGGCGGCGTTCCAGCATGGTTCACATCCCGGTTGCGGCGGCTGGCACTATTCTGCCCCCGCACCGCCGTTGCGCGAGCCTCCCCCGGTTGCCATGAACGCTGCACGTCCCCTCGCACGCATCGGACTGGGCGTCACCGCCGCGCTGGCGCTGGCCGGCCTGGTGGTGCAGTACGTCTGGATGCAGGGTCTGGCGGTGCATGTCGGCGCCTGGTGGATGACCCTGCGTTTCCTCAGTTACTTCACCATCCTCAGCAATGTCCTGGTGGCACTGAGCTGTGCCGCGGCCGCGCTGGCGCCGCACAGCGCCGCCGGACGGCTGGCCTTGCGCCCGGCGCTGCGCGGCGCCGTGCTGCTGTACATCCTGATCACCGCGCTGGTCTATCACCTGGTGCTGGCCGGGCACTGGCATCCGCAGGGCGCCGCATGGCTGGCCGACATGCTGCTGCACAGCGTGGTGCCGACACTGTACGCGCTGGGCTGGCTGTGGATCGCGCCGGCGCGCGGCCTGCGCTGGCGGCATCTGCCGGGCTGGCTGCTGGTGCCGGCGCTGTATTTCCTCTGGGCCATGCTGCTGGGCGGCGTGCTGCACGCGTATCCCTACCCGTTCCTCAATCCGGCGCGGCTGGGACTGGAGTCGCTGCTGCGCAACGCCGCGCTGCTGCTGGGCGTGTTCGTGCTGCTGGGCGCGCTGCTGGTGCTGCTGGATCGCGGGCTGTTGCGGCTGCGCGGGACGTAAGGCCACAC
>JAJYTR010000088.1 GCA_021792975.1 Pseudomonadota bacterium | reverse complement strand
GATCTCTTGTAGGCCATCCAGTGCGCCGACGGATCGATTTTGGACGGCGCGTAGATGAAGCGGCGTGTGCCGCCGCCCCAGTAGATCCAGCCCTGCACGAAGCGGACCGCCAGCAGGGCGATGGCGGCCATGCGCCAGCCGCGCGCGGCGTCCGGGCTGGCCAGGGGTTGCGTGGTGCTCATGGTGCGGCTCCTCGGGTGCGGATAAACAGGTTGCTGCAGTCAGCGCGTGGCGCGCGTGGACGCGCGATCGCCACCACTCCTGATCGCGCGGCGCGGCATCAGTCGCGCAGCGGCGTCGTGGTGCGTCCGCGCGCTGCCTGCGTCACGGTACTGCCGCCGGACACGCCCGAGCCAACGCCAAGCAGATGTCCATTGACGGTGCGGCCGTAGGTTTCATAGGGTCCGTCGTGAAATTGTTGGCGCGTGGCCTCGATCGAGCCCAGGTAGCGCGGATCCTGCGGGCGCTCGTGGCTGTCGATGTAATAGGCCACGTCCCATGCCTGCTGGTCGCCGAGGCTGTTGCCGTTGCCCAGCGGCATGTTGGCCTTGATGAAGCCGGCGGCCAGGTCCAGCCGCGACATGCCCGCGCCCCAGTTGTACGACTGCGGCCCCCACAGCGGCGGAAACCAGGGCTTGCCGTCGACCAGCAGGCCCTGGCCATCGGCGCCGTGGCATAGCGCGCAATGCTCGGTGTACAGCGCCTGGCCGCGCGCGTAGTCCCAACCCCGCGCGGGCCTGGGCAGCCTGGGATAGCCGGCACCGCGCAAAACCCCATGCGTGGGCGCGCCGCTGGCCATCCAGTACGAATACGCCTCCAGCGCCACCAGCGCGGGCGAGCCCGACGGCGGCGCCTTGCCGTTCATGCTGAAGCGGAAGCAGTCCTGCAAGCGCTCCTCGAAGGTGTTGACGTGCCGGTTCTTGCTGCGGTACGCGGGGTAGCTGACCCACGCCGCCCACATCGGCGCGCTGTCGGCCAAGCGGCCGGCGTCGAGATGGCAGTTCCGGCAGCTCAGGGTGTTGCCCGTGTATTGCGGCGCGTGTGCCGGCGTGTTGCGGAACAGCGCCTCGCCCTGGCGCACCACGACGCCGAAGGCATCGTCGGGAATGGCGCTCAACGGCGGCGGCGCGAATGCCACCGCAACGGGCCGGGCCGGCTGCGCGGCGCTGGCCGCCGCCAGCGGCGCCGCGCTGCCTTGCGGGGCCTGCTCGCAGGCCGACAGCACACCGCAGGTGGCGATGGCGATCAGGGTATGGGCGGAGCGGAATGCGCTGCGCGCGCTCATGGCCTGGCCTCCGTCGTAACGGTTGCCACCAGCGTGGGCTGTGCCGCGAAGTACTGGCTGACAGCCACGATCTCGGCCTCACTGAGGCGCTTGCCGATAGCCCCCATCAGACCGTCGAGGCCGGCCGGGCGCTGGCCGTTCTTCCAGGCGCGCAACTGCCGTTCCAGGTACACCGCCGGCTGGCCGGCGATGGGCGGGAACGCGGCGCTCAACGCACCGCCCAGGCCCCGTCCACCAGGACCGTGGCAGGTGACGCAGGCGGGAATCGCATCGCGACCGCGCACAGCCAGCGCCTCACCCAGCGCCGGTGGCGGCGTCGCCGGCGACATGATCGGCGGCGGCACCTGACGCGAAAAATACGTGGCCAGCGCGACGATCTGGGCATCGTCGAGCTTGTGCGCGATGGCTTGCATGCTGGGGTTGTCACGCGCCAGCGCACCGAAATGCCTGAGCTGGCGTTCGAGGTAGGGCTTGGGCAAGCCGGCCAGGTGCGGGAAGGCAGCCTTGATCTTGCCCTGCCCCTCCTCACCGTGGCAGATGGCGCACTCGTGCGCGCCCTGCGGACTGCCGTGCAACACGATCTGCCGCGCCAGCGCCATTTGTGCCGCCAACGCGGCACTGCTGGACGCAGCCGGCCGCACGCTCGCGTCAGCCGCGGGCGGCGGCGCATCTGCATGCGCCACGGCGCCCGACAGCAGCACCACCGTCAGTACCCCACGCCGGCGCATGCGATGAATCCTCGTACAAACCCCCTTCATCACGGCTTCCCGGACCCGCTCTGCCAACCCCAATGCTCGAAGATGGCGCGCCCCCGTGCGCCTTTGAGAAACGCCACGAACGCCCGCGCCGCAGCGCTGGCTTCACCGCGCGTGGTCAAACCCACGCCGCAGTCGCGGTACAGCCGGTAATGCGGCTCCAGCGGCACCACCTGCGCCACGCCCGGATGTGCCACCGCCCAGATGTTGTAGATCAGCCAAGCCTGGATGGAAGGATCTTCCTGCCAGCGCTGCAACGCCAGTGCGCTGTTGGGCGCGGCGTATACGATATTGCGGCGGAACGCACGCACGGTGGCGATGCCGCTGTCGCGGCCGGCGATGTCCTCCCACAGCCCGACCTGCCCGGCGCCATCGACCACCATCACTTTGACGCCCGGCTCGAGCAGACTGCGGAAGCTGGTGATGTGCCCGGGGTTGCCGGGGCGCACCAGGATCACCGCCGGGCGCAGGTACAGCGGCTCGATGGTGGCGGCGTCGAGCACACCGGCCAGGTCGCGCTGGAAGTCGGCCATCATCGCTTCGGAGCCGCTGTAGATGACATCGCCGTCGGCACGCGCCGCGGCGATCCACTGCGGTGTCGGTCCCGCGGTGACGTCGACGCGCACTGGCGGATGCAGCTTCTCGAAGGCGGTCGCGGCCGCCTTCATGGCGGGCGCCGGACCGCCGGGACCGAACACACGCACCAGCGTGGCGGCCATGCTACTGCCGCTGAGCAGGATCAGACTCAGCAGCAACAGTGACCGCCACGGGCGCATGCGTTTACTCCTTGGTGGCGTCAGCCGGCGCCGCCTTGAAGCCGTAACGCTCGAAGATCTTCAGCGCCGTCGGCGAACGCAGGAATTCGATCCAGAGCTTGCCCGCTGCAGGATGCGGCGCATCCTTCACCAGCGCCGCGGCATACACCGCCGTGGTGTTGTACTTGGCGGGGATGTCCACGTGACTGATCGGATGCCCGGCCTGCTCCTGGAAGATGGCT
>JAJYTR010000045.1 GCA_021792975.1 Pseudomonadota bacterium | reverse complement strand
GTCCAGCGCGCGGTTGAAGCCGGGCAGGCCCGGATCGCGGCCGCCCACCAGCGCGCGCACCGCGCCGCTGCGCGCATCGGTCACCACCACCGCGCCCTGCAGGCCGCGGCCCTGCGCGCCCAGCGCGTCCAGCGTGTCGGCCAGCGCGGCCTCGGCGTCGAGCTGCGCGGCGGGGTCCAGCGTGGTGTACACCGCCAGGCCGCCGGCGCGCAGCTGCGCGACGCTGAAGTCCTGCTGCAACTGGCGCCGCACCAGGTCCAGGAACGCCGGGAAGCGGTCGCGCGGCAGCCGCGGTTCGGGCGTCACCCCTAGCGGCGCGGCCAGCGCGTAGGCCAGCATCGGGCGCGTGATCAGCCCGGTCGTGTAGAACTCGCGCAGCACCGTGTCGCGCCGCTGCAATGCGCGCCCGGGATCGCGGCGCGGATCGTAATAGCTAGGCCCGCGCACCAGCCCCACCAGCAGTGCGATCTCCTGCGGTCGCAGCGCGCTGAGCGGCCGCCCGAACCAGTAGCGGCTGCCGGCGGCGAAGCCGTGGATGGCCTGCCCGCCCTGCTGGCCCAGGTAGACCTCGTTCATGTAGGCGTCGAGGATGCGGCCGCGGCTGTAGTGCGCGGTGATCAGCACCGAGATCAGCGCCTCGTTGAGCTTGCGCACCAGCGTGCGGCTGCGGTCGAGGAACAGGTTGCGCACCAGCTGCTGGGTCAGCGTCGAGCCGCCCTGCTGCAGGCTGCGCGTGCGCAGGTCGGCGAGCAGCGCGCGCGCGATGCCGCTGAAGTCGATGCCGATGTGGCGGTTGAAATCGCGGTCTTCCACCGCCTGCAGGCCGGTGATCAGCAGCGGCGGAAGCTGCCGCAGACGCACCACCTCGCGCTCCTCCTGGTGCGCGCCGTACAGCGTGGCGATGCGCGCCGGATCCAGATGCCATGCGGCCAGCGGGCGCCGCGCGGTCAGATCGAACAGGTCCCGCACCTGGCCGCCGGCCAGCGTCACCCGCACGCGCCGCGGCAGCTCGCCGCCGGCCGGATCGGCATAGCCGCGCGAGGCGATCACGAAGCTGTCGCCGCTTTCGCTCCAGGTGCCGGGCACGTGCGCATCCTGGCTTGGCGTGTAGTCGGCGAAGCGCAGTTCCTGGCGCAGCGTGGCTGCGTCCATCGGCACCCCCGCCGCCAGCGCCAGCGGCCGCGCGTAGACGCGCGTTGGTTGCGAGAACTCGAGGTCACCGAAGCGCTGCACCACCCGCCGGTTCAGCACCCAGGTGTACGGACCGCCGAAGCCGATCAGGAATCCCAGCCCCAGCCAGAACGGCCAGCGCAGCACGCGCCACCAGGGCCGCATACGGTCGCGCACAGTCATCTCGTACCACGCTCCGGTCGTGCGCATCGCATGCGCGCCGCGCATGCTGGCAGCGATGGAGGCACGTTCACAGCCCCCAGCAGCGGGCGTCCGGCGCGAATGCGCGCGGCGTCACGTCAAGCAGCGCCAGCGCCGCGCCGTTGTCGGCCACCAGATCGGCATCCAGCCGCAGCACCGGCCCGCGCAGCGCCGGGTGCAGCGCCGCGACGCGCAGCAGCGGGCGCGGCAGCGGCAGTCCCAGCGTGGCGAAGGGCAGGCTGGCGCGCACGCGCGCGAACATCTGCGCGACGGACAGGCGCTCACCGCCGCCGAAGGGCAGCACGGCGTTCGCCGGTCGCGCGCGCAGGGCCGCGGCGAGCAGCGCCCGGGCCACGTCGGCGGCGTGCACCGGCTGGCGCAGACCGCGCCCCGCCGGCAGCGGAAACAGGCGCGTGCGGCGTGCAGCCCGCACCAGCGGCGTCAGGCTGCGGTCGCGGCCGGCACCGTAGATCAACGTCGGCCGCAGGATGGTCCAGCCGATGCCGTGCCGCGCGCAGGCCGCCGCCAGCGCCTCCTCGGCCGCACACAGTCGCGCCGCCAGCGCGCGCTCGGCGGCTACCGGTGAATGCGCCTTGCTGGCGGCGCTCATCGAACTGAGCGCAAGCACGCGCGCGTCCGGCAGCAGCGGTGCCCGCGGCAGCCAGCGTGCCAGCGCATCCAGCGGCCCGGCGCTGAACACATGGCGCAGCGGCGGCGGATCGGGTGGCGACAGCGGCAGCGCGCCGCGCAGCCAGGTGGCGCGCGGCGCATCGGCGGCGGCGGGCGCGCTCCGGCTCAGCGCCAGCGGCGCGAGACCCGCTTCGGCCAGCAGCGGCAGCAGGAACCAGCCCACCTGGCTGCGGGCGCCGATCACCAGCGCGGCGGTCATGCCCGTACGCCCCGCGCGCGTTCATCCGCCACCGGCCAGCCCTTGTGCCAGCGCCTGCACGCGCGGATCGTCGGGCGCCCAGCGCTGCGCCTGTGCCAGCGCGGCCCGCGCCGCCGCATGGCGGCCGCCGGCGAGGTCGCGGTCGGCCTGTTGCAGCCAGGCGGCACCCAGTTGTCGACGCAATGCCGCCGCCTCGCCTGCCCCGGGATCCAGCTGCGCGCAGGCCTCCACCAGCCGGCCGGCACGCTGCAGCCGGCCGGCCGTCAGTGCCTGCCGCGCCGCGCGCGCGGCCAGCACGGGCAGTTGCCGCAGGCCGGCGCTGGCCGCGGCATTGCCACCATCGAGATCCAGCGCCCGGCGGTAGAGATCGAAGGCGCTCTGCCCGGGCGGGGTGAGGAAATCGCCGCGTGCGGCCGCCTGCGCCGCTTCCTGCGCCAGCTGCTGCGCGCGCCGGCGCTGCTCCGGCGCGATCCGCGGCTGCGCGGCGCGCTGCTGCGCACGCGCCAGGCGTGCCCGCGCGAAGGCCAGCTCGGTCGATTGCGGCGCGAGCTGCGCGGCCTGGTCCAGCAGGGTCCCGGCGGCAGCGAAATCGCCGGCATCGGTCTGCGCGTGCGCCTGCACGATCAGCGCGGTGGCGACGCGTGCGAGACCCGCCTGCGCCTGCGCGTTGCCCGGGTCCTGCGCCAGCACCTGGCGGTACAGCGACAACGCGCTGCGCGAGCCCGGCGTGGCGATGTGGCCCTGCGCCATCTGCTTCGCCGCCTGCGCCAGCAGGCGTGCGTCGGCGTCCTGTACGGCGCGCTGGCGGCTGGCCAGTTCGGCGCTGAGATCGGGCAGATCGGCCTGCGTGGGCAGCACGCGCGCCAGCTGTTCGATCTGCCGGCCGGCCATGGCCAGATCGCCGTCCGCGAGGCTGGCGCGCGCCTGCCGCGCCAGTGCCGTGCCTACCTGGTCCAGACCGTGCCGCGCCACCGCACTGCCGGGATCCTGCTGCAGCAGCTGCCGGTACAGCGCCACCGCGCCGCCGTCGCCCACATAGTGCCCGGCGGTGAATGCCTGCTGCGCGCGCGCCAGCAGATCGGCCTGCTCGACGCCACGCGCGCGCAACCGGACCAGTTGCGCCTGCAGCCGCTGCAGTTCCAGTCCGCCGCCGAGCAGCGCCTGGGCCTGCTGCAGCGCTTTGCCCGCGGCGGCGGCATCGCGTGCGGCCAATGCGGCGCGGGCGCGCGCCAGTTCGGCCTGCCCCACCGCCTGCAGGCCGCCGACGACGCGGCTGTTCTCGCCGCTGAGGGTCTGTGCCTGCAGATAGAAGCCGCGCGCGGCCGCGAGATGCCCCTGCGCCAGCGCACGGTCGCCCTGGTCGAGCAGATGGTTGAGCTGCGGCGTGGGCAGCAGACGCGCGAACCAGTCGCGGTGGCGGGCCGCCAGCACGACCAGCAGCACCAGCAGCAGGCCCAGCAGCAGCCACGGACGGACCGGGTGGCGGTCGCGCAGATGCCGCGAAGGACCGCGGGGCGCGGCCGGCGGCACGCGCCGCGCCGGCGGTCCGGCGTGGAAATGCGGCAGGCCGTCGGCGGACGCGGGGCGCGGCGCATCCAGCGAACCCATCTGTGGCTCGATGCGCGGACGGGCGGTGGGACGCGGGGCGCGGGAGGGCATGGTGGGCAGGCTACCGGAGCGGCGCGGACGCGGCGCAATCTAGCACCGCGCCACCGTGCCACCGCGCCTGCGGCGGAGCGGGTTCAGGCCGCGGCCAGCCGCCGCACCTCGCGCACGTTGGGCAACGCCGAGATCCGTGCCAGCAATTGTCCCAGTTGCGCGAAATCGCGCACGCGCAGGCTGTAGCGCATGTGCAGTTCGCCGCGGTCGGCCAGGCGTTGCGAACTGGAGGCCAGGATGCCGACTCCGGACTGCGTGATCGTGCTGGTGACGTCCTTCAGCAGGTCCTTGCGCTCGTAGCCGGTGACCAGGATCTCGCTGGGATAGGTGGCCGCGCCGGCCTCGCCCCAGGCTACCTGGATCACGCGCGCCGGCTCGCGTGCGGCCAGCCGCGCCAGCGCCGCGCAGTCGGCGCGGTGCACCGAGACGCCGCGGCCGCGCGTGACGTAGCCCTGCACGGCATCGCCGGGCAGCGGCTGGCAGCAGCGCGCCAGTTGCAGCAGCAGATTGCCGACGCCTTCGATGGTCAGCGCGCCGGCGCCGCCGGCCGGGCGCGGCCGCGCCCGCGCGGCCGGGGCGGGAACCGGCGCCGGCGCCGCCGGCGCGTGCAGTTCGTGCAGCGCGCGCGCGAGCTGGCCGACGCCGGTCTCGCCCAGCGCCAGCGACTCCAGCAGCTCGTCCTGCGATTTCATGCCCAGCCGCGCCGGCAACCCGTCGAGGTGCTGACCCGGCAGCGCCAGCCGTCGCAGCTCGCGCTCGAGGATGGTGCGGCCGGCTTCCAGGTTGGCGGCGTGTTCGACGCGGCGGAACCACGCGCGCACCTTTTCGCGTGCGCGGCCGGTGTGCAGATAGCCGTGCTGCGGCGACAGCCAGTCGCGGCTGGGCTGGGCCTGCCGGCCGGTGAGGATCTCGACGCGATCGCCGCTGCCGGGCTGGTGCGTCAGCGGCACGATGCGGCCGTTGACCTTGGCGCCGCGGCAGCGGTGCCCGACCTCGGTGTGCACGTGGTAGGCGAAATCCAGCACGCTGGCGCCACGTGGCAGATCGACCACCTCGCCTTTGGGCGTCAGCACGTAGATGCGGTCTTCCAGCAGATCGGTGCGGAACGCTTCGACCAGCGCGCCGTCGTCCGCGCCGCGGCTTTCCAGCAGGCGCCGCATCCAGGCGATGCGCGCCTCGAAGGCGGCGTCACCGCCGCCGCCTTCCTTGTAGCGCCAGTGCGCGGCCACACCCAGCTCGGCGGACTGGTGCATCTCGCGCGTGCGGATCTGCACCTCCAGCACGCGCCCCTGCGGCCCGACCACGGCGGTATGCAGCGAGCGGTAGCCGTTGGGCTTGGGCCGGGCGATGTAATCGTCGAACTCGCCGGGGACCGGCATCCACAGCTGGTGCACCACGCCCAGCGCGGCATAGCAGGCGGCGACGTCGGCCGCCATCACGCGCAGCGCGCGGATGTCGTAGAGATCGGAGAAGCCCGCGGCCTTGCGCTGCATCTTCTTCCAGATCGAATAGATGTGCTTCGGCCGGCCGGCCACCCCGGCGTCGATGCCGGCGGCGCGCAGGGCTTCCTCCAGCTGCACGCGCGCCCGCGCGATCCACTGTTCGCGGTCGTCACGGCGCTCGTCCAGCAGCGCGGCGACGCGGCGGTAGGTCTCCGGTTCGAGATAGCGGAAAGCCAGGTCTTCCAGCTCCCATTTCACCTGCCAGATGCCCAGCCGGTTGGCCAGCGGTGCATGCAGATCGGCGGTCTGCTGCGCCAGCCGGCGGCGCGCGCCCTCGGGCAGGTGCGCCGCCGCGCGCAGCCGTGCCAGCTGCCGCGCCAGCAGGATGAACACCACGCGCAGATCGCGCACCATCGCCAGCAGCAGCCGGCGCAGGCCTTCGCTGCGCTCGTGCGCAGGCGCGTCCGCGTGCAGCGAGAACACCTTCTCGGCGGCCTGCTGGCCCTCGACCAGGCGTCGCAGTGTCGCGCCCTGCGCGTTCGCCGCGGCGATCCAGGCGTCTTCCGCGACGACGGCCAGATCGAACCACAGCACGGCGGCCAGAATCTCGGCATCGGCATCCAGCGGCTGCAGGATCTCCAGTGTCGCCGCGCTCTCCACCGGCACGCCGCCACGCGCCCGCCAGGCCTCGCACGCGGCCGCCAGCGGCGCCGGCACGGCGGCATCGCCGCACCAGCGCGCGGCGGGGTGTGGGGCGGGCGGCGCGCGCATGGCGCCAGCTTAGCGCAGCGTGATCGCCGCCCTGCCGCGGCGCGGCGCCCGCGTGCTGCTAGCATGCGCGCCATGAAAATCGTCGCTTTGCTGCCGCTGGCCGCACTCGCCGCACTGGCCGCCACCGCTCCGGTGCATGCGCAGAACTTCTCCTCGCTGCAGGAACGCATGTCCGCTGCCGACTTCAGGAAGGCCGGCCTGGACAAGCTCAGCCCGCAGCAACTGCACTTCCTCAACCAGTGGCTGCGCACGCACGTCGGCGCGGTGGGCGCCAGCGCCACGCTGGCGCCGGCGGTGGCGGGTCCGGCCAACCGCTTCGGCTACCGCGCCCCGACGGGCCAGCCGCGCGTCACGGTCGAGTCCACCCTGGTCGGCAGCTTCAGCGGCTGGGACAGCCACACCCGGCTGCCGCTGGCCAACGGCCAGCTCTGGCAGGTATCCGAAACCAGCAGCTGGAGCTGCCAGACGGTGAAGGACCCCAAGGTCACCATCAAGCCGATGCTGCTGGGCAGCTGGCTGGCCTACATCCAGGGCTGCGCCGAATCGGTGCGCGTCGAGCGGGTGCGCTGATCAGCTCACCCGGCGCCGCAGGTAGTTGAGCAGGTCGATGCGGGTGATCAGGCCGAGGAATTTCGGTCCGTCCATGACGATGGCGACATGGCCGCGGTCGAACACCGGCATCAGGCTGGCGACCGGCGTGCGCATGTCGACGAATTCCAGCTTGCTGACCATGGCGGTGGACACCGGGTCGGTGAAGCGCGCGCTGTCGGCGTGCACGTGCATCAGCAGGTCGGACTCGTCGAGGATGCCGACGATGCGCTCGCCCTCCATCACCGGCAACTGCGAGACGTCGTACAGCTTCAGGCGCTGATAGGCGACGGTGAGCGGCTCGTGCGGGCCGACCACCACGGTGTCGCGCTGTGCGTAGGGGCGCAGGATCAGGTCGCGCAGGTCTCCGTGCTGCGGGCGCTCCAGGAAACCGTTGTCCAGCATCCAGTAGTCGTTGAACTGCTTGGACAGGTACTTGTTGCCGGTATCGCACACGAACACCACCACGCGCTTCGGGCGGGTCTGCTCGCGGCAGTACTTCAGCGCTGCCGCCAGCAGCGTGCCGGTGGAGCTGCCGCCCAGCACGCCTTCCTTCTCCAGCAGCAGGCGCGCGGTGAGGAAGCTCTCGCGGTCGGTGATGGCGTAGGCCTTCTTCACCCGCGAGAAGTCGCTGATCACGGGCAGGAAGTCCTCGCCGATGCCCTCCACCATCCAGCTCGCCGACTTGGTCGAGAGCGTGCCCTCGTTGATGTACTGCGCCAGGATCGAGCCCACCGGATCGGCCAGCACCAGCTCGGTGTGCGGCGAGGCCTTGGCGAAGCAGCGCGACAGGCCGGTCATGGTGCCCGAGCTGCCGCAGCCGAACACGATGGCGTCCAGCCGGCCGTCCACCTGCTCGAGGATCTCGGGGCCGGTGATCTCCTCGTGCGCAGCCACGTTGTCGGGGTTGCCGAACTGGTTGATGAAGTACGCGCCCGGCGTGCCTTCGGCAATCTTCTTGGCCAGATCCTGGTAGTACTCGGGATGCCCCTTGGCCACATCGGAGCGGGTGAGGATGACCTCGGCGCCCATGGCCTTGAGGTTGAAGATCTTCTCGCGGCTCATCTTGTCGGGCACCACCAGCACCAGCCGGTAGCCCTTCTGCTGCGCCACCAGCGCCAGCCCGATGCCGGTATTGCCGGCGGTGCCCTCCACCAGGGTGTCGCCGGGCCGGATGCGCCCGGCGCGCTCGGCGCGCTCGATCATGGTCAGGCCGATGCGGTCCTTGATGGAGCCGCCCGGGTTCATGCATTCGAGCTTGAGGAACAGTTCGCAAGGGCCGGCATCGAGGCGTTGCGCCTGCAGCATCGGCGTGCGGCCGATCAGTTCGAGCACGGAACGGTGGATCATGCGGGCCTCGCGGGGTGCGGTCGGGATGGGCGTGGCCGCAAATGCAAACCGCCGCGGCGAACCGCGGCGGTGTCTTCCGGGCCGCCCGCGGCGGCCGCGATGATAGCGGGCACGGCGTTAACTGGCGCGCGCGTCCTGCCACATGCGCAACAGGCGCTCCTTCGCGACCAGCTTCTCGCGCTTCATGACGTTCAGCGTGTCGCCGTCGAGCGGCAGTACGCCGATCTCGGCGTCGTGCACCTTGCTGTCCAGCTCGCGGTGGCGCAGGAACAGGCGCCGGAATTCGATATTGGCCTTCATCAGCGCCTCGACGTCTTCGCGCGGGTGATTTTCGAACATCGTGCGACCTCCATAGGGTGGATGGAACACTGGGACGCACGGCACCGCGCCCGTCGCGGCGGTGTCGTTGAGCGGTTTCAGGGGGCGCGACCCGCGCAGCGCCCGGCCGGCTGGCGGCGGGGCGGCGTTCGGGCGGGGCGCGCGATGCATGCTGACGGGCCTGGGCGTTGCCGGCAGGACCATACCCGCCGGCACCCCGAACCTACTCCCCCGTCCGGGCCGCGGGCAAGTCCCGCAGGCGGGGCCGCGGCAGTCCGCCGTGCGGATGTGCCGCAGGCTTCACAGCCGCGGCGGCGGACGCGCGCCGATGCGGGCGTCTGGGCGCCTGCCCGGCCCCGGCGTAAACTGTGCCGTGAGGTGATCGTGATGATCCGGGCCCCGTCCCTGCTGTGCACCGCAGCGGCCGCGGTGCTGCTGACGTGGCCATGGCCGGCACGCACGGCGGACACCGGGCCGCAGCCGGCGGCGATGTCGTTCGCGACGCTGCCCGCCGGCCTGGACCCCGACGCGCAGGCGGTGCGCAGCGGACGCTTCGATGCGGCCTTCGTGCCGGTGCCGCGCGAGGCGCTGCGTCTCGAGCGCGGCGCGGCGCGCTGGTACCGGCTGGCGCTGACCGCGGACTGGCGCGCCGCCAGCGCCCCGGTGCTGGTGATCCGCAACGTCCGCTTCCAGCCGGTGACACTGTACCTGCCCGGAGACGCCAGGGGCATCACGCGTGCGCACGCGACGGCCCGGCGCGACCCGCGCTTTTCAGGGCGCGCACTGGTGTTCGAACTGCCGCGCACGCTGGCAGCCGGCGCACCGCTGTACCTGTGGTTGCCGGCCGCGGCGAAGACCGCGCCCATACGCGCCGCGATCTATCCCGTGGACGACTACCACGTCCGCGACCTGCGCTGGACGCGGGTGATGACCTTCTTCGAAGCGGTGCAGTTCACCATGATCCTGGTGGGGCTGACGCTGTGGCTGGCGCTGCGCGAACGGCTGTACGGCTTTTTCGTGGGCTACCTGGCGCCGCAGTTCATGTACCTGCTGGTGAGCACGGGCGATCTGTACCTGCTGCCAGGCGCGCACTGGCTGCAGCCGCTGGGCATCCGGCTGCTGTGGTTCGTGGCGGCGCTGGGTACGCCCTTCGCGCTGTCGTTCATCATCGAGTTCTGCGACCTGCGCCTGCGGGTCCCGCGGCTGGCGCGGCTGCTGGCCTGGCTGCGCTGGCCGTGGGCGTTGCTGACGCTGACCGCGCTGCTGCCGGCCGCATGGCACGCCGACAACAGCCTGCAGCCGGATGTCGGCAATGCGCTGTTCCTGCTGTGCGCGCTGGCGGCGGTCGCCGCGGTGGCGCTGGCCTGGCGGCGCGGCAGCACGGCGGCCGGCATCTTTCTGCTGGCGTGGATTCCGCAATCGGTATTCACCGCACTGCGCGCGGGCCAGACGCTGCTGGGACTGCCGCTGCCCGGCTGGCTGGAATTCGGCCTGCCGGCGGCGCTGGCGCTCTCCAGCCTGGTGCTGACGCTGGGACTGGGCCTGTCGACGCTGCAGACCCGCCACGAGCGGGATCGCGCGCGCGCCGAGGCCCAGCGCGACGCCCTCACCGGACTGCCCAACCGGCGCGCACTGACGGCGCGCCTCGCCGAGGCCCTGACCGACGCCCGCCAGCGCCACCGGCCGCTGTCGCTGATCTTTCTCGATCTCGACCATTTCAAGGCCATCAACGACCGCCACGGGCATCTGGCCGGCGACGCCTGCCTGCGGATCCTGGCCGAGCGCGTACAGTCCGAACTGCGGCCGGCCGACACGCTGGCGCGCTGGGGCGGCGAGGAATTCGTGGTGCTGCTGCCCGGTGCCGCGCTGGACGAGGCCGGAGCCATCGGCGAGCGCATCCGCCACCGCGTCGAGGCCGATCCCTTCATGGCCGGCGGCGCGGCCATCGCGGTCACCGTGAGCCTGGGCATCTCCGGGCACCGCGCCCCGGCCACCGACTCGCCGGAACAGCTGATCGAGCAGGCCGATGCCGCGCTCTACCGCGCCAAGGCCGAGGGACGCAACCGGCTGGCCGTGTACCCCGCCTACGCCGCATCGGCCTGAGGCGTGTTTCCGCGCGCGCAGCGGCAGCGGCCCCGCATGGAAGCACCGGATGGTTCAGCGCGTCCGCGCGTAACGCGGCGGCTCGACCGCCACGACGCCGGGAACGCGCGCCAGCGCCGCCAGCCGGGCCGGCGCCACCCAGCCCTGCACCACGCCCATCGCCGCCACCGCCTCGGGCCGCTCCAGGCCGGCCGCCCGCAGCGCCTGCAGCAGCGCCGGCGTGACCGCCGCCACGCGCACATACACCTGCAGCCGGCCGTGGGCATCGGCACGCACGGCGCCGCGCGCATAGGCCGCTGCCGCGGCGCCGTGCAGCAGCGCCTGTGCCGCCGCGGCGAGCGCCGGGGCGATGGGCGCGGCGGCGTCCGCTCGCGCGGATCCCGCGGCGGGAGGCCGCGGCGCGGCCATCGTGCAGCCCGCCAGCAGCAGGCAGGCGATCAGGGGTGCGCACGCGACCGGTGCGGCGCGGACGGGGGCGTTCATGGCGGGGTTTCCTCCGGCGCCGCGGCGGCGTGGCGGACGTGGGATGCGGGCAGGTGCCGGCGCGCCATCACCTCGGCCAGGGCCTGCGCCAGGGCGGCCCCGCTGACCGGCTTGCGCAGGAAGCCGTCCATGCCCGCGGCCGCGATCAACTGGCTCTCGTCGCCGCCGGAGCGCGCGGAGACAGCCAGGATGGGCAGCCGGGCGGCGCCCCGGCCTTCGCGCGCGCGCAGCATGCGCGCCAGGGTGAAACCGTCGATGCCGGGCAGGTCCAGATCCAGCAGCATCACATCCGGCTGCCCGTCGGCCAGCAGCGCCAGTGCCGCCAGGGCATCGCCGGCGGTTCGCACGCGGTGTCCCTGCGCCTGCAGCAGGCCGCCGAGCACCTGCACCACGGTGGCATCGTCTTCGACCAGCGCCACCGTCAGCGCCGGCGTGCGCCGGCCCGGCACCGCGGCACTCGCCGCCACCGCGTCCGTGGACGCACGGCGCAACGGCAGGCGCAGCGTGAAGCGGCTGCCCTGGCCGGGCTGCGACTCTACGCCGATGCTGCCGCCCATCAGTCCGGCCAACTCGCGGCTGATCGCCAGACCCAGTCCGCTGCCGGCGCTGCGCTGCGGGCCGTCGGCCTGTTCGTAGCGCTGGAACAGGCGCGCGCGCAGCGCCGCATCGATGCCCGGGCCGGTATCGCTGACCGCGAAGCACAGCATCGATTCCTCCTGCCATACCGCCAGTCGCACCGTACCCTGCGCAGTGAACTTCAGCGCGTTGCCCAGCAGGTTGAGCAGAATCTGGCGGACACGCAGGCCGTCGCCCAGCACCTGGTGCGGCAGCTCCGCCGGCTGCATCTCCAGGGCGAACACCAGCCCCTTGGCCGCGGCCAGCGGCCGCTGTGCTGCGGCGAGTTCCAGCGCCAGCACCACCGGATCGTAGGGGGCATCGTCCAGGTGCATGCGTCCGGCCTCGATGCGCGCCAGATCCAGCGCATCGTTGACCAGCTTCTGCAGCAGCCCGCCGGAGCGCTCGATGGCCTGCACGTAGCCGCACTGGCGCGCATCCAGCGGCGTGCCGGCCAGCAGCTCGCACATGCCCAGCACGCCGGTCATGGGCGTGCGGATCTCGTGTCCCAGTTCGGCCAGGAAACGCGTCTTGGCCGCGCTGGCCTGCTCGGCGACGCGGCGACGCTCCTCGGCCAGCAGCATGCGCTGCCGCTGCTGCTGGCGGCGCCGCCACAGCAGCAGCCCCGCCAGCAGCAGCAGCCCCGCCAGCAGCACGTAGCCCAGACGCGCCCACAGACTGGCCCAGGGCGGCGCGGCCACCTGCACGCGCAACGGGGCCGCCGCACCCCAGGGCCCGCCGGCGCCGACCTGTGCCTGCACTTCCAGCCGGTAACGGCCAGGACCCAGTCGTCCGAAGTTCTGCACGCCCTCGCTGCCGACCAGGGCCCAGTTGGGACTCCAGGGTGTGAGCCGGAAACGGTAACGCACGCGCGTCGGACTGAGATAGGACAGCGCGCGCGCGGTGACCGACAGGTCGCGCATGCGCCAGTCCATGCGCAACACGCCATCGCGCGGCTGCAGGACCGCCGTCCGGCCCTGGCCGCCGGCTTCGAGTGCGGTCAGCACCGGTTGCGGCGGCGGCACCGGCGGGGCGCGACGCAGCGGCGAGAATGCCAGCACGCCGTTGCGCACGCCGGTGAACAGGGTGCCGTCGACGCCGTGCACGAACCCGCGTGTGGTGCCGCTGAGCCCGGCCAGCACCGGCTCCTCCTCGAACCGGTCCATCCGCTGCGCGTGCGGGTCGTAGCGCATCAGGCCGCGCAGCGTCGAGGCCCACACCCGTCCGGCGGCATCCACCGCCAGGCCGCGCACGCGTGCGCCGGGCCAGCCCTGCGCCACGCCGACCTGCGCGCGCAGCCGGGCCGTGCCGTCCGCCCCGAGCCGGTAGCGCTGCAGGCGGGTCATGCGCGCCAGCCACAGCGCATCGCCGGAGAATGCCATCGCGTCCACCGGTCCGGGGGCGATTCCGGGCGCGGGGCGCAGCGCACCCGCGGCGTCCTCGTGCAGCAGCCCGGCATGGGTGGCCACCCACAGGTGTGCGTCGTGCAGGGCCATCGCCCCGATCTGCACCGTGTCGCTGTCGTGCGGCATGGACAGCGGCGTGACCCGCAGCGTGCGCAGATCGACGCGCGCCACGCCGGCGGAGAGCACGCCGACGTACAGCGTGTCGGCGCCGGCCGGCAGGATCTGCCGCACCACCGTGTCGCGCACGCCGGGCCAGGGCAGCAGCAGCATCTGCCAGCGGCCGTCGGCATGACGCAGGTACAGCCGATTGGCCATGCCCACCCACAGCCGTCCGCGCGCGTCTTCGGCCAGCGCGTCGACGTGCACCGGCAGCGCGCGCGGCGGATCGATGGGCCGCACCGCACCGGTGGCCGGATCGAGCCGCCCCAGCCAGCCCTCGCTGCCGCCCAGCAGGATGTTGTGTGCGGCATCCACGCAGATCGCGCTGAAACTGGTATAGGGCAGGCTGGCCGCATCGTCCGGCACATGCCTGAACAGGCTGAACTCGCGCCAGTCCGGCGGCAGGTAGGCCAGTCCGCCGCTACCCGGGGTCAGCCACAGTCCGCCCTCGCGGTCGCGCAGCAGGCCCAGGATGGCGCCCGCTGGCAGCCCGCCGCGCAATTGCGGCTGCGCGGCGAAACGGCTCCAGCGTCCCGCGGCGTCGCGGTAGCGCAGCCCGCCCTTGCAGGCCAGCCACAGCCCGCCACGGCCGTCGGTGGCGGTGCTGAAGCACACGCCGGCACCTCCCGGCACCGGCACGGCTTGCGGCACCTCCTGCGCGGCGCCGTCGATCAGGAACAGTCCGCGCAGGGTCACCGCTCGCAGGCTGGCGCCGCTGCCGGCCACGTCCATCACCGGCGCGCGCAACCCCGCAGGAAATGCCACCTGTTCGATGCGGCCATCGGGGCGGCGCACGTCCAGCCCCGCGGCCGTGCCGATCCACAGGCTGCCGTCCGGCGTCGCGTGCAGGCTGATCACCACGTCCGAGGACAGGCCGGCGGCGTCGCCCCGGTGGTGGCGCAGCCGCGTGATGCGCCCGTCCGGCGCCAGCCGCGACAGCCCGCCGGCATAGGTACCCACCCAGATCGAGCCGTCCGGCGTCTGCGCCAGCGCCAGCACGTCGTTGCCGCCCAGGCTGTGCGGATCGCCCCGGTGCCGCACCCAGCGCCGGAAACCCCAGCCGGGCACGTAGTGCAGCAGTCCGGTGCCCTCGCCGCCGGCCCAAAGTCCGCCGCGGGCATCGACTAGCAGCGCGGCGATATCGTTGCCGGGCAAGCCGTGCGGATCGTGCGCGTCGTGGCGGAACACCCTGAAATGCACGCCGTCGTAGCGCACCAGGCCGTCGCGGGTACCGATCCAGATGAACCCGCGCGGGTCCTGCACGGCCATGTAGCTGCCGGCGTCCGGCATGCCCTCGCGGCGGCCGTAATCGCGGAACTGCGGCGTCTGCAGCAGTACCCGCGGCGGCGTCTGCAGCGGTGTCTGCGCACACGCCGCGGCCGCGACGCACAGCCCGACCAGCAGCAATCCGCCGCGCCTGCCCTGTCCCCATGCGGCCATCGCACCCTCCCGGCGGGCGATGATGCCATCGCGCGCCGGGCGGCGCGCGACCGGTCATTGCCGCGCCGCCATGCAGGCACTGTTCACGTCCGCCTTCACCTGCCGCCAACCTCCGGCTCCGATAATCGCCGCATGCGTCTCCATGCCCGCTGCTGGTTCTGGTTCATGCTGCCGCTGCTGCTGGTCCTGCCGGGCCGGGCGGCGCGTGCCGGCGAGTACCGTTTCGATCCGGTGCACAGCAGCGTGGTGTTCTTCGTCGACCACGACGGCTACAGCGATGCCGTGGGACGGCTGCGGATCGCCCGCGGCTGGTTCCGCTTCGATGAACGCGACTGGGGCGACTCGAAAGTCGTGGCCGACATTGCGCTGGATTCGGTGGACATGGGCGACAAGGACTGGGACCGCGTGGTGGCGGGTTCCGACTTCCTGGACGCCAAGGCGCATCCCTATGCGCACTTCGCCAGCACCTCGGTGGAACAGACCGGCGCCGATACCGGCATCCTCTACGGCCAGTTGACCCTGCGCGGGCGCACCGAGGGCATCGCCTTCCCGTTCCGCTTCAACAAGCGCGCCTTCACCATCTATGGCTTCCACACCGTGGCTGGCTTCACCGGCCTGGCCACGCTGGACCGCAAGCTATGGGGCATGGGCGCCTTCGCCGGCGTGGTGGGCGTGCGGGTGAAGGTGCTGCTGGAGATCGAGGGCATCGCCGACGACAACGCGCAACGCGCTTATGCAGCCGCTGTGGCCGGCGACGGACGCAAGCGGCCATGAACTGGCGCAGCACGCATGCGCACTGGGGCCTGGTGGCCAAGACCTTCCACTGGCTGGTGGCGCTGGGCATCTTCGTCATGGCGGGGATCGGGCTGTACATGGTGGGCCTGCCGCTGGGGCTGGCCAAGCTGAAGGTGTACCTGCTACACAAGGCGCTGGGGATCACCGTGCTGGCGCTGGTGCTGCTGCGCCTGCTGTGGCGCCTCGTCGACCGCCATCCGCGCTATCCGGCCGGCATGCCGCGCTGGCAAGTCGGCGCCGCGCGCGCCAGCCACGCGCTGCTGTACCTGCTGCTGCTGGCGGTACCGGTGTCGGGCTGGGTCTACAACTCGGCCTCGGGCTTTCCGCTGCCCTGGTTCGGACTGGTCGACCTGCCGGCCATCGCGCCGGTGTCCAAGCCGCTGGCGCACCTGGCGCTGACCGTGCACAAGACCGCGTTCTGGACGCTGGCCGCGCTGGTGCTGCTGCACATCGCCGCCGCGCTGGAGCACCACGTGCGCCGGCGCGACACCGTGCTGACGCGCATGCTGCCCTGGCGCACGGCCCGCACGCAGGCCGATTGCGAAGGAGATCCCCCATGAAGAGCGCACTGGCGCTGCTGCTGCTCGCCGCCACCCTGCCGGCATCCACCGTGCGGGCGCAGGACTGGAGCCTGCAGCCGGGCAGCGTGCTGGGTTTCGCCACCACCTTCGAGGGGGTGAGGTTCGCAGGCACGTTCAGGCGGTTCACCGCGCGGATCGCCTTCGACCCCGGGCAGCCGCGGTCGTGCACGCTGGACGCCACCATCACGCTGGCCAGCGCCGACACCGGCAACGCCGACCGCGACCGGATGCTGCCCACGGCGGACTTCTTCGATGTGGCCCGATTCCCCACGGCCACCTATCGCGGCGCCGACTGCACCCCCGCGGGTCCGGGGCGCTACAGCGCGCAGGGCACGCTGACGCTGCGCGGCGTCAGCAAACCGGTGCCGCTGACGCTGCAGTGGCGGACGCAGGGCGCCGGCGCGCTGCTGACCGTGGACGCCAACGTGCCGCGGCTGGCCTTCGGCGTGGGCAGCGGACAATGGGCCGATCCCGGCGCCATCGGTCTGGACGTGGCGGTGCACGGCGCACTGAAGCTGGCACCGGCCAAATAACCGCGGCCGCAGCGGTTCAGCGCGGCAGGCGCACCAGCCGCGTGCCGCTGAGGCGGTCGTGCAGCGTGCGCCGCGCGCGGTCGAAGGGCAGCGCGGCGTAATCGACCGCCCACAGCGACGCCACCGCCAGCAGCACCGTGCGCGGGGGCGCCGACAGACCCAGCAGCAGCGCCAGCAGCGGTGATGCGGCCAGCAGCGCGCGCAGCAGCGCGCGCGGCAGCGCCGGCGGCCGGCCGCGTGCGTCCACCACGCGCAACCGCCAGGCGCGTGCGCCGATGCTCTGCCCGCCGCGCCACCAGGACAGCACGAAATAGCCGGCCAGCACCGCCAGTTGCAGCACCTGATAGGCCGGCGGCACCTGCGCATGGCCGTCCTGCACCGTCACCAGCCGCGCGCGCGTGGCCAGTTGCGCCAACAGTCCCACCACCAGCAGCAGCGCCAGCGCGATCAGCAGGTCGTACAGCAGTGCTGCCAGCCGGCGCGGCAGCGGCGCGGGCGTCAGGCTGGCATCGGCGGCAGCGGACATGCGGGACCAGGCTTGCGGCGCGCGCGCGCCGGGGCCAGCATCCTGCCATGGATTCCCGGAGCCCCTTGCCCTGCATGCCACGCACGCGCGCCGGCGCCGCGCCGGCGGCGGGCAGCGCCGATGCCGCCGAGATCGAGCACTTTCTCGAACGCCTCTGGGCCGAGGACGGACTCGCCGACCGCACCCTCGCCGCCTACCGGCAGGATCTGACCGGCTTCGCGCGCTGGCTGGCGCCGCAGGGCATCGCCCTGACGCAGGCCGGACGCGCGCACATCCTGCGCTACCTGGGCGCGCGCGGCGCGCGGGGCATTGCCGCACGCAGCAACGCGCGGCTGCTCTCCACGCTGCGCCGCTACCACGCCGCGCGCCAGAAACAGGGCGCCGGCGGCGAGGATCCCACCGCGCTGCTGGACTCGCCGAAGCTGCCGCGCAGCCTGCCCAAGGCACCCGGCGAACGCGACGTGGACGCGCTGCTGGGTGCGCCCGACGTATCCACCCCGCTGGGCCTGCGCGACCGCGCGCTGCTGGAGCTGATGTACGCCTGCGGACTGCGCGTCAGCGAGCTGGTGACGCTGCCGCTGGCCGCGCTCAATCTGCGCCAGGGCGTGCTGCGCGTGGCCGGCAAGGGCGGCCGCGAACGTCTGGTGCCGGTCGGCGCCGTGGCGCTGGAATGGATCGAGCGCTACCTGCGCGAGGCGCGGCCGCGGCTGGCCAGCGTGCGGCGCAGCGAGGCGCTGCTGCTCACCCGGCGCGGCACCGGCATGACCCGGCAGATGGCCTGGACGCTGATCAAGCGCCACGCGCGCGCCGCCGGCATCCCGGTGCAGCGCATCTCGCCGCACGTGCTGCGTCACGCCTTCGCCACCCACCTGCTCAACCACGGCGCCGACCTGCGCGCGGTGCAGATGCTGCTGGGCCACGCCAGCCTCTCCACCACGCAGATCTACACCCTGGTCGCGCGCGAAGGGCTCAAGCGCCTGCACGCGCGGCACCATCCGCGCGGGTGATGTGCGATCGACCCGGGAACGCCCGGCTCCCGGCTCCGCCCTGCGCGCCGGCCGGGACGACGTCGTAAAGAGGGGTGCCGTGCGGGATGACGTCCACAACGAGGTAGCGGCGTGCCGGACGACGGCAATCACGGCCATACGCCATGCAGGAGGATGTTTCGCTGCTTGGATGTCATCCCCGGGCGCGCGCAGCGCGAACCGGGGATCCAGTGGCACTTGCGGGCCCCCCCTGGATCCCGGCCCGGCCCGGCGCTGCGCGCCGGCCGGGATGACATCAAGAGAAGCAGCAGGCCGGCCGCGATGATGGGCCGGCCCGATGCTGCGGGCCGGCTGGGAGAACCCCGCGGCGGGGGCCCGACTCCTGAGCAGGAGTGCAACGGACCGGCCCCGGATCCGCCTAGCAGTCGTCGGGGCTAGCCCCTCGGGGCATCCGGCTGCGCGTCGGGCGCGGCACGGCGGAAGGCCTCCAGCGCCATGCAGTTGGTGTGGATGCGACGGATCGTCGGATACGGCGCCAACTCGACGCCCCAGCGCTGCGCGCTGAACACCTGCGGCACCAGACAGCAGTCCGCCATGGTGGGACGGTCGGCTTCGCAGAAGCTGCCGGTGGAGGGATGCTCGGCCAGCGTCGCCTCCAGCGAGGCCATGCCGCTGCCGATCCAGTGCTGCATCCATCGCTGCCGCTCCACCTCGGGCACGGCGAATTCGCGGTCGAGGTATTTCAGCACGCGCTGGTTGCCCAGCGGATGCACGTCGCAGGCGATGGCCAGTGCCACCGAGCGCACGCGGGCGCGGTCACGCGCCAGTGGCGGCAGCAGCTTGGTCTCGCCTTCGTAAGCCTCGTCCAGGTACTCGATGATGGCCAGCGACTGCCGGAACACACGCTCGCCGTCCAGCAGCGTGGGCACCAGGCCTTGCGGATTGAGGCGACGGTAATCGGGCCGGTGCTGCTCGCCCTCGCCCGCCACCAGGTTCACCGTGCGCAGTTCGTAGTCCAGCCCCTTGAGGTTGAGCGCGATGCGCACGCGGAAGGCGGCGCTGGAGCGCCAGTAGCTGTAGAGGACCAGCGGACTGCTCATGGCTCACCCCGGTGCCCGCGGCCCGTGCCGCGCGGATGAAGCATTGAAGCACGTGCGCGCCGCGCCGCGCAGCAGGGATTTGAGTTGCGCTGCAGCACTTGCCAGACTGGCGGTTTCCGCCCGCTGCCGGGTGCCTCTGCCCATGTCCTTCCTGCGAATGACCGACCTCGACCTGCGCGGCAAGCGCGTGCTGATCCGCGAAGGCGAGCCGGCGGCCTGATGCGTGTCGCCCGACGGGGCGACACGCGCCG
>JAJYTR010000087.1 GCA_021792975.1 Pseudomonadota bacterium | reverse complement strand
GCGGTACGCGACGCGCATGCCGTCACCCGCGTCAACGCCGGCATCCGGCCGCTGTGGGGCAAGGCGGTGTCGCTGCACTGGACCAACCAGGGCTTCCACGTGCAGGGCTGGCTGCTGTATCCGGCCGGGTACGATCCGCACAAGACCTACCCGCTGATCGTCAGCGTGCACGGCGGACCCAGCTTTGCGGTGCAGCCGCGTTGGCCAGGCGTCAATTACGGCGGCGCGCCGCTGTCGGCAATGGGCTACTTCGTGCTGTTCCCCAACCCGCGCGGTAGCTTCGGCCAGGGCGAGCGCTACACGCAGGCCAATCGCCGCGACTTCGGCTACGGCGATCTGCGCGACATCCTGGCCGGGGTCAAGACGGTGGAGGCGAAGTTCCCGGTCGATCCGCGCCGCGTCGGCATCACCGGCTGGAGCTACGGCGGCTTCATGAGCATGTTCGCGCCCACGCAGACGCATGTGTTCCGCGCCGCGGTGGCCGGCGCCGGGCTCTCCGACTGGCTGAGCTACACCGGCGAGAATTCGATCGACCAGTGGATGACGCCGTTCTTCGGCGCCAGCGTGTACGACGATCCGGCCGTGTATGCCAAAAGTTCGGCCATCAACTTCATCCGGCAGGACAAGACGCCGACGCTGCTGCTGGTGGGCGAGTACGACGCCGAATGCCCGGCACCGCAGTCCTTCGAGATGTGGCACGGACTGAAGGCGATGGGCGTGCCCGCCGAACTGGTGGTGTATCCGAACGAGGGCCACGGCTTCGTCGATGAGGCGCACAAGCGCGACGTGCTGATCCGCGCGCTGGCCTGGTTCGCGAAGTACCTGCCGCCCGGCCGCGGTTGATGCGCCTCTGTCGCATCCCGCAATGGGCGCCGCACCAGCGGTATCGTTGCCGCGTGCCTGGCGCGGACGCCGATATCCGGAGGCCGCCGTTCGGCGTGGCCCGTCACTGGATCCCGGCCCGGCCCTGCGGGCCGTCCGGGATGACATCAAGAGAGGGGGCATCCGGAAGAACGTTTTGCTTTTTGCTGTCATCCCCGGGCGCGCGCAGAGCGAACCGGGGATCCAGCGGCTTTCGCGAGGCACCCCTCTGGATCCCGGCTCGGTGCTACGCACCGTCCGGGATGACGTACCGGCCCGGCCCTGCGGGCCGTCCGGGATGATGTCGAAAGAAAGGGACTGTCCGGGATGACCTCAGAAAAGGGGGCACCGTCCGCGAGGACATCGAGAGAGAGGGCCGTCCTGGAGGATGTCCATGGAGATTGGCGCCGGGAGGACGTTTCTCTACTTTCGGCTGTCATCCTCGGGCGCGCGCAGCGCGAACCGGGGATCCAGTGGCTTTCGCGAGGCGCCGCTCTGGATCCCGACCCGGCCCTGCGGGCCGTCCGGGATGACATCAAACGAGGGGGCGTCCGGAAGAACGTTCTGCTTTTTGCTGTCATCCTCGGGCGCGCGCAGCGCGAACCGGGGATCCAGCGGCTTTCGCGAGGCGCCGCTCTGGATCCCGACCCGGCCCTGCGGGCCGTCCGGGATGACATCAAACGAGGGGTACACCGGACAGGGTGACATCGCGGATGGCACCGGGCATCGTCCACGGCGGCGCCAGGAACACACCGAACCGCGCTAGCATCGCAGTCCCATGAACGACGTCGCCGCCCTGGAGACGCGCGGCCTGCACAAGCGCTACGGCGCGGTGCACGCGCTGCGCGGCATCGACCTGACCGTTTGGCGCGGCGAGATGTTCGCGCTGCTGGGTCCCAACGGCGCCGGCAAGACCACACTGTTTTCGATCCTGGCCACGCTGTTGAAGCCCAGCGCAGGCGAGGCGCGCGTGCTGGGTTTCGACACCGTGCGCGAACGCGCCGCGGTACGCCGGCGCATGGGCATCGTGTTCCAGGAGCCGGCGCTGGAAGGCAAGCTGTCGGTACGCGACAACCTGCTGTTGATGGGGCTGTTCTACGGCCTGTCCATGCGCGATGCGCGCGCACGCGCCGGCGAGCTACTGGAGACGCTGGGCCTCGGCGAGATGGCCGCGCGCGAGACGGCCAAGCTTTCCGGCGGCCAGAAGCGCCGCGTCGAACTGGCCCGCGCGCTGGTGGCGCGGCCCGAGGTGCTGTTTCTCGACGAGGCCACGCAGGGCCTGGATGTGGACGCGCGCCGGCAGTTCTGGGGCGAGATTCGCCGCTACGTCGGCGCCGGCGGTACGGTGTTCCTGACCACGCACTACATGGACGAGGCCGAGCCGGCCGACCGTATCGCGCTGATCGATCAGGGCCGCATCCTGGCGCTGGGCACGCCGCAGGATCTGAAAAACCAGGTCGGCGGCGGCGTGCTGCTGCTGGCCACCGAGGATGACGCGCGCGCCGCCGACTGGCTGCGCGCGCACGATCACCGGCCCGAGGCCAGCGCGCGCGGCCTGCTGCTGGTCGAACACGAGCCGGCCGCGGTACTCCCGCGCATCCTGGCGCAGCTGCCGGTACGCACACAGCGCGCCGAAATCCACGAGCCCAGCCTCGAGGACGTGTTCCTCAAGCTCACCGGCCGCTCACTGGAGGATGGCAGCGGCAAACCCGCGCCACGCGCGGCGGAGGGTCGGCCATGAAGGGCCTGCTCGCCGTCGTCATGCTCGACCTGAAGCGACTGTGGGTGGACCGTGTGCGGCTGGTTTCCAGCCTGATCCAGCCGCTGCTGTACCTATTCGTGCTGGGCTCGGGCCTGGGTGCCAGCTCGACGCTGGGGCGCACCGGCTACCTGCACTACATCTATCCGGGCGTACTGGGGCTGTCGCTGCTGTTTTCCTCGGTATTCGCGGCGATGCTGATCGTGTTCGACCGCCAGATCGGCTTCCTGAAAGCCGTGTTGGTGGCACCCATACCGCGCGTGGCGATCGCCCTTGGCAAGGTGCTCTCCGGCGCGATCCAGGCGCTGGTGCCGGCAAGTATCCTGCTGCTGCTGTTGCCGCTGCTGCACATGGATCTTTCGCTGCCGGCGCTGGCCGAGCTGATCGGCACCATGATCCTGGCCGCGGTCACTTTTTCGGCGCTGGGCGTGGCCACCGCGGCGCGCTTTCGCTCGACCACGGTGTTTCCGATCATCGGCAATGCGGTGCTGCTGCCGATGTTCTTTCTCTCCGGCGCGCTGTATCCGCTGGACCACGCGCCCGTCTGGTTGCGCATGCT
>JAJYTR010000044.1 GCA_021792975.1 Pseudomonadota bacterium | reverse complement strand
CCCCGGCGGCGCCGTGCAGGAAATCGTAGGCCAGCTCGCCCTCGAAGCCTTCGTTGTGCGTGTCGCCGCTGTTCTGCTCGATGGACACGATCGGGCTGAGGTTGATGGTCTCGATGCGGTTGTGGAAGTCCATCCAGAACACGCTGGCGTCGTAGAACAGGCCGTCGGCCGGCGTGCCGTGCACGCCCAGCTCGTACGAGAGCACCTTCTGCACCGCCGGCGCGGTGCCGGGCACGATGTTGGCGTGCGGCGAGCCGATGTCGAAATAGCGCACCGGGCGCCAGCCGGTGGAGACGTTGAAGTAGGTCTCGTTGAGGTGGCCGTGGTCGAAGAAATCGTTGCCGATGCCGAGGCCGAACAGCGGCACGGTGCGCGAGACGGTGGTGTTCAGCAGCGGCCGCGACAGGTTGGGCGGGCGTACGGTCTCGTACACGCTGACCTTCTCGTGATCGAGCCGCAGCGAG
Organism: Pseudomonadota bacterium; assembly: GCA_021792975.1. Lineage (GTDB taxonomy): Bacteria > Pseudomonadota > Gammaproteobacteria > Xanthomonadales > Rhodanobacteraceae > Metallibacterium. The sequence goes on along the minus strand of JAJYTR010000044.1, from coordinate 19,561 downwards.
GGCACGATGTGCCAGCGGTGCCGCGGACCGAAGCGGAACAGGCCGCCGGCGAACACCGCGGCGTAGTCGGAATGGCGCCCCTGCACCAGCGTGGGCACGCCGCCGGTGGCATCGCGCGGCGCCAGCAGGTCGGTGTAGTTGGCGCCGCGCAGCGGCGCGTCGGAGTGGTACAGCACGGTGCCGAAGGTGAGCGCGTCGCCGGGGCCGAAGTCATGGCGCAGGCGCAGGTCGGTGCCCACGTAACGGAAGCGCGCGTCCTGGATGTTGGTGACGGTGGGCTGCGGCTGCGGCGGCACCGCCGGGTTGGCCACGCGCTGGGTCAGCTCGGAATCACCCACCCAGGCCTTGCCGTAGAAGCGCCAGTGATTGCCGAACCGCTGCTCGTGGGTCAGCACGGCGACGTTGCGGTCGGCCCATTCGCGGTTGGCGGGGGTGGTGGTCAGGTCGGGATTGGCCGCCCATTGCGCGTAGGTGAGGCGTCCGGCGTCGTTGGACGCGGCGTCGTACAGATGCAGCGCCAGACCCCACCGCGAGGTCGCGCTGGGCGTCCACAGCAGGTCGGCATCCAGTCCCTTGACCTCGTAGCCGCCGTTGGCGCGCGGCCCGTCGCTGCGGTTGAGCCATCCGGCCACGCGCCAGGCGACATCGCCGCGGCTGCCCTTGAGCACGTTGTAGGTCTGCCAGCCGCCGTGGCTGCCGATCATCTGCTCGGTGCTGGCGCCGAAGGGCTGGCCGGCCACCGCGCCCCTGGACACGAAATTGATCACCGGCGCCGGCTCCGGCCCGTACAGCAGGCTGTTGCCGCCGCGGATCACCTGGATCTCGCGCACCCCCTGCAGCGGCGGCTGGTAGTACAGCGTGGGAAAGCCGATCCAGTCCAGTTCGGTGGGGATGCCGTCCTGCAGCACCAGCACGTACTCGGATTCCTGCGGATTGCCCAGCCCGCGGTAGGTGAGGTTGACGCGCAGCGGATCCTGCTCCTGCGACACGATGATGCCGGGCGTGCGCACGAACAGTTGCGTGAGGTTGTCCTGCGCCACGGTGGGAATCTGGCGCAGGTGCGTGACCGTGGCCTTGGTGGTCGCGGTGATCAGTGCGCCGTCGACCTCGGGCATCAGGTACTGCAGCTTGGGTTTCCAGAACGGCGTCTCGCGGGCGCGCACCTCGATCTTGGGCAAGGTCAGCGGCTGGTCGTTGGCGGGCAGGGTCTGCGCGTGCGCGGCGCCGTGGGCGCCGGCCAGCAGCAGGGGCAGGGCGGCAAGGGCAGGCATGGGGGTGGACGTGGAAGACGGAGGGATGGGCCGAGCGGGCGGCGATGATGCCTGCGAAACCACGTTCGTGCGCCGGCCGGCGCACGGTCGGACCGCGCTGCTATGCGCAAGTTCCCGGCTGGCGCGGGATCTCAGCGCGGCGTCAGCGTCAGCACCCAGCCCGGCAGGCTGGCCGCGCCGCAGGGTGCCAGCACCGCCGGCAGCAGGAACACGCCGGAGCCGACCACGGTCCCCACTACCAGCGCGGCCAGTGTCCACAGGCCCAGCGGTCGCGCGGCGGTGTTCATGCGGCGGCAGCCGTCGCCTCGCGATAGGCCTGCCGCAGTCGTTCGTGGAAGTGGTGCACGGCGTTCTCGCGCAACGGGTTGAGCCGTCCGGTGCGATACGAGCCCGAGGCCAGTCCGCGCTGCACCCGCGCGCACATGTCCCCGTCCTCCCGCTGCACTTCGTCGCTGAAGGCGAGGTCGCGCGCGCGCCGCGCTGCGGCCCCGGGGTCGGTATCGGGCGCGTAGTAGAAGTCGAACTCGACGCGGCAGCGGTCCACGCCCAGCGGCAGCACGCGGTTGGTCTGCAGGCGGCCCGGCAGGATGTTGAGCATGGTGTTGGGATACAGGAAGTAGTACAGCGCCTCGCCGCGCCCATACAGCTCCGGCGCGCTCTGCAGCGGGCTGTACTGCAGCGAGTACCACTCCGCGGTTTCGGTGATGTAGCTGCGGTAGTCGAGCAGGCGGTCGAGGCCGGGGTGGATGTGCGGTACGTGGTAGCCCTCGAGGTAGTTGTCCACGTACACCTTCCAGTTGCACGCCATCTCGTAGCAGACGCGTCGGTGAAACACCAGGCCGGCCAGCGCGTCCGCCGCGCCGAGGCGCGTATCGATGCCGGCGACGAAGTCCGCGAACGGCGGGGCGGTGGTTTCGTCCGGTGTCGCGAACACCAGCCCTTGCCATACCTGTACGCATGCCTGCGGCAGGCGGATCGCGGCGGGATCGAAGTCCGGCGTGCGCCCCATTTCCGGCGCCCCGCGCAGTACGCCGTCGAGACCGTAGGTCCAGCCGTGGTACTGGCAGCGCAGCGCGCGGGCGCCGCGTCCGTCGCAGACAGCCAGCGGTCCGGCACGGTGGCGGCAGACGTTGTGGAAGGCGCGCAACGTGGTCGCGTCGCTGCGTACCAGCAGCAGCGGCACGCCGGCTGCCTCGGTCACCACGTAATCACCGATGCCCGTCGGTCGCGACACATGTCCCACCAGTTCCCAGCCGTGCGCGAACACCGCCCGCATGTCCAGTGCCGGCATGTCCGGGTCGGTGTAGCAAGGCGCCGGCAGGGCCAGCGCCTGCTGCAGCGGCTGCGCGGCGAGATCTTCGGGCGTGAGCAGGTCGGACATGGCGGTACCGGTGGACGCAGGGAGCAGTATCGCGCCGCCGTGCCGGCGGGCAAGCCTGCGCGGACAAAGCCGCGTTCGCCTGCCCGCCGGTTGCGTCCGCGGTGCAGAGCGCCGCGGACCGGAGCGGAGTGGGGCAGATGCGGCGAACGGCCGCGCATGTCCGGCGCAGGCGTGATCCAGAATCGCGGATTTCAGGAGCCTCTTCACCATGCGTCCCCAGCTTCCGCCCATGCTCATGGCGATCCTGTTCATCGGCAGCCTGCTGCTGCCGGCAGCAGGCGCGCGGGCCTGTGCCTGCGGCTGCGGCATCTTCAGCGTGGGCGCCGGCAACATGCTGCCGTCCACCCTGGGCAACGGCACCGAGCTGTTCGCGAGCGTGGGTTATCTCGACCAGACCCGGGACTGGTCCGGCAGCGCCAGCGCGCCGGCCTCGGCCAACGCCGACAAGAACATCCGCAACCTGTTCCAGACCGTGGGTGTGCAGACTTTCTTCAACCGCGACTGGGGCCTGCGCGTCGAGCTGCCGTACTGGCAGCGCCATTTCACGACGCTGGACGATGCCGGACAGCCGGTGAGCTTCGACCACGGCGCACTGGGCGACCTGCGCGTGCTGGGCCTGTACACCGGCTTCTCGCCCGACCGCTCCAGCGGCCTGATGTTCGGCGCCAAGCTGGCCACCGGCGACTGGACCTATCCCAACTTCGACCGCGATACCGAAATCGGCACCGGCACCACCGACCTGCTGTTGGGCGGCTACCACCAGTGGAAATTCGGCGCGGATGGCGCGTGGGGCGCGTTCGTGCAGACCATGGCCGACCTGCCGGCCGGCAGCCGCGCCGGTTACCGGCCCGGCAAGGAGCTGGACACCGCCTTCGGCGTCTATCCGCAGGGCTGGGACATTGGCGGCACGCACCTGACGCCGGTATTGCAGGCGCTGCTGTCGCTGCGCGGCAAGGACAGCGGCGTGCAGGCCGATCCAGACCATTCCGGCTACCAGCGCCTGGTCGCTGCGCCCGGGATGGAGCTGGCCTGGCGGCGCCTGCGTGTCGACCTCAGCGTCGGCGTGCCGGTGTACCAGCACGTCAACGGCAATCAGCTGGTCGCGCCCTGGCAGGGGTCGCTCAACCTGAGCTATGCCTTGTAGTTGCAGTTGCCGCCGGCATGGCGACGTTCGGCGTTGATTGTCGCGGGGGGAGGGCCATGCTGGCGTGGAGTCGCCGCAGCCGCAGGTTGCCGGGCCGCACGCAGGTGTGCTCAGGCAGTGCGGTCGCATTCGCTACGGCGTGGCGGGTGCCTCCAGAGTGATATCCACGTGGTCCGTCGCGGCCGAGCTGTCGCCGACGTAGATGCGGTAGTTCCCCGGGTTGGCCTGCCATTGCAGGTTGCTCTGCACGATGGCCAGGTCGCGGCGGGTCAGGTGGAAGTGCAGCGTATGCTGCTCGCCCGGCGCCAGCGTCACGCGGCGGAAGCCGCGCAGCAGCCGCAGCGGCGGGCTGACGCTGGCCACCTCGTCGTGCACGTACAGCTGCACCACATCGGTCCCCCTGCGCGTACCGGTGTTGCGGATGCTCGCGGTGACCGTCAGCGTGCCGTTCCAGGGCATGCGGACCCGGTCGGCGTGCACGTCGCCGATCGCGAACGTGGTGTAGCTGAGGCCGTAGCCGAACGGGAACAGCGGCGTGTTGGCCACGTCCACGTAGCGCGTGGTGTAGGGATCGTCGGGGTTGTACGGCCGCCCGGTGCGCAGCCGGCTGTAGAACAGCGGCACCTGGCCGAGGTCGCGCGGGAAGGTCACCGGCAGCTTGCCCGAGGGATCGACGCGGCCGAACAGCACGTCGGCGACCGCCGGTCCGCCCTCGGTGCCCGGCATCCAGGCATCCAGAATCGCCGGTACATGGCTGGCCAGCCAGGGCAACGCCAGTGCGCGGCCGTTGATCAGCACCACCACCACGGGGGTGCCAGTGGCGGCCACCGCCTTGACCAGGGCCAGCTGATTGCCCGGCAGGCCCAGGTGCGAGCGGCTGTTGCCTTCGCCGACGATGGCGACATCTTCGCCCACCACCAGCACTGCTGCGTCCGCGCTGCGCGCCAGCGCCACCGCCTGCGCGAAGCCCGCCTCGCTGTGGCCGCGCACGCGGGTGCCCGGCGCGTACAGCACCCGCGTGTGCGGCGAGACGGCCTGGCGGATGCCGGCGAGCACGCTCACGGCTTCATCGGCCTGGCCTTCGGCATGCACCGGACCCAGCAGGTCCAGGCGGTCGTCGGCCAGCGGACCGATCACGGCGATGCGCTGCAGGTCGCTGCGCAGCGGCAGGGTGTGGTTCTGGTTGCACAGCAGCACCATCGATCGTGCCGCCACTTCGCGTGCCAGTGCGCGGTGTGCCGCGGAGGGCGGTGCCATCGGCGAGTCGCCCCTGCGCCCGCCGTGGCGGTAGGGATCGGCGAACAGGCCCAGCCTGTACTTGGCCTCCAGCACGCGGCGCACGGCGGCATCCACGGTCGCCATCGGCACCTTGCCTTCGCGCACCAGCATGGGCAGTTCCTTCAGGTAGGTGCCGCTGTGCAGGTCGATGTCGATGCCGGCGTCGATGGCCTCCTGCGCCGCCTGGGCCGGCGTGGCGGCGATGCCATGTTGCTGCAGTTGCGGCACGGCGTCGTAGTCGGACACCACCAACCCGTCGAAGCCCCACTGCCGGCGCAGTACTCCGTGGATCAACGCGCCGTCGGCCGTGGTCGGTACGGCATTCAATGCGATGAAGGCGGCCATCACCGCGCCCACGCCATGGTCCACCGCGGCCTTGAACGGCGGCAGGTAGACCGAATCCAACAGGTAGCGCGGCAGCCACACCGAGTTGTAGTCGCGGCCCGCCTGCACGGCGCCGTAGCCGGCGAAGTGCTTGGCCGTGGCCAGCATGGCGTCGGGCGCGGCCAGGTTCTTGCCCTGGAAGCCGCGGATGGCGGCGCCGGTCATCACTGCGTCGAGGTAGGGGTCTTCGCCGGCACCCTCGGATACCCGGCCCCAGCGCGGATCGCGCCCGATATCCACCATTGGCGCAAAGGTCCAGTCCACACCTGCGCGTGTGGCTTCCCGCGCGGCGGCATGCATAGCCTGCTGCACCAGCGCCGGATCCCAGGTGGCGGCCAGGCCGATGGGCATGGGGAAGATCGTGCGGAAGCCGTGCACCACATCGCCCATGAACAGCAGCGGGATATGCAGTCGCGACTGCAGCGCCAAATGCTGCATGCGCCGTGTGTAGGCAGCCACGTCCACGCCTGGCAGTACGCCGTTGGTGCCGCCGACCTCGCCTTTGCGGATCAGCGCCGCAAGATCCTTGTGGTCCGCGCCGAGGATTGTGAGCTGGCCGACCTTCTCCACCAGCGTCATGCGCGCCAGCAGGTCATCGACGGTGGCGCGCATGGCTGCCGGATCGGTGCCGCTGGCGGGGGCGGCGGTTGCCGCGAGGGTGGACGGCGGCACGAGGCCGGCCAGAGCGGTGGCCAGCGCGAGGAGGACGGGACGCAGCAGCATGGACGGATTCCCGGCAAGGCGATCGGCAACCATCGAGCATAGCGGCGGGCCGGTGCACCGGTGCTGCCCACGGGCTTGTGCTGCATGGCATCACGGGCGGTGCCGCCCCGTTACACTGCGGAGCCCACGCAACACGGCAGAGCCCCGCACATGAACGCCCGCACCCGTGTCCTCACCGGCATCACCACCACCGGCACGCCGCACCTGGGCAACTACGTGGGCGCCATCCGGCCGGCACTGCGTCTGGCGCAGCGGCCGGATGTCGAGGCGTTTTTCTTCCTCGCCGACTACCACGCGCTGATCAAGTGCGAGGATCCCGAGCGCATCGCGCGCTCGCGTCTGGAGATCGCCGCAACCTGGCTGGCCTGCGGGCTGGACCCGCTGCGCGTGGTGTTCTACCGGCAGTCGGACATCCCCGAGATTCCCGAGCTGGCCTGGCTGCTGAGCTGCGTCACCGGCAAGGGGCTGATGAACCGGGCGCACGCCTACAAGGCCGCGGTGGATGCCAACATCGCGCAGCGCGAGGATGCAGACGCCGGCATCAGCATGGGCCTGTACGGCTACCCGGTGCTGATGGCCGCGGACATCCTGCTGTTCGGCGCGCAACAGGTGCCGGTGGGCCGCGACCAGGTACAGCACATCGAGATGGCACGCGACATCGCGCAGCGCTTCAATCACCTCTATGGCGGCGGCGAAGCGCTGCTGGCATTGCCCGATGCGGTCGTCGACGAGGACGTGGCCACGCTGCCGGGGCTGGACGGCCGCAAGATGTCCAAGAGCTACGACAACACCATTCCGCTGTTCGCCGGCGGTGCGAAAGCCCTGCGCGAGGCGGTGGCGAAGATCGTCACCGACGCCCGCGCTCCCGGCGAGCCCAAGGAGCCCGGCAGCAACGCCCTGCTGCCGATCTACCGGGCCATCGCCGGTACGGCCGAAGCCGATGCCTACGCCGCCGCACTGCGTGGCGGGATGGCCTGGGGCGAGGCCAAGGTGCGGCTGGCCGCACGCATCGAACAGGAGATTGCGCCGCTGCGTGAGCGCTACGAAGCGCTGCTGGCCGAACCGGCGCGGATCGAAGCCGCGCTGCGGGAGGGCGCGCGCAAGGCGCGTGCATCGGCCACGCCGCTGCTGCAGAAGCTGCGCGCAGCGGCGGGCCTGCGTGCGCCGCACACGGACGCCCCGGCGGCGCCGGCCCGGAGCGCCACCGGCGGCGCCCGCAGCGGAAGGTTCGTCACCTTCCGCGCGCACGACGGCGGCTTCCACTTCCGCTTTCTGGCCGCCGACGGCACCGACCTGCTGCTGTCGGTGCCCTTCGATGCGCCCAAGGCCGCCGCCGACTGGGTGAACGTGCTGGAGAAAGCCGGTGGCGAGACGAGCTTCGTCTGGGGCCGCGAGGGACTGAATCTGCGCGCCGAGGACACCGTGGCCGGACCCATCGTGGCGCTGTGGTTCGGCGCCGAGCGTCTGGCCGAATCGGGCCCGCAGGCCGGCGCCGCGGCGCGCGACGCGCTGCTGGACCGCGTGGTGCGCGAACTGGAATCGCGTTGGCGTGCGCTGCGTGGCGGCTGAAACCGTGCGGCAGCACCCCGGCGGGCACAATGACCGCATGGCCACCGCCCGACTCCCGTTGCGCGAATGGTGGGCCCGGCTGCTGGCCCGCGTGGCGGTCCGCCCGGCGCCCGCATCGCGGCCTGCCGGCGCCGCTTTTATCGTCTCGCCGGTGCAGGAGACGTGCCACGGCGCAGGGGACGACCTGCTGACCGCGGGCCTGGGCCGTGCCGGCCTACTGGGACCGCCGGTGGCTTTCGCGGATGCGCTGAAGCCGACCCCCGCCGAGCTGCGCCGGCGCGCCATCCAGATGAGCTGGAAAAGCATCGCCTGGCTGCAAGCCGCCGTCGCCGCTGACACCTACGGTGCGCTGGCGCCGGTGGCGGGGCGCGAATACAGCGCCTTCGCCCGGGTGCCGGGCGCCCGCGCCACGCATCGCGTGCTGGCCCAGATTCCCGACGCTTTCGATCGCACGGCGCGCTGCCTGCTGGTGGCTCCGGCCTCCGGCTCGCGCGGCATCTACGGCGCCATCGCGGTGGCCGGTGCCTGGGGGCTGCCGCGCGGGTACGCGGTGGTGTACACCGACAAGGCCGCCGGCAGCGGTTACTGGGACAGTGCCGGACGCAGCGGGGTGGGGCTGGACGGTACCCGCGCCGAGGCCGGCGGTGCGCTGCTCGAGTTCGAGCCCGCGGTGCCGCTGGCCGGCCATGCCGCCATCGGCATCAAACACGCGCATTCGGGGGACAACCCCGAAGCCGACTGGGGCCGGCACACGCTGCAGGCGGCGCGTTTCGGGCTGGCCATGCTGGACCGTGCGTTTCCGGAGCAAGCGCCGTTCACGCCGCGGAACACGCGCGTCATCGCCGTCGGCATTTCCAACGGCGGCGGCGCGGTGCTGCAGGCGGCGGCGCTGGACACGGACGGGCTGCTGGCCGGCGTGGCGGCCGGCGAGCCGAACGTCCACGTCGAGGGCAGCCGTCCGCTCTACGACTATGCGACCGAGGCAGCGCTGTGGCTGCCCTGCGCGCTGCCCGATCCGTTCTTCGACAGCGCCCCCGGCGCGCGCGGCAATCCGCTGCTTGCAACTGCCGCTGCGGCCCGTTGCGCCACGTTGAAGGCCCGGGGCTGGTTGCAGGGGGGATCACTGCCGGAGCAGGCGCGCGCGGCGCTCGCGCACCTGCGCGCGCAGGGTTGGCGGGACGCGGCCCTGAAAAGCGCGGCGGCGATGACCGTGTTCGACCTGTGGCGCAGTCTGTGCGTGCTGTATGCCGCGGCGTACGCGCGCAGCGGCAGCGGCGCGATGCCCTGCGGCTACCAGTACGCTGCGACGGACGGCCGCGGCCATCCTGTGCCGGTGGTGGCGGCGGTGGCCATGGCATGGTGGCCAGATGCCGCCGGCGTGCCGCCGGGCGAAGGCGTGGGCATCGTGGATACGCGCCGGGTCGCGCCCGATCCGCATGCGCCCGGCCTGCTGTGCCTGCGCACGCTGTGGACTGGCGACGACGCGGCGGCACGGTACCTGCGCAACAGCGTGGCGGCCACGCGCAGCGGTCTGCCGCGGCCGGGATTGCCGGTACTGGTGGTGCACGGTGCCGAGGACGGCCTGATCCCGGCGGCATTCAGCAGCGCGCCATATCTCGCCGCAGCACGCGCGGCCGGGCGGGCGGTGCGCGAGTGGAGCGTCAGTCCGGCGCAGCACTTCGATGCGTTTCTGTCCATTCCCGGATTCGCGCAGCAGTACGTGCCGCTGCTGCCCTACGTGCACGCCGCACTGGATGCGCTGTGGGCCCACCTCGCAGGAGGACGGCCGCTGCCTGCGGAGGCCGTCATCCGCGCCGTGCCCGGGCTGCCGCCCACGGCGGCCAATCTGCGGTTGCCGCGCTCGGATTGAGTCCGCCGTGGCGTCGCCTTACGGCAGCACGACGGTGACCTCGACGTTGCCGCGCGTGGCGTGCGAATAGGGGCAGATGTCGGAGTGCGCCGTATCGACCAGCGATTGCGCCACGGCGCGATCCAGCCCCGGCAGACTCACCTCGAGCCGCACGGTGATGCCGAAGCCGGTCGGCCGTCGCGGTCCGATGCCCACGTGGGCGGTGACGCTGGTCTCGCGCAGGTCGATCTTGCGTTGGCGCGCCACGAAGCGCACGGCGCCTTCGAAGCATGCGGCATAGCCCGCCGCGAAGAGCTGCTCGGGGTTGCTGCCGGCGCCGCCCGGCCCGCCCAGTTCCCGGGGCACGCGCAGGTCGGCCTCCAGCACGCCGTCGCTGCTGCGGACATGGCCTTCGCGGCCGCCGCGCGCGGTGGCAGTGGCGGTGTAACGCACGTCGATATCCATGGGACTCCTCCGGGCGCGTGGACAGGATCATTCCGGCGCGACGGTGAAGGGTGCGCGAAAAGACAGGCTTGCCAGCGCCGGCGGTTTGTCCGATCGTCGCACGCGCTTGCGCGCGATGGAGAGCTTCACACCGTATGGACCTGACTGCCGGACCCGGCTGCTGCTGGCGATGGTGCGCACCGTTGCTTCTGGCACTGGCCGGCACACTGGGCGGGTGTGCGGGATTCGTGGCCCGCCAGATCGAGCATCCACCCGCGCCGTCGCATGCCGTGGTCGATTCGGCGCGGCGCATGCTGCGGCAGATGGGCTTCACCCACGAGTGGGCGGACATCCCGGGCGGCGTGCGCATCGGTATCTGGTATTCGCCGCCGCGCGCGTTCCATTTCGGCGTCCGGCTGCGTTTTCACGGCGCGGGCTTCGCACTCAGGATCCATCCGGCGCGGATCGAGGGTCTCGCGGCCGATTTCTGGCCGGTGCAGAAGCCGCCGCGCCTGCCGGTGCGCGGCAGCGTGGTGCTGTTGCCGCCGATCGGGCTGGACGGCGCGGGTCTGGCGGTGTCCTGGGGCGCCTACTTCGCCAGCCACGGCTACGCGGTGGTGGCGGTGGATCTGCCCGCTGGAGGGCCCGCATCGATGGCGCCGGGTTACGGGCCGCGCGAGGCGCGCGCGCTGGCCTGGCTGATTCCGCTGCTGCGGCTGCGCGGGATGTTGCCGGCGCCGGAGTTTCTCTTCGGCCTCTCGTACGGCGCCGACGTGGCGCTGTTCACCGCGCCCAAGCTCGCCGGCATCCGCGCGACGATCGCGCTGGCGCCGTTCGCCAACGCCGCACAGGCCATCCGGCGCGCGCCCGGCAGCGGCCTGGTGGGGCCGCGCTGGCTGGGCGCGCTGTTCGATCGCGCGACCCTGCAGGCGGCCATCGCGCGGGCCGATCGCGATCTCGGCATCGATCTGGCCGGGATCGACCCGGCCGAAGCTCTGCGGCAGGCCCGTGCCTGCACGCTGCTGATCGGCGGCACACACGATGAATTCACCCGCGTGCGCGAATGGCGGCGCATGATCCACGGCGCGCCACGGGCGCAGCTCGCGCTGCTGCCGCATACGGATCACGTACTGGCGCTGGTGCGCTTCGATCTGCTGGGCCAACCGTTGCGGGCATGGATGCATGCCCTCACCATCGCGCCCGCCTCCGGCTGCCCGCCGTTCGCGCCGCGCTCGCCCGCCTACCGCATGTTGCTGCCGCGCTTTTTTCCGCCGTCCGCCGCGCCCGTTGTGCCCATCATGCCCTGAGTGCGGCGGCGGTTCCTCACAGTTGCCTGATCGTGCGGCCGTTGAGCTGCACGGCACCCTGCGCGATGGTCAGATCCATCACGTAATCGTCGCCCTGCCGGCGCAGGATGCCCCGCTGCACCAGCTGCAGCAGCATCTGCTGCGCCATCGCGCTCTGCTGCGCGGGCGGCGCGCCGGCCTGGGCGGCATGCTCCCGCGCCAGATGCAGCGCCAGTGCCTGCGGCACGCGGAAGGTAAAGTGTGCCTGCAGCGCCTTGAGCATGGTGGGTGCGTCGAGCGTGGCGCCGGCGGGCAGCGCGGCCAGTGCGGTCTGCCCGCTGCCGGTGAACGCGCCCTGCGGCATGCCCACGCGCAATTGCGTCAGGTGCAGCACCGGATGCTGTGCCAGCAGACGCAGCAGCGGCGGCTGGATGGCAGCCATCGAGTGCTGCGCGGCCAGCAGCGGTGGGGTGCCGGGCGGCGACTCGCGCTGCGCCTGCCGTACCGCCTGGATCAGCGCCACATAGGCCGGGATGGCGAGATGCGCCAGGTCCATGGCGAACACCACCGGCGCAATGCGCGTGGTGCCGGCCGTGAGTGAGCCGATTTCGAGGCGCGCGCGCGAATCGGCGAAGCCAGGTGCGCTGACCGAGGCGCCGCCGTCGAGGCGGATCTCCCGCATCCACAGACGCTGCGCCGGGGCGGGAGGCTGAGCCTCCAGCGAATCGAGCCGGATGCGGTAGTCGCCCACCGGAATGCCCAGCCGGAAGCGGGTGCTGCCGGTGAGTTCGACCGTACCCACGCGGACTTGCCCCGGGCCCCCCGGGCCGGCCTTGGCGAACTGCAGGCCGCCCCAGTGCAGGCGGAAGTCGCCCGCCAGCATGCCGTCGTGCATCGCCACGTCGTCGGTGTGCAGCCGCAGCGGCCGCCAGCTCAGTGAGCCGCCGTCGGCGCTGTGGTAAGTGCCCGCCCGCAGCGTCACGCGGCCGTGGTTTCCGCCCAGCAGCCCCAGGGTGTCGCGCAGTGTGTAGCCGCTGCCGGCCTTGGTCAGCGCAGCGTCCAGCGCGCCGCTGCGCAGATCGACCACCGCCAGCGCCGGCCACAGCGTGAAGCCGTACTTCCAGGCCGCAAAAGGAAACGGTCCGTAGGCCACGTGCAACTGCACGGTGAGCGGCTGACCGGCGGGCATCAGGCCGGCGAAGGGCGCCGCGCGCGGCGTGATGCCCAGCGTGCCCTGCTGGCCGAACCAGCCGCGCTGCGTCGGCGTGTAGTGCAGCTCGAACGGACCCAGCCGGCTGATCGCCGCGAGGCTGGCGTCGAGTTGGCGCGTGGTGTAGCGGCCGATCAGCGCAGGCCCGGCCAGCGCGGCCAGCACCAGCACCGTCACGACGGCGATGGCGGTGATGCGCAGCTTCCTCATGAGGCTTCCCCTGTCCCTGACCCGAAACCGGATGGTGCCACAGCGCGCGCCGGTGCGGCCGGTCTAGGCCGCGCGTCGCGCCAGCCGCAGCAGCCAGGCGTACATCGCGAACATGACGCCGACGAAGGCCAGCGCGCCGATCACCACCGCCGCGCCGGCGAAGCCCGGACCCACCAGCGCCAGCGGCGCTTCCTTGCCGGAGAACACCACCAGCGCCGCCAGCGCCACGCCGATCATGCTTTCGCCCACGATCATGCCCGACGCCAGCAGCACGCCGAGCTGCCTGGTGGCTTCGGGCCTGGGGCCGCGGTCGGCGCGGCGTTCGAAGAACCAGCCGGCGATGGCGCCGACCGCCACCATCAGCGTGGTCGAGGTGGGCAGGTAGATGCCGAGGCCCACCGCCAGCGGCGGCAGGCGCGCGGTCTTGCCGCGGCGGCCCAGCAGTTCGTCGAGGATCACGATCACCACGCCGATGGCCGCGCCCAGGCCGATCATGCTCCAGTCCAGCTTGTGCTCGATCACGCCCTGCGCCAGCGCCGAGATCAGCGCCGCCTGCGGCGCCGCCAGCGCCTGCGCCGGGTTGCTGCCGGGCATGCCGGCGAAGCCGTAGGCCTTCAGCAGCAGGTCCAGCACGGGCGGGATCACCACGGCACCGGCGATCACGCCGATCACCAGCGCCACCTGCTGCTTCCAGGGCGTGGCGTCCACCAGTTGACCGGTCTTGAGATCCTGCAGGTTGTTGTTGGCGATGGTGGCCACCGCGAACACCACCGCGGTGACGAACAGCGCGTAGGCCACCAGCGCGGGCTGCATGCTGCCGGGCAACTGGCCGGCCACGCCCAGCACCAGCAGCAGCGCGGCGGCGATCACCACCAGGATGCCCACGCCCGAGAGCGGACTGTTGGACGAGCCGATCAGCCCGGCCATGTAGCCGCACACCGCCGAGACGAAAAAGCTCATCAGCACGATGAACACCAGCGCCCCGAGCAGCAGCAGCGCGAGTTGGGCATGCAACCCCGCGGCCAGCCCGAAGTGCACCAGCATCCAGCCGATCGGCAGCAGCGAGACCAGCGTGATCAGGCCGACCAGTCCGATCGGCAGATCCTGCTCGGTGCGCGGCAGGGTATCGGCCTTGCCCGCCTTGCGCACGCGCGCCGCGGTCATCGCTCCGCGCAGCCCGGAAGCCACCGGGCCCACCAGCTTAGCCAGGGTCCAGATGGCGGCCACGCCGATGGCGCCGGCGCCGACGAAGCGCACCCGCGTCGCCCACATCGCCTGCGCCACGTCGCTGGCGCTGCCGGCGGCGGGATGCAGCCAGGTGAACACCGGCACCAGGCCGGCCCAGCCGATCAGCGCGCCCAGCAGCATCGACAGGCCCACCCACAGGCCCACCAGATGGCCGACCGCGAACAGCGCAAAGGACAGGCTGAAATCGGCGCCGGTGGCACCGCGATCGCCGAACCGGAAGTACGCCGCCACGTTGCCGGCGAACACCCGCGTGGCCACGATCACGGCGAAGCCGGCCGACACCAGCGCGCTGGCCGTCACCGCGAGCAGCCCGGCGCGGTTTTCGCGCGCGGCGCTGCTGCCGGCGGCGGCCGTGCTGCCCACCTTCAGCACCTCGGCGCAGGCCACGCCTTCGGGGTAGGGCAGGTCGGAGCCGGTGACCAGCGCGCGCCGCAGCGGAATCGAGTACATCACGCCGAGGATGCCGCCCAGCGCGCACACGCCGAAGCTCATCCAGAACGGAAAGCCCTGCCACCAGCCCACCATCACCAGGCCGGGCAGCACGAAGATGATGGCCGACAGCGTGCCCGCCGCCGAGGCCAGCGTCTGCACGATGTTGTTCTCCTGCATGCTGCTGCCGCCCATCCCCTTGAGCAGCGCCATCGAGATCACCGCGGCCGGGATCGAGGTGGCGAAGGTCAGCCCGGCCTTCAGGCCGAAGTACACGTTGGCGGCGGTGAATACCAGAGTGATGACGATGCCCAGGACCACCCCGCGCAGGGTCAGTTCGCGCGTGGAGGATGAATTGTGGTTGCTGCCGGGTCTGTTCATGCGCGGGTTCCTCGATACGGGCGGCGAAGAGCGGCGCCGGGCGCCGGCTGGCGCGCAGCGTAACCCGAACCCGGCGCATCGATGCGCCTTCGTCGCCGTGCCGATGACCGATGTTCGGCATGGACGCGCATCCGGCATTCCGCCCGCGCGTATACGGCCTGAATATGCCCCTTGTCTGCCGGGCAGGCCTGGAGCGCGAGGTGGCACGGTTGCGCCGCACCCGTTGGCTTGCGAATCGCGGCAAGGCGCCGGGTTTTGCGAACTGATCTACCGGGTCTCGGCATCCAGGCCGGTGCCCTTTTCGGAATCCTCCTTGCCGGGCGGCTTCGCGTATTTCCGGAGGTACGCGTCGATGGCATGCAGTGTCGACTGCGGCGGCACGGGTTTGCCCATGGCCACCATGTTGCGTTGCATGCGCAGCACTACCGCGGCCCAATCCGCGGCGGTGTGCTGCGCGGGGTCGGGGAGGGCATGACATTGGGAACAGGTTGCGCTGAAAGCCCGGCCGGCCGGCGTATCCAGGCCTTTGGCGGTTGCCTTGTTCAGAGGTATCTGGGCATGTTTCTGCAAATACGCAAGCAGCGTCGCCTGCTCTCCTGCGGACGGAGCCTGGATGCCCATCATGTCCTGGTCGCTCATCATGCGCTCGCGCGCGACCATGCGCGCCACGACCGCGGGCCACTGCGTGGCCGTATGCAGTCCCGGCCCCGGCAGGCCATGACACTGGGTACAGAAGTGCTGCATCAACCGGGCCCCTTGCGAATGGGGCTGTGGCAGCGCGGCGGGGTTGATGCCGAGCGGCAGCATGTTGCCCATCATGGCCTGCATCATGCGTTTCATCCCGCCGCGGCCCATCATTCCGTCCGTTCCCATCATCATGCCCATCCCCCTGGGCCTGAGGACCGGATACAGACCGACGACGCCGACGAGGCCTGCCGCGATCAGCACCAGGCCCGCGATCAAGGGGCCGCGCCCATTCACCGGTCGTCTTCCCGGAGTTCCCGGCGCATGCGTATGTAGGTTTCCCGGTCGATCTCGCCCCGGGCATAGCGACGCCGCAGGATTTCAAGCGGCGAATCGGCCCTGCCACGAAGCAACCAGCCGATGACCACCACCACGCCGGCGATCAGCAGAATCCAGAACAGGATGAAGAGCGGCCACAGGACGCCCATCCCGCTCATCCCCATGCCATTCATGTCTTTATGCCTTGAAGTGTAGCCAGGATTTTTCCAGCAGCACCTTGGCGAGGTGCCAGTGCCGGGCCGGTGCGCGGAACTTCACGACAGGATTGGGTTCCGCATAAAAATCGCCGCCGCCGTAACCGGCCAGTCCGTTGCCGGTCTCGACGAAGCACGCGCCGTGACCCTCGAAGCGTTCGGAGGCGCCCCGGCCAAGGATGAGCGAGGCGATGTTCTTCGCGACGACCTCCGCTTCGCCATGCGCGAAGACGCCGGCTTTCGGCAGCGGTTTGCCGAGCTGCAGCGGGATCGAGACGACATCGCCGATCGCGAAGACCCGGGGAAAGCGGGTTTCCAGCGTGTGCCGGTCCACCGCAATCCACCCGGTCTCGCCGGCGAGGGCGCTCTCGCGGACCACACGCGGTGCGCGGTGCGGTGGCACGTAGGCCAGCAGGTCGAATCCCGTGTTCGCGCCGTTGGCAAAGACGATTCGCCTTGCGGCCGCGTCGACCGACGTCACCTGATGTTCGGGGTGGTACGCGATGCCTTTCGCTGCGAGCAGCTGTTTCACTGCCGCGGAGGTCTCCGGGCCCGCAACCGCCATCGGCCCGGGTTCCGCGGCGAAGACCTCGACGGCGACCGCATCGCGCAGGCCACGCTTGCGATAGAACGCATCGATGAGCAGCGCCGCCTCGTAGGGCGCCGCCGGGCATTTGTACGCGGGCGCCGCCGTGAGCACGACGACACGTCCTCGCCGCAGCGGGTCGAGTGCGGCGCGCAGGCTCTCGGCGCCGGGCAGCGTGTAGAAATCGTGCCCCGCCTCGCGCAGACCCGGCACGGCTTCCGCGGCCAGCTCGGCGCCGAGCGCGACGACCAGGTAGTCCGCATCGAGAGTTTCGCCGGATACCGTGACGCGGCGGGTTTCGGGATCGATCTTCTCCACCTCGCCGAGTCGCAGCTGGATGCCCTTGCGCTGCAGCCGGGCGAGCGGACGCTGGATGGATGCGGCTTCGCGCAGCCCCACCATCAGCCACAGCAGCGATGGCGCGTAGAGGTGCTCGCGTTCCCGATCGACGAGCACGACGCGATGGGCACGAGGAAGATGCCTGCGCAACGCGCTGGCGGCGACGAGACCCCCAACGCCGCCGCCGAGGACGACGACTGTTCTGGCGGTATCCATCAGAACACCAGCGTCTTGTCGGCCCACTGCGTCCACGCGGCGAGCTGCTCCATCGTGCTGCGCAGCGCGCCTTCGATCAGCTCCGTGGCGGCGATGCCGCGGGCGTCGATGCAAGTGCCACACACGCCGACTTCGCCGCCGTGGCGGACGATCATGCCCAGCATGTCGCCGATGTTGTAGTAGCCGGCCGCTACTTTCTGCCCGGCCTTGGCACAAGCCACCGCATCGCCGATCAGAAACAACTTCACCTCCTCGCCGCCGGTCTTGAGCATCTGCCGGGCGAGTCGTAGGGCGTTGTAGCTGCGCTCGCTGCCGTAGGGAGCATCGTTGAGTACGAAGAGGGTTTTCATGGGACCTCCACGGGGTTGGGACTCGGTGCGGGATCGGGGCCGCGGGCCACCGGCAGGCCGCGCTGGCGCCACTCGGGCACGCCGATTTCGAGGCGCGCCGCCTTGCGGCCGTGACGGCGCAGGATCTCCACCGCCTCGACCGACATCACGCAGTACGGGCCGCGGCAATAGGCGACGATCTGCCTGCGGCGCGGCAACCTGGCGAGCCGCTGTTCCAGCTCGGCCAGCGGCACGGACAGCGCGCCGGGGATGTGCGCGCTGCGGTATTCCTGGGCGGGACGCACGTCCAGGACCAGCACTTCACCGCTGCGGACGCGTTCCAGCAGCGTGGCCTGGTCGACGCCTTCGAGCATGTCGCGCGAGCCGAGGTACAGGCGCGTGATGCGTTCGATCTCGGCGAGCCGCGATTCGGCGAGGCGGCGGAAGGCCAGAAAAAACTCGCCGACCTCCGGGCCGGCCAGCCGGCAGGTGACGTACAGGCCTTGTTTTTCCGTCTCCACCAGACGCGCCGCGCGCAGCGCCTTGAGATGCTGCGAGGCGTTGGCGAGGGTCTGCCCGGTGGCTCCGGCCAGGGACTCCACCGTGTGCGGCCCCTGACAAAGCACGTCGAGCATTTCCAGCCGCTTGGGGCTTGCCAGGGACTTGCCCAGGCGCCCCAGTTGTTCGTAGATCCGGTCCTTGAATGCGCGGTGGTCCATCAGCCGTGCTCCGCGACCGTCGATGCGCGCCATGCCGCAATCAGCGCCGCGGCGGCCGCGTCGATGTCGTCCTCGCGGGTGCCGTGCCCGACCGACAGGCGCACGGCGCCGGCGGCGCGCCGCGCGGACAGGCCCATCGACCCCAGCACGCCGCTGGGAGCGGCGTCGTGGGCATGGCAGGCGGAACCGGTGGAAGCGGCGACCCGATCCGCCACCCGCTGCAGCAGCAGCGCGCCGGATACGCCGGGAAAGGACACATTGAGGGTATTGGGCAAGCGCTGTTCGGGATGGCCGTTGAGTGCGAGTTCCGGGATCTCCTGCAGCAGTCGCGCATGCAGCCGGTCGCGCAGCGCGCGCAGCCGGATGCCCGCCTGCGGAAGGCGCGCACGCGCCAGACGCGCGGCGGCGCCCAGGGCGACGATCTGGGCGACGGCCTCGGTGCCCGGGCGCAGGCCGCGTTCCTGGCCCGCCCCGGCCAGCACGCCGGCGACCGGCGTGCCGCTGCGCACGTACAGCGCGCCCACGCCCTTGGGCGCGTAGAACTTGTGACCGGCGAGCGTCAGCAGGTCGACGCCCAGCGCCTCGACATCCAGTTCCACCTTGCCTGCGGACTGCGCGGCGTCGGTATGCATCAGCGCGCCGCATGCGTGCGCCAGCGCGGCGATTTCGGCGACCGGCTGCAGCGTGCCGACTTCGTTGTTGGCGTGCATGATCGACACCAGCGCGGTGTCGGGGCGCAGGACGGCGGCGACGTCCGCGGGCGCGACGCGGCCGTGGCCGTCCACCGGCACGATGCTCAGCGCCCAGCCCAGCCGTTCCAGCCGCCGTGCGGGTGCGGACACGGCGGGATGTTCGATGGCCGAGATCACCGCATGGGGGTGCGCGCGTGCCGAGGCCCTTGCCGTGCCGAGGATCGCGAGATTGTTCGCCTCGGTGGCGCTGCCGGTGAACACGATCTCGTGCGACCGCGCGCCGATCAGTTCAGCGACCGCCGTGCGCGCCTCGGCCACGGCCCGACGCGGCATCCCGGCATAGGCGTGGTCCGAGGAGGGATTGCCGAAATGTTCGTGCAGGAATGGCAGCATGGCCGCCACCACTTCCGGCGCGACCGGCGTGGTGGCGTTGTGATCGAGGTAGACCGGGGCCATGCCGGGGATCGCCCATAATCAAGTGTTCTATTGATTATACGATCATGGGTCCCGATCGACCACCGTCGCCCCGCTGCCTGCCGGTCTGCGGCCGCAGCCCCTAGAGCCGCCGTGTGTCGGTGCTCAGGCGCCGATGTCGCGCAGCGGCCTGCCGTCCATCAGGTTGCGTTCGATGTGCTCGAGGCTGACGCCCTTGGTTT
>JAJYTR010000043.1 GCA_021792975.1 Pseudomonadota bacterium | reverse complement strand
AAATCGCAACACGCTCGTCCCGAGTCCCGAGTCCCGAGTCCCGAGTCCCGAGTCCCGAGTCCCGAGTCCCGAGTCCCGAGTCCCGAGTCCCGAGTCCCGAGTCCCGAGTCCCGAGTCCCGAGTCCCCGGCGCTCAGTCCGCCACGATGTTGACGATCTTGCCGGGCACCACGATCAGTTTGCGTACCGTCTGGTTCTTGAGGAACAACTGCACGTTGGGCTCGGCCAGTGCGGCGGCCTCGATGGTCTCGCGCGCGGCGTCGGCGGCCACCTCGATGGCGGCGCGCAGCCTGCCGTTGACCTGCACCGCCAGGGTGACGCGCTCGCGCTGCAGCGCCTGCGGATCGGGCTGCGGAAACGGCACGTCCTCCAGCACCCGTTCGGGATTGCCCAGCACCTGCCACAGGGCATGGGCGATGTGCGGGGTGACCGGATTCAGCAGCAGCACCATCGACTGCAGCGCCTCGTGGCGCACCGCACGGCCCTGCGCGCTCGCGTCCTCGAACTTCTGCAGCGCGTTGAGCAGTTCCATCAGCGCGGCGATGGCGGTGTTGAAGCTGAGCCGGCGCCCGTAGTCGTCGCGCACCTTGGCGATGGTCTCGTGCACGGCGCGCCGCATCACGCGCTGCGGCGGCGTCAGTGCGGCGGGCTCGACCGGCGGATGGTCGGGCTGCGCGGCATGCTGTACCACCTCGCGCCAGAAGCGGCGCAGAAAGCGCGCCATGCCCTCGACGCCGGCCTCGTTCCACTCCAGCGATTGCTCGGGCGGCGCGGCGAACATCGAGAACAGCCGCACGGTATCGGCGCCGTAGCGCTCGATCATGGTGCGCGGATCGACGCCGTTGTTTCTCGACTTGGACATCTTCTCGATGGCGCCGACCTGTACCGGGGCACCGTCGGCACGTGCCACCGCGCCGACGACGCGGCCGCGCTCGTCGCGCCGCACGTCCACCTCGGCGGGATTGATCCAGACGCACCCGCCGTCGGCGCTGTCACGGTAGAACGTCTCGGCCACCACCATGCCCTGCGTCAGCAGGCGCGTGGCCGGCTCGTCCGAGTGCACCAGCCCCTCGTCGCGCAGCAGCTTGTGGAAGAAACGGAAATACAGCAGATGCAGGATGGCGTGCTCGATGCCGCCGATGTACTGGTCCACCGGCAGCCAGTAGTCGGCGCGCGCGTCCACCATGTCCGCCGCGCCGGGCGAGGTGTAGCGCGCGTAGTACCAGCTCGACTCCATGAAGGTGTCGAAGGTGTCGGTCTCGCGCTCGGCCGGACCGCCGCACTGCGGGCAGGCGCACTTGCGCCATTCGGGGTCGGCCTTGAGCGGCGACTGCACGCCGCTGAAGGCCACGTCCTCGGGCAGCAGCACCGGCAGTTGCTCTTCGGGTACCGGCACCGCGCCGCACGCGGCGCAGTAGACGATGGGGATGGGGCAACCCCAGTAGCGCTGGCGACTGACACCCCAATCGCGCAGGCGCCAGTTGACCTTGCGCCGCGCCGCACCCTGGGCCTCGAGCCTGCGCGCGATGGCCTCGAAAGCCTGCGCGAAGTCCAGCCCGTCGAACTCGCCCGAATTCACCAGATAGCCGTACCCGGTGTACGCGCCGCGGACCACGATGTCGCGCTCGAACTGCTCCAGCACGCTGAGCGCACCGGATTCCTCCAGCACGTCCAGCGGCCGGCTCTCGCCCAGGGCCGCGGACATCGGATCGGCGTTGCGCGCGGCATCGCGTCCCAGGTCACGGATGGCCTCGCGCACCGCCGGGCTGACGATGACCATGCGGATCAGCAGGTCGTAGGCGCCGGCGAATTCCCAGTCGCGCTGGTCGTGGCCGGGCACGCCCATCACCGCGCCGGTGCCGTAGCTCATCAGCACGAAGTTGGCCACCCAGACGGGAAGCTTCTCGCCGCTGAGCGGATGGATGGCAACCAGGCCGGTATCCATGCCGCGCTTCGCCTGCGTCTCCAGCTCGGCTTCAGCGACGCCGCCCTGTTTCAGTTCCTCGAGGAAGGCCGCCAGCACGGGGCGCGTGGCCGCCGCCTTGCGCGCCAGCGGGTGATCGGCGGCGATGCTGATGAAGCTGACGCCCATCAGCGTGTCGGGGCGCGTGGTGAACACCGTCAGCGGCGCGTCCTCGCCGGGCACCTGGAAGTCGATCTCCAGCCCTTCGCTGCGGCCGATCCAGTTGCGCTGCATGGTCTTGACCGGCTCCGGCCAGCCGGGCAGGCGGTCCAGCTCACGCAGCAGTTCGTCGGCATAGGCGGTGATGCGCAGGAACCACTGCGGAATCTCGCGCTTTTCCACCGGCGCGCCCGAGCGCCAACCGCGGCCGTCCACCACCTGCTCGTTGGCCAGCACGGTCTGGTCCACCGGATCCCAGTTAACGACGCTGTTGCGGCGGTACACCAGCCCTTTCCTGAACAGCCGCGTGAACAGGCGCTGTTCGTGCACGTAGTACTCGGGCCGGCAGGTGGCGAACTCGCGCGACCAGTCGATGGCGTAGCCCAGCGCCTTGAGCT
Source organism: Pseudomonadota bacterium (assembly GCA_021792975.1). GTDB lineage: Bacteria > Pseudomonadota > Gammaproteobacteria > Xanthomonadales > Rhodanobacteraceae > Metallibacterium. The sequence goes on along the minus strand of JAJYTR010000043.1, from coordinate 17,760 downwards.
GGCCGCGCATGTGCTCGATGTTGGCGTAGGTCCACTGCGCCGGCGCGGTGTTGTGCCGGATGGCGGCGTTCTCGGCCGGCAGGCCGAAGGCGTCCCAGCCCATCGGCTGCAGCACGTTGTGGCCGGTCATGCGCTGGTAGCGCGCGATCACGTCGCCGAGGGTGTAGTTGCGCACATGACCCATGTGCAACGCGCCAGAGGGATACGGCAGCATGGACAGGCAGTAGAACTTGGGCCGCGCCGGATCTTCCGTGGCCACGTAGGCGCCGCACGCTTCCCAGAACCGCTGGGCAGCGGCTTCGACGCGGCTGGGTTCGTACTGGTCCTGCATGGCGGAAGTCGGCGGTTGGAAACGATCCAGCGTAGCGCAGCGTACACGCGCCCGCCAAGCGCCATGCGGCATCTGGCGCGGAACTGCCGCGGCCCTACGCTGGCCGCTTCACGGGAGCGATTTGCAAAACCGCTCCGGCACATGGATGTGCCGCCGCGACGAGCACGCGAGTGCTTGTCGCGACCAAGGTGGCGCGGCTTTGCCGCGCCCGTTTGCTTGCATGTAGCCGCTTTGAGTCAGGCGGCAGGATGTCCGGTTTTGCAAACTGATCACAAACCGTCGGGGGAAACCGCCATGAAATCCACGCGTACGCTGTCTGCCGCCGCGCTGCTGCTGGCCGCCTTCGCCGCGGGCGCCGAGGCCCCGCCCGCGCCCGCCGCCGCAGCAGCAGCAGCAGCGCCGGTACTGCTGCGCTGCGGCCACGTGCTCGATCCCGCACGCGGCGACGCCCTCGACGCACGTACGCTGGTGATCGCGGACGGTCGCATCCGCTCCATCGAAGCGGCCGGCTACGCCCTGCCCGGCGCGCGCGAAGTGGACCTCACGCGCAGCACCTGCCTGCCCGGGCTGATCGATGCGCACGTGCACCTGACCATGCAGTTCGGGCCGACGACCTACAGCGACCGCTTCCGCCTCGATCCCGCCGACTATGCCATCCGCGGCACGGTGTACGCGCGGCGCACACTGCTGGCCGGGTTCACCACGGTGCGCAACATGGGCGATGACGGCAACGAATCGCTGGCGCTGCGCGACGCCATCGACGCCGGGCTGATCCCCGGCCCGCGCATCGTCAGCGCCGGCCAGCCCATCGGTTCCACCGGCGGCCACGCCGATCCCACCGACGGTTTCCGCATGGATCTGGCCGGCGATCCCGGCCCGATGCGCGGCATCGTCAACAGCCCGGGCGATGCCTGGAAGGCGGTGCGCCAGCACTACAAGCTGGGTGCGGACGTGATCAAGATCATGCCCTCGGGGGGCGTGCTGGACGAAAGCGCCAGCGGCGACAACCCGCAGATGACGCTGGCAGAGATCCGCGCCGCCGTCGCCGCCGCACGCGACTACGGCTACCGCGTGGCCGCGCACGCGCACGGCGCCGAGGCCATCCGCCGCGCCGTGCTGGGCGGGGTCGACTCGATCGAGCACGGCACCTTCATGGACGCCAACGACATGCAGTTGATGAAGCGGCACGGCACCTGGTACGTGCCCACCATCACTGCCGGCGAGTTCGTCGCCGAGAAAGCCAGGGTGCCGGGTTACTATCCGCCGCAGGTGGCGGCCAAGGCCGCGGCGATCGGTCCGCGGATCATGGATACCGCCGGCCGCGCCTGGCGCGCCGGCGTGCGCATCGCCTTCGGCACCGATGCCGGCGTGTTTCCGCACGGCGAGAACGCGCGAGAGTTCGTGTACCTGGTGCAGGCCGGCATGCCGGCGCTGGAGGCGCTGCGCACGTCCACCGTCAACGCCGCCGCGCTGCTGGGGCACGGGCATGAACTGGGCCGCCTCGCGCCGGGCTACCGCGCGGATGTCATCGCGGTCGACGGCGATCCGCTGGCCGATATCCGCCGCATGCAGCACGTGTCCTTCGTGATGAAGGACGGCATCGTCTACCGGCAGGACGGCCGTGCCATCATGGCGCAATGATCGCAGCCCCCCTGCCCGGCGATTGGCTGGGCTACATCGCCGCCGCCCTCACCACGCTGGCCTTCGTGCCGCAGGCCTGGCGCACGCTGCGCACGCGCGACACCCGTGCGCTGTCCATGCTGATGTATCTGGTGTTCACCGTGGGCATCGCCTTCTGGCTGGCGTACGGGCTGGTGCTGGGCTCCTGGCCGATCATCCTCTCCAACGGCCTCACCCTGGTGCTGGCCGGCACCATCCTGGCATTGAAGATCCGTCATGGCTGAGCGCCGCCGCACTGCCGCGGCGCTGTCGCTGGGCCTGCTGCTGGCGCTGCTGCCGGCTGCGCGGGCGGCAGCGGCAGCACGCGACATGGCGCAGATCCTGGCGCAGGCGGCGGCCGGCGACTGGCGCACCCTGCCCACCGACCGCCTGCTGGTGCTGCGCCTGCCGCAGGGGCGCGTGGTGATCGAACTGGCGCCGCGCTTCGCGCCGGCGCACGTGGCCGCCATCGAAACCCTGGCGCGCGCGCACTACTGGGACGGTCTCGCCATCCTGCGCGTGCAGGACGGCTTTGTCGCGCAATGGGGCGATGCGGACGCCGGCACGGCGCGGCAGCGGGCACCGCCCGCCAGCCTGCCGCGCGCGTTGCCCGCCGAATACACGCGCGCACTGGCCGGGCTCGACTTCACCCGTCTGCCCGACGGCGACGTGTACGCACCCGAGGTGGGTTTCGCCGGCGGTTTCCCGGTCGGCGCCGATCCCGCCGCCGGCCGTGCCTGGCTGCTGCACTGCTATGGCATGGTCGGGGTCGGCCGCGATGATCCGCCGGACACAGGCAACGGCAGCGAGCTGTACGCCGTGATCGGACAGGCGCCGCGCCAGCTCGACCGCAACCTCGCCGTGGTCGGGCGCGTGGTGCAGGGCATGGACCTGCTGGCAGCGCTGCCGCGCGGCCACGGCGCGCTGGGTTTCTATCGCGATGCCGCGCACCGCACACCGATCCTCTGGGCGCGCATGGCCGATGCCCTGCCCGCCCGCGAGCAGCCGCATTTGCAGGCGCTGCGCACCGGCTCGCCTGCGTTCGCGGCGCTGCTGGCCGAGCGTCGCCAGCGCGTCAATCGCTGGTTCGTGTATCGCCCCGGCAAGGTATCGGTGTGCAACGTGCCGCTGCCGGTGCGCGTGCGACCTCCGGCGCGATCCGCCAGCGGACACCCCTGAACCGCCACCGCATGCCGCCGCCGTGAAATCTCCTCCCCCGTGCGCGCACCGGCATATCGCCGCTACGCTGCCGCGCCGTGCCGCCCCACCCCACCCCGTCCCCGCCCGTCTCGCACCGCCCGCTGACGCCGGCCTCCGCCCGCGCGCACCCGGCGCGCGCCGGGATCCTCCCCGCGCGCTCGCGAACCTCGTCAACGGAATCGTCAACGGAGCTTCCCCTTGAACCGTCCTGATCCGGCTGCGGCGGCGGGCATCGCCCGCGCCGCGCCGGGACCCTGGCGTGCGCTGGGCGTGCTGGCGCTGTACTTCCTGATGCAGATCGCACTGGCACTGGCCTGGTCGCTGCTCGCACGGCACGGCGGCCCGCCGGCCCGCGCGCTGCGACGGGCGGGAACCGGCGGCATGCTGGCGGCGGTGCTGCTGGGCTCGGCGCTGCCGGTGCTGCTGCTGGTGCGCACGTCCTGGCCGCGGTGCTGGGCGCAGGCGGCGCTGCCCGGCTTCGGGGTGCGCTGGCCGGGCGCGCGCTGGATCGGCGGCGGCCTGCTGCTGGCGACGCTGCTGCTGCCGCTGGTGCTGGGCGTGAACGCGCTGCTGTTCCCGCGGCAGGGTGTCGCGCAGTCGGTGCTGGTGGTGTTCGATCACGCCCGATGGGGGATGCGTCTGCTGCTGGGCGCGCTGATCGTGCTGCTGGCGCCGTTCGTCGAGGAGCTGTTGTTTCGCGGCGTGCTGTTGGCCGCGCTGGGTGAGCGCCTGCCGCTGCGCGCCGCCGTGGCGCTGAGCGTCGCGCTGTTCGCGCTGGCGCATCTGCCCGATACCGGCGGGCACTGGCAGGTGCTGCCCGGGCTGGTGCTGCTGGCGCTGGGCCTGACCTGGCTGCGCCTGCGCTCGGGTTCGCTGCTGCCGGGCTGCGCCGCGCACGCGCTGTACAACGCGAGCGTGCTGGCGCTGGCGCTGCTGCCGCTGCTGCACCGCACCTGAGGCCGCCCGCGAACCTCGACGCGTCCGCGCGCGGCGGCAAATCAGTGTTTCCGCACGCACCCGCACGGCCGTGCCGGCGCGCGGCATGCTGGCCCTTCCTTCCCGCAGCGGAGCCGGCCATGGCGAAAATCCTCGTTCTCTACTACAGCACCTGGGGCCACGTGGAGCAGATGGCGGAAGCGGTGGCGCGCGGCGCCCGCGCGGTGGCCGGCACGCAGGTCACGATCAAGCGCGTGCCCGAGACCATGCCACCGGAAACGGTGGCCGCCATCCATGCCAGGACCGACCAGGCCGCGCCCGTCGCCCGGCCCGAGGAACTGGCCGACTACGACGCCATCGTGTTCGGCACGCCGACGCGTTTCGGCAACATGTGCGGACAGATGCGCAACTTCCTCGACCAGACCGGAGCGCTGTGGCAGCAGGGCAAACTGGTGGGCAAGATCGGCAGCGTGTTCACCAGCACCGCCACCCAGCACGGCGGACAGGAGACCACCATCACCTCGTTCCACACCACGCTGCTGCATCACGGCATGGTGATCGTGGGCGTGCCCTATGCCTGCCAGGGCCTGGTCAACATGGACGAGATCACCGGCGGCTCGCCCTACGGGGCCGGTACGCTCAGCAAGGGCGACGGCAGCCGCACACCCAGCGCCAACGAGCTGGCGGTCGCCGAGTACCAGGGCCGCCACGTGGCCGCGCTGGCGCAACGGCTGTCGGGCTGAGCGCGCCCGGCGTAGCATGCGTGCGGCGCACTCGCCGCGCTGCCCCGGAGCCGTCCGCATGCCCCGCATCGACCGTGACCGCGCGCCCACGCGCTTCGGCACCGGCTATCCGCCGCCGCACGATGCCCCTTGCCGGGCGCGACAGCGCTGGCGGCTGGGCGATGCCGCCGAGCTGACGCAGTTCGGCGTCAACCTGCTGCGGCTGCAGCCGGGAGTATGGTCCAGCCAGCGCCACTGGCACGAAGGCGAGGACGAGTTCGTCTACGTGCTGGAGGGCGAGGTGGTGCTGGTCACCGACGCCGGCGAGGAACTGCTGCGCCCCGGTGACTGCGCCGGCTTCAAGGCCGGCGTGGCCGACGGCCACCACCTGCAGAACCGCAGCGCGCGCGATGCGCTGGTGCTGGAGGTGGGCACGCGCCGGCCCGGCGGCGACGCCGCGCACTATCCCGACATCGATCTCGACCTGCCGGTGGCCGGCAGCGGCTTCACCCACCGCGACGGCCGGCCCTACTGAGAGGCCAGCAGGCGCTCGCGCAGACCGCCGCTGCGGCGGACACGCCGCGCCAGCGCCGCTTCCAGCACGCCGGCGCCGCACCAGAGCTCGGCGCTGCGGCGCGCGCGCGAGAGCGCGGTGTACACCAGCTCCCGGCTGAGGATGGGGCTGTCGACGGCCGGCGGCAGCAGCGCGGCGACATGGTCGTACTCGGAACCCTGCGCCTTGTGGATGGTGATCGCCCAGGCCGGCTCGTGCGGCGGCAGCAGCGCGGGAACGATGCCGCGTGGCGCGTCTCCCGCCGCGGCGGGTTCGAACCACACGCGCAGCGCCGTGCCCGCCCCCAGCGCCACGCCGACGTCGCCGTTGGCCAGTCCCGTCTCGGCATCGTTGCGCGTCACCATCGCCACCCGGCCGGCGAACCAGAAACCCGACGGCAGCGCCTGCCGCCGGCGCAGCCAGGCTTCGATGGCGGCGTTCAGCGCGGCCTGCCCGAACGGCCCGGTGCGCAGCGCGCACAACAGTTGCACCTGCCGCAGCCACGCCAGCGCCTGCGCCGGATCGAGGTCTGCCTGCAGCAGCCCCGCGTACACCCCCGCGTGGCGCTGCAGCCAGTCGGCCAGCGCGACGCGCAGCGCCTGCGGCTCGGCCACCGCGCGCAGCCGCAGCGGTGCGGCGGACTGCATGCCGGCCGCGTGCAGCGGCGCGGCATCGCCTTCGCGCACGGCCTCGAGCAGGCGCGCGAGGCCGGGTTGCGCGCGGTGCGAATGCCGCAGCCGCGCCACGCAGCCGGCCAGCGGCGTGCCCGCCGCCGCCGCGATGATGTCGGCCAGCACGCTGCCTGCCTCCACCGACGCCAGCTGATCGGGATCGCCCAGCAGTACCAACCGCGCCCCTGGGCGCAGGGACTCCAGCAGGACGCGCATCAGGCCCAGATCCACCATCGAGGCCTCGTCCACTGCCAGCAGATCCGCCGCCAGCGGCCACGCCTCGCCCTGCAGGCGCCGGCCCAGCAGCCGGTGCAGCGTGCCGGCGGGGAGTTGCGCCACGGTCTGCAGCGCGGGCTGCCACGCAGCGTCCAGCCGCCGGTGCAGCGCCGGCAGGCCGCCCTGCAGCGCCTGCAGCAGCCGTACCGCGGCCTTGCCGGTGGGTGCGGCCAGCGCGATGCGCGGCGCGGCCACCGCTGCGCAGCCGCCCTGCGGATGCAGCAGCACCAGCAGCAGCGCCAGCAGCGCGGTGGTCTTGCCGGTGCCCGGCCCGCCGCTGAGCACGAACAGCCGCCGCTGCAGCCCCCGCGCCAGCGCGGCGCGCTGTTCGGCGCTGGCGGCCTCCGGCAGCAACTGCCGCAGCAGCGCCGCGCCCGCGGGCAGCGGCACCGCCGGCGCATCCGCCAAGCGGCGCACCTGCGCAGCCACGGCCCGCTCGGCGGCGGCCATGCGGCGCACGTAGAAGCGCCCCGCGGCATCCAGCACGAACGGCGCGCCGTCCGCTTCCGCGGCCACCCACGGCGAGGCGCGCAGCGCGTCGATCTGCGCGGCCTCGAAGCCTTCCTCGACCAGCCAGGCGCAGGCGTGGCCGGCCTGTTCGGCGCGCGCGGCGCCGGCGGCGGCGCGCGCCAGCAAGGCATCGCTGGTGTACCGCAGCACCCAGTCGTGCAGCACCTGCCCGGATCCCGCATCGATACGCCCCGCGCTCATGCCCCCGCCCCCTCGCACAGCCGGTCCAACTCCAGCACCAGCGCGGCATCGAAACGATGCCGCCAGATGCCGGCGTCCGCGTCCAGTCCCACCGCGCGCACGAACAGATACAGCGCCTCGCCCATGTGCCGCGCATAGTCATAACCGGGCAGGCGCCGGCGCAGATAGCGGTGCAGCGCCAGCACGTACAGCAGCGCCTGCAGCGGATAGTGGTGGGCACGCATCGCCTGCTCCAGCGCCTCGCCGCGGTAGTCCTCCGTCGTCAGGCCCAGCGCGTTGGTCTTGTAGTCGATCACGTGGTAGCGGCCCTGCCAGCACGCCACGCGGTCGATGAAGCCGCCCAGCAGTCCGCGCAGCCGCGCGGCGCCGATCCAGGGCAGCAGGTCGGCGGCGCCGTGCCGGGCCAGCAGCGCGCGCAGCGCGGCCTGCGGCACGTCCGCGAGCGGCAGCAAAAACTCCATCTCGGCCACCTGCTGTGCGGCAGGCAGCGCATCCAACCGCAGGCCGGCGCCGAGATCGGTGGCGCGCATCGCATCCAGGCGCGCGGCCAGCACCGGCGCCTGCGCCGCGGACAGGGCCACGCCATGCCCGGCGAGCGCGCGGGTGAGCACGCCGGCCTGCATCGCCGCGAAGCAGGTCTGCGGCCCCGCCTGCTCCAGCAGCGCATGCACGGCATCGCCAAAGGGCGCGCCGCGCAGTTCGGCCAGGGCCAGCAGTTCGGCATGCGGCTCCGCCGGCGGCGCACCGCCGCCGGCATCCACACCGGAGGTGGCCTCGTCGCCGGGTTCATCCGCCGCCGCGCGCGGCTCCAGCGCACTGCCGCGCGCCAGCGCGGTGAAGCTCCAGGTCTGCCAGGGCGGCGGCGCGGGCGGCGACGCCAGCGCTGCGCGCGCGCGCGCGGAGGGCGGCGCGGGCCGGTAGTGCGACGAACCGGCCGCCGCGGTGTCCAGCCGCACACCCGGCAGCCTCCCCGCCAGCGCCGCCAGCCGTGCGTGCAGCCCCTCCGCACCGGCCTGCAGTCCGGCGGCGGCCAGCAATGCGCCCAACGGCGTGTCCCCGGCGGTGCGTCCGCGTCCGGCCTCCAGCCAGTACACCCAGCAGGCCTGCTGCGCGCGCGTCAGCGCCACGTACAGCAGTCGCGCGTTCTCCGTGCGCTGTTCCGCCCGCGCGCGCAGCTCGTTGCGTGCCCGCTCGGCCGAGCCCAGGTCGATGCTGAGCCGGTCTTCCGCATCGTGAAAGCGCAGCAGGCCATTGCCGCCCGGCGGCGGCCGCCACGCCAGCGGCAGGAACACCAGCGGCCATTGCAGGCCCTTGGCGCTGGCCAGCGTGCGCAATTGCACGCGTGCGCGGTCGCTGTCGATGCGCTGCTGGCGGGCGTCGTCGCCATCGCCGCCATCGGCCGTCTGCCGCTGCCGCATCAGCCATTGCAGTTGCGCGTGCGGGGACAGCCCGGCCGTCGCCTGCTGCTGCAGCAGTTCGCCCAGATGGCGCAGGTCGGTGAACACGCGCTCGCCGTCCTGGCGCGCCAGCAGGCGCGCCGCGGCCCGCTCGGCCAGCCGCTGGCACAGCGCCAGCGGTCCCTGCGCGCGCCAGGCCTGCGCCAGCGCGAGGCTCTGTTGCAGCAGCGCCTGCTGCGCGCCGGCGTCGGCCTCCAGCGCCCGCAGCGCCGCGGCATCCAGACCCCACAGGTCGGTCAGCCAGGCCGCCCGCAGGACGCCGGCGCGGCCGTCCTGCAGGGCCTGCAGGATGCGCTGCAGCTCGAGCGCGGTGTCGGTGTCGAACACCGAGCGGCGGCCGGCACCGGCCGCCGGCACGCCGCGCCGGGCCAGACATTCGCGCAGGTCGGCGATCTGCTCGTGCTTGGGCAGCAGCACGGCGATGTCGCCGGGCTGCAGCGACCGGCCGCCGAGCGTGGCGCGGCCGTCGCCCAGCAGCCGCGCGAGGTCGTCGGCGCAGGCCTCCAGCGCAGCCGCATCGCCCTCGTCCAGCCGCGCCAGGGGTGCATCCAGCGGTGCGCGCAGGACCAGCGGCGAGGGCGACGGCACGCCGTCCAGGTGCAGCGGCGTCCGCTCGGCACGGCCGCCGCCGCGCACCGGCGCGTAGACGATGCCCGGGCCCAGGTGCTCCGGCGGCGCGTGCGCGTACAGCGCGTTGAGCGCATCCAGATAGCGCTGCGTGGAGCGCCAGTTCACCGCCAGCGACACGCGTTCCTGTGCCTGCCGCGCGGCTTCGCGGTAGGTGGCCGGGTCGCCGCCGCGGAAGCCGTAGATGGCCTGCTTGGGGTCGCCCACCAGCAGCAGCGTGCCGCGCCCGCGGTAGATGGCCTCGAAGATGGCGTACTGGTGGCGGTCAGTGTCCTGGAACTCGTCCAGCAGCGCGCAGGGATAGCGCGCGGCGAGGTACGCCGCGTAGACCGGATCGCCCTGCACGCGGTCGCGCACACGCTCGATCATGGCGGCGAAGGTGATCTGGCCGCGCTGCTGCAGGCGCTCGGCCATGGCCTCGCGGCAGAACGCCGCCGCCGCTTCCAGCACCGCGCCGCGCACCGCTCCGTCGCGGCCGCGCAGCAGCTCGGCCGCGCGCAGCCAGTCACGCAACAGGGGATGGTCCTGCAGCAGGGTCGATCCGGGTTTCTGCTGGCCCGCAACCAGCGCCTCATCGAGCGGGTCCAGCAGCACGGCCAGTTCGTCCAGCCCGGGGGCCGGCGCCACCGCCAGCCGCTCGTGCAATCGCCCGATCAGCGTGCGCAGCTTCGACTTGCGCGGCGCGTACAGCGAGCCGTCCGCAGTCAGCGCGGCGAGCGTGCGCAGCCGTTCCGGCGCGCACAGGTGCTCCACCAGCAGCGGGGCCTGGGCGGCATCCCCGCGCACGATGCGCGGCTCGTGCAGCGTGAAGTACTCGTGCAGCAGGCGCAGCAGCGCCTCGGGGCCGCGGCGCAGCACGATGGCGGCTTCGTCGGGATCGACCGCCGCCTGCTGGTAGCGCCGGCGCCAGAAGTCCAGCAGGCATTCGCGCAGCAGATCGTTCCCGTCGGCCACTGCGGCCGCGCCGAGGTCGGCTCCGCTCTCGAACGCGGACTCCGCCAGCACGCGCGCGCAGAAGCCGTGCAGCGTGAGGATGGGTGCGAGATCCAGATCCTGGCGTGCGCGGCGGACGCGGCGCAGCGCGGACCCGGCGGCGAGGTGCCGCGGCAGCACCGCTTCGAGATCACGCGCGAGGGCATCCGCCGCCGCATCCGGCGCCACGATGGCGTCGCCGCGGGCCAGTCGCGCCAGCAGCCGCTCGGCCTCCAGCAGGCGCTCGCGCAGCCGCAGCCGCAGTTCCGCGGCCGCGGCATCGGTGAAGGTGCTCACCAGGATGCCGCGCACGTCGGCTCCGGTTTCGTCGGCGGCTTCCAGGATCAGGCGCAGATACAGCAGGGTGAGGGTGTGGGTCTTGCCGGTGCCGGCGCTGGCTTCGATCAGCACGTGGCGCGGCGCGGCCAGCGGCAGGCGCATCCAGTCCAGCGGCGGGTGGACGCTGCCGCTCATGGCGTCTCCCGCGGCGCCACCAGCGCATGCAGCCACTGCGCCATCGCCGCGAATGCCTGCCAGGTTTCGGCCTCGGCGATCCAGTCGCGGCCGCGCAGCAGCAGCGCGGCCTCGGGGCTGTAGCCGCGCTCGCCGGGACCGCTGCTGTCGCCTGCCCACGCCGTACGCGCCGCGTCCACGTGCCGATCGGGGCCGGCCGTGGCCACCGCCCAGGCGGTGGCCGGCAGATACCACGCGCGCGCGGCGCAGGCTTCCTGGTACAGATGCAGCAGCCGGTGGATGCCGGCCCGCAGTTCGGCGGCCGGCTGCCGCATCGCGTCGTTCACCGGCACCTGCTGCGGCTGCTCGCGCAGATGCAGCAGCAGGCTGCCGCCGCGCTGCGCCGGCGGCAGGCTCAGCGCCAGCGCGGCGCCGTCCAGCCACAGCGGCAGGCGCACCGAGAAGTCCAGCGTCCTGCGCGTGTGCACTTCCAGCAGCCAGTGCCGGCCTTCGCCATCGCGCAGCGCCGGCACGCTGCCCGCGAGCGTGGCGCCGCCGCCGGGATCCAGCGCGCAGGCGACCGCGACCGGTTGCGCCGAGGCCAGCGGGTGATCGCGCAGCAGCGCCAGCGCCGCCTGTACGCGGCCGCGCAGATCCTGCCAGGCTTCCGCACCGGCGGGGCCGGCCGCCAGCACGCCGCTGCGCGCCAGCCACGCCGGCGGCTGCACGGGCAGCGCCGGCGCGCGCGCGGCCAGCGCCTGCTGCAGCAGTTGCGCGGGCAGGCGCAGGCGCGCCTCCACATCCGCGGTCAGCGGTTCGGATTCGCGCGGAGCCTCGTCCTCGCCCGGCAGGCGCACACCCAGCAGCACCTGCGCCACCACGCGCGCGGGTCGCTGCAGGAACGCGCGCAGCCCCGGCAGATCGACCGCCGGCACGGCAGACGCCAGCCCGGCGCGCGGCAGCAGCGGCGGTGCGCCGCCCGGCTGGTCGCCGGTGCCGGCCGCATCGGCGTAGACCTGCGCGCAGGAGCGCAGCGCCGGATCGGGCCGGAACCCCGCCTCCGCCTGTTCGAAGTAGGCCGGCGCAAAAGGCTGCAGCGGATGCCGCACGCACCACGGCCGCGCCTCCCCGGCGCCGGGCCCGTGCACCGCGTCGAGAAAGGCCTGCAGCTCCGCCAGCGGTGCGGCCGGATTGCGCGGCTGGCCCTGCGCGTCTTCCGCCACGTAGCTGAGATGCAGCGCCTCGCGCGCGGCCATCAGCGCCTCGAGGAACAGGTAGCGGTCCTCCTCCAGCGCGCTGCGGTCGCCGGCGCGCGGATGACGGGCGATGAGATCCAGGGACGAGGGCGGCGCCACGCGCGGGAACTCGCCCTCGTTGAGCCCCAGCACGGCCACCACGCGGTAGGGCACCGTGCGCTGCGGGACCATGCCGCACACGCGCAGACCTTCCGCGAGGTAGGGCGCGCGCGCGGGCACCTCGTCCAGCGCCGCGTTCTGCTGCGCGGCGATCACCGCCCAGTCCATCGCGCCGGTTACGCCGGCCGTCGCCGCCTCGGCACCCGGCATGGCCGCGATGCGCCGCAGTTGCAGCAGCGCGTCGGCCTCGGCACGGTCGGCGGGATCGGCGGCGAAGGCGGCATCGCAGCGTTCGCCCAGCCAGCGGCTCCACTCGGCGGCGCTGCGCGGCGTGCGCGCCGCGGCCCGCCACTCCCGCAGTTCCTGCAGCAGGTGCGCCAGGCCCGCCAGCAGTGCCAGATCGCCGCCCTGCATGCGCGGCAGCGGCGCGACCGCCGGCATCTGCGGCCGCGGCGGCGACAGCGCCGCATGCTGCAGGTCGGGGCCCAGCAGCCAGCCGGCCAGCAGGCGGTCCAGCCCGAACGCCAGCGTGTTGAGATCCTCGGGCGGCGCACCGAAGTCGGCCTTCATGGCGCCGTCCAGCGCCCACACCACCTGCGCCTCACGCAGCGCCTCGGCCAGCGGTCCGCGCGCGGCGCCCTCCAGTCCGAAGCGCCGCGCCAGCGCGGGCACCTCCAGCAGGTCCAGCACCTGCTCCAGCGTGCAGCGCGACTGCGCCAGACCCAGCAGTTGCCGCCAGGCGGCGAACAGCGGGTGCGTGGCCGCCAGCGGCACGTCGGCCAGATGCCAGGGCAGCGCGGCGTCGTGCCACTGGCCCGGGGTGCCGAACACCGCCGGCAGCAGCGGCGCGTACTCCTCGACGCGCGGCGCCATCACCACGATCTGCCGCGGCTCCAGCGCGGGATCGGCCGCCCGCAGCATCAGCAGCGCGTCGCGCAGCACTTCCAGCTCGCGCAGGCGGCCGTGGCAGGCGTGCACGCGCAGACTGGCGTCAGCGCGCGCGGCGGTGCCGGCCGCGGCCTGCGGCTGCAGGCGGCGGATGCTCTCCTGCAGCCGCGCCAGCAGCGGCAACCGCGCGGTGGGCGCGTCGTCCTCGTCGCGGGCGTCGCGGTCCTCCTGCGCCTCGTCCTCGCTGTTGAGGCTGCGTGCGAATTCCTGGCCGATGCGGCCCAGGCCGGCCAGCAGCGGATGCCCCACCTCGTAGTGCGTATCGCCGTCGGCCTCCGGCGCGCGCAACTGCGCGCGCGCGCTGCGCAGGTCGTCCCACAGCTCGCGGCAAGGATCGGGAAAATACACGTGCACGTCACGCTGCCGCGCCAGCAGCTTCAGCCCGCGCAGCAGGCCGGGCGGCAGGTGGGCGATGCCGAACACGTGCACCGGCTCGCCGTCGCCGGCGCCGTCCTCCGCCAGCGCCTGCAGCAGCGCCTGTTCGCGCAGCGCGCGCGGCGGCGCCGGCGTGCCCGCCCGCAGCGCGCGCCACAGCGCGGCCTGCCAGTGCGCGCCGTCCGTCACCGCATCGCCGGCGTCCCAGCGCTGCAGCCAGTCGGGGCGATACACCTGGTACTCGCCGAACAGTCGCGCCAGATGCGCGGCCAGCAGCCAGCGCCGGCGCGGCGGCGCGTGCTCCACGTAGCGGCGCAGGCGCGCATCCTCGATGCGCCCCGCGAGCAGCGCGTACAGGCGCCAGCGCAGCACCGCGTACTGCCAGGGCGCCGCGTCCGCCGCGCCCAGCATCGCGTCGCCCAGCCGCAGCCACCACTCCCCCGGCAGCAGGAACGCGAGATTGGCGGCGATGCCGCCGGCGCCCGGTCCACCCCGCTGCGCAAGCTGCTGCTGCAGCCAGCGCTTCATGCCCGGATGCGCCACCACCACCTGCTGCGGCGCCAGCACCGCCGCCGGCGGCTGCGCGGCCAGATGGCGCGCCAGCGTCTCCGCCAGGGCTTCCAGACGGCTGGCGCGGTGCACGTACAGACCGGGCATGCGGCTCCTCGGCAGCGGGTTCGGGCGTGCGGATCGCTCCACGGGCGACCGGCGATCCGTGCGCGCAGTCTACGGGGCGGGCATCGCAGCGGCTGCGACGAAGCGAGGTCCCACCGTCGGTTTGCGCGCAGGCCCGGCGCCCGTCCGCCGTCGTGAACCGCCGTGCGCGATCGTCATGGCGTGGCGCGTCTTCATGGCTGCGATGGGACGATGCTCAGGCGGCCGCCGCCGCACGCAGCCGCGCCAGCGCGCCGATCAGTGCATCCACTTCCACCGCATCGAACAGTCCCTCGGGCCCTTTCGGGGTGAGGTCGGTGAAAGGCGACTCGTAGAGCCGCGCCGGCTCCATCACGCCGCGTTCGGTCAGGTGCTCGACGATGAGGTTGATGAACTCGATCTGGTTGGCCGACAACGTCTTGCCGGCCATGAAGCCAGCCAGCGCCTCCTTGGCCGCGGCGCGATCCATGCCCACCATGGAGCGCACGAACAGGCCGAGACCCTGCGCGCCGTCGATCGCGCGCTGCAGGTCGTCCGGCGTCGCCACGCCGCTTTCGATCAGCATGCGCTGCAGTTCGTCGAGGTCGGTCGCCGTCAGCGGCCGGTTGCTGCGCAGCTTGCGGATGACGATGTGGTCGAGGTGCCGGCGCAGGAAGGCCTGCGCCTTGGCCGTGAACCGCGCCGCGTCGGTGCCCGTGGACAGCCCCGGCAGCGCGATCTCGACGCCATCGCCGATCGCGTCCTCGAAGTCGGTGTAGAGCGGCCGGCGCTGCGCACGATCGATGAAGCGGACCAGATCGCGCAACCGCCGCCGCACGGTCTCCAGCATCGGCACGGTGACGTCCTGCCACCAGGCGTCGCTCTGCACCTCGTGGATCAGCGCCAGTTGCGTGCGCACCATGGGGATATCGGCCTTCTCCTCCAGCGCCCCGGCGATCTGCGTCACGCGCTCGCGCCGCCGCGCGAAGCCGGGCTCGGCGCGCAGCAGCGCCAGTTGCAGGTTCAGCAGCAGCAGGTCGAAGCGCTTGGCCTCCTCGTGGTCGGGATCCATCTCGGTGGGCAGACCGGCGACCTCGTCGGCCAGTTCGGCCAGTGCCTCGGGCGACAGGATCGTCCAGGCCTCGGGTCGGGCGTACTTTTCGACGGTGCGCCGCCGCGGCCGCACGACGAAGTTGTCGAGATTCATGGCGGCCACCTCACGGTGCAGCAACGTGGCAATCTGCATCCGCACGTCCTCGGCGGAATCGGGGTGCCCGTGCGACGGCGCCCGCAGCTCGCGTTGCGCATCGCGCTGACCCTCAGCCAGTTCCTTGTCCAGTTCGCCGATCAGCTCCAGCCGGGCATTGAACAGCCGCTTGCCAAGCGGTGCACCCAACGAGCCCTCGATGGCTGGGATGTTCTGGCTGAAGTACTCCAGGTTCTGGCAATAGTCGAAGACACAGAAGAACGTCTTGTCTCGTTCGGGCCCGAACAGATCCGGGCAGAGGCGCGTGCCGCGGCCGAGCATCTGCCAGAACTTGGTCTTCGAGCGCACCAGCTTGAAGAAGACCAGATTCACGACCTCCGGGATGTCGACGCCCGTGTCCAGCATGTCCACCGAGATGGCGATGTGCGGTGCCTTGTCCTTGGCCGAAAAGGTGTCGATCAGGCTCTGCGCATACTCGGTCTTGAAGGTGATGACGCGCGCAAACTCGCCCCTGTAATGCGGGTAGTTGTCGTTGAAGCGCTCGGCGATGAACTCCGCGTGCGCCTGGTTTTTCGCGAACACGATGGTCTTGCCGAGCCGGTCGCCGCCGGCCACTGTCATGCCGCGCGTCATCAGGTGCTCCAGCACCTTGTCCACGGTGTCCCTGTTGAACAGCCACTTGTTGACCGCCTCGGCCTCGACGCGATTCGGCACGTTGCCGTCGTCGTCCCACTCCAGCGCGTCCCACTGATCCTTGTCTTCTTCCGGGAGATCGTCGTAGCGGATGCCCTCGCGCTGAAACTTGAGCGGCACCGAGACGGCCCTGGGCGGCACGAGGAAGCCGTCGCGTACCGCTTCTTCGAGCGAATAGGCGTCGGTCGGCACGCCGTCCTCGAGGTCGAACAGGCTGTAAGTGTTGCGGTCCACTTCGTCCTTGGGCGTGGCCGTGAGCCCTACCAGCAGCGAGTCGAAGTAGCCGAAGATGGCGCGGTACTTCTGGAACACCGAGCGGTGCGCCTCGTCGATGACGACCAGGTCGAAATGCCCGACGCCGAAGCGGCGCTGGCCGTCGCGCGTCTCGTCGATCAATCCCATCATCGTCGGGTAGGTGGAGACGAAGACGCGCCCCTCGGTGTCCTTCTCGGTCACCAGGTTGACTGGCGACGCATCCGGCAAGTGATGCTTGAAGGCGTTCACCGCCTGATTCACCAATGCCACGCGGTCGGCGAGAAACAGGATGCGCTTGGCCCAGTTGCAGCGCATGAGCAGGTCGGCCAGCGCGATCACCGTCCGCGTCTTGCCGGCGCCCGTCGCCATCACCAGCAGCGCCTTGCGGTCGTGGTCGCGCTCGAAGGCTTCGGCGATGCGCCGGATAGCGCGTGTCTGGTAGTAACGCTCGACGATGTCCGGATTGATCTCCCCCGCAGCCAGCGACTTGCGTGCAGTGCGTCGCTGGATGGCGAGTTCGAGCTCCGCTTTCTTGTAGAAGCCCTGCACTGCACGCGGCGGGTAACGGCTGTCGTCCCACAGCCAGTGCTCGTAGCCGTTGGAGTAGAAGATGACCGGGCGCTGGCCGAACTGGCGCTCCAGACAGTCGGCGTAGAGCTTGGCCTGCTGCTGGCCGACGCGCGCGTCGCGGCGCGTGCGCTTGGCCTCGACCAGGCCGAGGGGCTTGCCGTCGTCGCCCCAAAGCACATAGTCGACGTAGCCCTTGCCCTCCTTGTTGGGCATGCCGGTAACTTCGAATTCGCGGTCCTGCGGCTGATCGAGCGGCCAGCCAGCTTCTTTCAGCAGCAGATCGATGAAGTAGTCGCGGGTCTCGGCTTCGGAGTAGTCGTGCGTGTCCGGCTGCGCCGCTGCCGCCTGCTTGGCCGCCGCCACCTCGGCGCGCAGGCGCTGCAGCTCCTCGTCGAGCGCGGTCTTGTCGGCCAGCAACGCCGCGAGCTTTTCATCGCGTTCGCGCAATCCCGCTTCGAGCTGCTGCAGCTGCTCGGCCGTCTGGCTCGATGCGCGCATGGATCTCGGCAACGCGGTCGCATCGAAGGCAAGCCCGGGCGCCGGCCGCGCCGCACGGCCGTAGGTGCGAGCCAGCCAGTACGTCACATGGAACAGTTCCCGGACCGCAACGACGGCATCGTCGGACGGGATCGCGCGATGGCTGTGGACCGCGCGGTTGCCCAGCGTGGTGATCACCTTCGCCTTGTTGAACACGGCCTCGCCGGCGGTGATCTTGAAGCTGGGCTCGTGGATCAGCGCCGACAGGTTGTCCTGATAGGGGAGCTTGAGCGCGGCGTCGTGCTTGTAGGCCCAGGCAACGGCCAGCTCGAGCGCTCTGCGCGCGTAGAAGCAGGCCGTGCGCGGATCGCCATGCACCGCGGCCGCGGCCTTGCCGGCGGCCTCATGCACCGAGGGCCACTCGCGTTCGAGAAAGTCGAACTGGCTCACGGCGCGGGTTCCTGCGTGGCCGCGCCGGGCGCACCCTCGTTGAACAGCGCGATATAGGGCGCGTAGCGGAAGCGGCGATTGCGTGCATAGCCGGTCATCTCTCCCAGCACGCCCAGCGCGACCAGCTTCGCCACCAGAGCGTTCGCAGCCGGATAGGTCGTGCCCGTCAGCACCCGCACATCGTTGACCGAAACGATCGGACGGTCGAACAGCGATTCGAGCACCTTGT